>JAOZHP010000004.1 GCA_026014815.1 Candidatus Bathyarchaeota archaeon
AGGTCGATGCGAACTCTCGCCCGCGACAAGCCTGTTATCCCCGGGGTAACTTTTCTGACACTACCAACCCTCATTAATAAGGACCTGATAGCTCGTTAAGCCTGGCTTTCACCTTCGGAAACCATATTGTTAGGTATCCGATCAATCTAGCTTTTGCCTTTACACTCTACGGAGGGTTTCTGTCCCCCCTGAGCTAGACTTTGGGCCCCCTCGATTCCTTTTCAAGGGGGTGCCGCCCCAGCCAAACTGCCCATCAGCCGTTGTCCCAGCCTACAAGGGCTTGGTAAGAGAAGTAGTCACAAATGTGTGGTGTTCCATTGACGCCTCCTACACCCCCAGAGAGGTGTACTCATTGGCTCCCACATACGCTCTGCAAAGGCAACCACGTCTCAGCAACTGACTGCAGTAAAGCTCCACGGGGTCTTCTTGTTCCACTGGAAGTCGCTGGACTGTTCGTCCAGCAGGTGGGTTCACCGGGGTCTAAGCGGGGACAGTGGGGTCCTCGTGGATCCATTCATGCACGTCGTAACTTACACGACAAGGCATTTGGCTACCTTGAGAGAGTCAGAGTTACTCCCGTCGTTTAGCGGTCCTTAGCCCGGTTGAAATCAGGTTTCAGATACCACCACTGGACAGGATTCAATAACCGTACACACCCTTACGGGCTTGCGGTTACCTATGTTTTTATTAAACAGCCGGAACCCCCTAGTCACTGCGACCTACCGCGCCAACTTTCGTAAACGCCGTAGGCACCCCTTATACCAAAGGTACGGGGCTAATTTGCCGAATTCCCTCGCTTAGATTGTCCCCGACACGCCTTGGGCTACTCACCCTGAGCACCTGTGTTGGTTCTGGGTACGACTACGAAAGATCCATCTCAACAAACTTTTCATGGAATCCAGGGTTCAGCTTTATCCACCGTACGGCGGACTATTCCTGATTTCTTCTTGTTCTCACCGTTACGGTACTCCCAAGAGTTATGCAGTTAAACAGAGCGACAACTCTGTAAAGCCTTCCCCAAACTGTCATCTGTTGAGCTTTGAGTTACCTCGTGTACTTTCGAAGCACTGGAATATTAACCAGTTTCCCTTTCGACCAGTCATGTTAACGCTGGACTTAGGATCGGCTAACTCCCGGCTGACGACGCATTGCCGGGAAACCCTTGCTCTTTCGGCGATCGGGATTCTCACCCGACTAAGCTGTTACTACCACCGGGATCTGCAATCCCTGCACGGTCCACAAGAATTCACACCCTTGCTTCCACCCATGCGGGACGCCCTCCTACCAAAATATTATTCCTAAGGTATCGGCACCTGGCTTAAGACCCGTCCATCTTCGGGGCCCCAATCCTCGGCGGGTGATCTGTTACGATTTCTTTAAAGGTTGGCTGCTTCTAAGCCTACCTCCCCGCTGTTTTAGGATTACGACGCCCTTTGATTTATCACTTAGCCAGGATTGAGGGGCCTTAACCTTAGTCTGGGTTGTCCCCCTCGCGGAGCACGAGCTTAACCCGTGCCTCCCGTCTCCCAGGTTCTGCGACGCATGCGTATTCGGAGTTTAAAAGGCCGCTGAAGAGTTTCCTCTCCGTGACGCCCGATTAGTGCTCTACCCCGCATGCAGTCTCCCCTGAGGCTATGCTACGACATACTTCGGAGGGAACTAGCTATCACCAAGTTAGATTGGTCTATTGCCCCTTTTCCCAGGTCAGATAAATGAATTGCATATCAATACTATTGCAGGCCTCCATCAGGCTTTCGCCTGACTTCACCTTGCCCAGGAAAAGATCACTTGGTTTCTAGTCTCATCCACGTGACTCCGGGCCCTATTAAGACCCAGCGGCTCCCTTGCGGTGCCCGCACTTTGGTTTCCCTAAGATTACGATTTCTCTTAGTCTCGCCACATAGATGAACTCCCCGGTCCGTGATTCGAAACGGAACATGGGACCCTGGTCCACAACGTCCTACCGATATGTTACCATATCATCGTTCCGTTGATTCTACCCTTTGGGGCCCCAACCGTCTGTAACTGTGTGATTTCAGGCTCTTTTGACGCCCCTCCCGGGGGTCTTTTCAACTTTCCGTCACCGTACTAATACGCTATCGGTCTTGAGTTGTATTTAGCCTTGGAAGTTAATGCCTCCCAGATTCGCGCTGCATTCCCAAGCAACACTACTCCGGAACTCAGAACAATCCTCTCAACTTACGTATACGGGGCTATCACCCTCTATAGCAGAGCTTTCCAGAGCATTTCTACTTCATTGAGTAGGATAAAATCTGAGCCCATACACCACATCCACAATGCATCTCTGCACGTGTTCAGTTTGGGCTGTTTCCTTTTCGCTCGCCGCTAATAAGGAAATCACAATTGTTTTCTCTTCCTCCCCCTACTAAGATGTTTCAGTTCGGGGGGTTCCCGCTCCAAAAGGAGCAACGCGTTAGAACGCGTTTGGAAGTCCTATTCGGGCATCCTCGGATCAAAGTCTGCATGCAACTACCCGAGGCTTATCGCAGCTTGCCACGCCCTTCATCAGCACTCAAGCCAAGTCATCCTTCACACAGCGTAGTAATCAGCAAAATCTTACTGTTCCCACAGCTGGAGTCGGAGCCTATACATGGCTTCATCATCGACGTTGGGTGTCCAACCCAAAGCGACTATGCCCTTCACCCCCAACATTTCTTTTGGGAGTTGCACATCTTGGATATTGATCAGGGTCGAGCGAACCTTCCTTGTTTCACTGTCTTTTCGTAGGAGGTGATCCGGCCGCAGGTTCCCCTACGGCCACCTTGTTACGACTTAACCCTCCTTACGAGGCCCAGGTTCGAAACGGCCAACTTTCGACCATTCCTCACCCAAACCTCATTCGGGTGGTTCGACGGGCAGTGTGTGCAAGGAGCAGGGACGTATTCACCGCCAGATGATGACTGGCGGTTACTAGGCATTCCATGTTCACGAGGGTGGGTTGCAACCCTCGATCCCAACTGAGGTATGGTTTAGGGATTGGCTCCCCCTCTCGGGGTGGCAGCCCTCTGTCCATACCATTGCAGCCCGCGTGTGGCCCGGGAGATTCGGGGCATACTGACCTGCCGTTGCCCGCACCTTCCTCAGCCTTATCGGCTGCGGTCCCGCAAGAGTGCTCAGCAACCCTATAGGTTCTGATGGCAACATGCGGCACGGGTCTCGTTCGTTATCTCACTTAAGAGAACACCTCACGGCACGAACTGGCGACGGCCATGCACCTCCTCTCAGCTTGTCTGGCAAGGGCTTCAACCTGGCCTTCATTCTGCTGTCGCTCCCGGTAAGGTTCCCGGCGTTGACTCCAATTAAACCGCAGGCTTCACGCCTGGTGGTGCTCCCCCGCCAATTCCTTTAAGTTTCAGCCTTGCGGCCGTACTCCCCAGGTGGCATGCTTATCGGCTTCCCTGCGGCACTGGGGTGGCTCGTGGCCAACCCAACACCTAGCATGCATCGTTTACGGCTGGGACTACCCGGGTATCTAATCCGGTTCGCTACCCCAGCTTTCGTCCCTGACCGTCAGACGTGTTCTAGTCAGCAGCCTTCGCCACTGGTGGTCCTCCGGGGATCAAAGGATTTCGCCCCTACCCCCAGAATACCGCTGACCTCTCCCACTCTCTAGCCGAGCAGTATTTCCCGCGGCCCAACGCTTGAGACGCTGGATTTAACGGGAAACTTACACGGCAGGCTACGGACGCTTTAGACCAAATAATCATCCCCACCACTCGAGGGGCTGGTGTTACCGCGGCGGCTGACACCAGTCTTGCCCCCCTCTTATTCTCAAGGCTATTTACACCAAGAAAAAGCCACCTTCATCAGGTGGCACTCGAGGTAACCCCTTCGCACGTTAGTGCATTGAGGAGGTTTCGCGCCTGCTGCGCCCCGTAGGGCCTGGGCCCTTGTCTCAGTGCCCATCTCCGGGCTACCACTCTCATGGCCCGTACCGGTCAAAGGTTTGGTGAGCCGTTACCTCACCAACTGCCTGATCGGCCGCAGCCTCATCCTTTGGCGTATTACAAACATGCTCGTAATACTTTTGGGCGTGATACCATTCCAGGAAATCACACCTATCACGGATTAACCCCAATTTCTCGGGGGTGTCCTTGTCCGAAGGGTAGATTAGCTACGTGTTACTGAGCAGTGTGCCACTCCCAGACATAGTTCTGGTCGTACAACTAGCATGGCTTAGTCCCACCTCGATAGCAGTGGGGTCCGACGGGATCAATCGGTATGAATACATATTTTTCCGCAAAGTTGATAATTCGAATTGAAACGAAGAAGCGTTTCGCTCGACCCTTCTCGGACTCGAAGACATCGCTGTCTTTGCTCGAGTCGTCATACATGTTCCCGCCACTGGAGCCCGAATCTTCATACTGAGGCAAATGCCTCTGTCTGATCGGAGCCGCCGACTGTGGGCGGACGCGATTGCTCGCACCACTCGTACCACACTGTGGAAATAAAAACGTTATGCTTTTACCGTTAAAAGATTAAATAGAAACGCGATTCCCGACGCAACGCTATAGTTAGCTTGTTTTTGTTAATTCTAGCTGAGACGTTTTTGTGTGTGAAAGGATAATCATGGAAAAATTAGACTTCCTTTGAGGGTGTGTCCTCGGATGCAGCTTCGACGTTTTCAAGTGATTTCTCGGTTTTTCTCTGTTTCAGCCTCTCCATCTCACTGATGAGGAACTCTTCGTATTTTTCCTCGAAGCGCCGTTGCGTTTCACCGCTCTTCTTTGTGGCGCGGTCCCAGAGAGACGAGCTCACAACGCTTATGCGGTCTATCGCCTCATCTGCGATGAATTTTCCCGCGGTGTACATGGATAAGCCTAGTTTGTTTACTAGCTGGAACTGGCGGTCCAATTGGTCTTGGAGCTTCGAGTACTGGGACAGGTCCTCCTCCCCCTTCCCTGTGATTATGAAGCCTCCTCCGTCAGTCTCCGCGATGAGTCCGTCTCTAACGAGTCTTCCTAGTAGCGGGTAGATCAGACCGGGGGAGGGGGTCCAGTCACCCTCACTTCTCAGGTTGACCTCATCGATGATCTCTTTCCCTGTCATGGGTTTCTCTGTGAGGAGATGTAGTACATAGAACCGTGTGAAGCCTCTTGGTACTTTTCCTGATATTTTTGACATAATAATACCACCAGTATTATAGTTGGCGTTGTATTCGGGTAGACGAATTTAAGCGTATCGCTAGTGATATAACTGAGTTTTTGGGGTGAATCTTTCTAATGAGGTTAAAAATAATGAAAAAGGAACTGGTTATTATTGAATTTACCATATTAAATAAATAACTGAGCCGATAATAAAAATGTGATTTGAATTGTATAACGTCGAATCAAGTCCAGAAGTTAGTCTGGGCGACGAACTAACTGTATTAGTACTTAAAGGAAAAGGAGAAAGCATAATCAGCAGGATGAAGGACGGCAGGGTTATTTTATTTAACAGGGAAAACGTGCTCTTCAATGAACTAGAGCCCGGTATGACTGTGCAGTCTAAGGTCAGCTTCATCGCACAAAATTACATAATAGTGGACCCGGTGTCGCCTCCTGAGAGAGGGGTAGAGGCGATCAAGCTCGGTCTTCAGATGGTGACAGAGACTGAGAACTGGGAGAACGCGGTTATCGCCAACGCCATGCTTTACATTATTGATCTTTTAGAAGAATAGGGACAATTCTCCAATTCCCTTCTTTTATTTTCATTCGAGTTCTAACATTATTTTGAAGAGAGATGCTAGGAAGGTAAGTCCTTCCCTGATGCTGAACTTGCTCTCTCCGTCAGCTCGCTCATAGAATGTTATGGGCACTTCTCTGACGGTGTATCCTTTTTTCAGGCTCTTGTATAAGCTTTCGAACTGGAAGTCCCATTTGTCGCAGTTAACGTTGGGCATGATGTCTTCCCAGACGGTTCTCTTGTAGACACGAAGACCGCTGGTCCAATCTCTGAGGTTTATCCCTGTTAGAATGCGTATGATGTTGTTTGTGAGGATGCTTAGAGCGTCTCGTGTGAAGGTTCTGCCGATGATTCGTCCTCCTTTTATCAGTCTACTTCCGATGATGATGTCGGCTTCACTTATTGCCTTGATCATTTCAGGTATGTAACGGGGATCGTGACTGAGGTCGCTGTCCATGGAAACTATTAGATCGCCGGTGGACAGATGGAAGCCTTCCTTATAGGCTGTCCCGAGTCCTTGTTTGGACTGCCTGTGTAGGACTCGGATGTTAGGGTTTTTCATGGCTAGCTCATCGGCTATTTCCCCGCTGCCGTCTGGACTATTGTCGTCCACGATGATTATCTCGTAGCTGATATTTTCTGTGAGAGCCTGTTGTATGTTTTTGATGTTTCTTCTCAGTGTTTTATTCTCATTATACACTGGGGTAATGATGGAGACTACAGGTCTCATTGAGTTTTGTCACTGGGATGCGATGTCGGAGAAACTGAATTAACGTTGAGTCCATTACTTTGTAAGATAGGAGTAACAGTTATTATTAAAAGAAAAATGAAAACTTGTCTAATTGGAATAGGAATTCACTGCCTCGACCTACTATAATATGTAAGTCACAGATCTATGTTCAGGTCAATCTTAAATTTATCAATTAATGATTAGATTTTGGCGCGTCATGACGATCATTGGTTTCAGTAGTAGTCCTTTCAGGGGCGGGAACGTTGACAGGATGGTTAACGCTTTGCTAGAGATGAGTAAGAGGGATACAATTTTCACGAATCTACATGACTTGGAGTATGGTCCATGTCTGGGCTGCGCTCATCTGTGTGCTTCGGATAATCTATGTAAGCTTGAGGATGACCTTATGCCTCTTTACCATAAGATTATCGAGGCAGAGGCTATCGTTTTGGGTACACCGTCTTTTTTCAGCAGTATGAATAGCGTCATGGCCATGTTCCTTGAGCGTCTTTGGTCTTTGAGACATAACAGGTTTCCATTAGAGGGGAAGCCCTTCGTGGTGGTTTCGTCTGGTGCTTTCAGTGTGCCCACAGGTCCTATTGAGGCTGTGAAGAGGAGGATGACGGCCTACAGGGCCAAGTATGTTGGTGGTGTGGGTTTTCTGTCGAGGATTGCCCCTTGCTTCAGTTGTGGTGACGGGCTTACCTGTAGAGTAGGTTCCCTTTACAGGGTTTATAGCGAGGAAGGTCTTGAGAGGCTGAGGAAAGGAGAGAATCTTTTCGAGAAGTGGGAAGACTCTGCGTCAACTGTCAAGGCAATTGAGGAGCTTGGCGATAAACTGAGTAGGGTTTAGAGGTAGTGGAGTGCGTACCCTATTCTGCCTTTTTTGATGAGCTGCATCCCGCTGTATCTCATAATTTCTCGTATCTTTTTTCTTTGTTCTGGGTTGTAGCAGTGGGTCTCGCAGTTTTTGCATGTGGGTTTAGGGTTCTGTGGACAGTTTTTGAGGCGGTCTGAGCTGTAGTTCATGGTGGTTGTGCATTCTGAGCATAGCTGGATGGTGTCTTTTAGTTCTGGGTTGGTCCATTCTGTCTTTGTTGTGTTGGGGTGTTTGCCTTGGCAGTAGATTTCTAGGAAGTCCATGAGGGTTATTAGGTCATGGAGCTGTTTTGGTGACCATTCCAGTGTTGGCATGGGGACTCAGCTTTTCGGCGGTTTTTATTGTTTGTCTTGAAGCTAATTCAGGATTAATGTGTGTGGGCTTTGGGGGGGGAGGGAGTGCGTCCGTCGTCGTCGTTTAATCATGTGTTTTTCGGTGTTGTGGACCGCGTTTTTACGCTGAATGGACCGTGTTTTTGTGTAGAATGACATCGAGTCTGGGTTGTTCTGTGGCTTGTTTTCGCGTAAAAGGCTTGGATTTTGGTTTGTTGAGAGTACCCCCCCCCCTCCCCTGTTAGCCGCTATTCTGGCATCGATTTGTGGAGCATTGCTTATCCATGTTCCCCTTTGTTTATTTGGTGGTCTAGTGAGCGAGTTTAATGAGTATGGTAAACGGATAGAGGAACAGATCAGGCCAAACACGTACCCTGTCGCGGTTAAGATGTTGAGGAGTGCTGATGAGGTGCCTGAGGAAGCTATCAGACCGGTTAGGGACCTTGGGCGATGTCTTTCCACTTGTCAGGCTTTCACGTTGAGCAGACGGTTCGGTGAGACTGTGGCTCAGCTTTTTGAGGACATGTGGTGCCCTGAGCCTGTGATGGGATTCGGTTTGGCTGAGCCCCCCGAGTTCTTCTATGAGGGAAAGACGCGTTATCCTGTTGGGGTTGCATCTTTGGAGGCTGGCGCTAACTGGGCTAGGGAGTTTCCATGTCTTCCAGTTGGGGAGTATGTGGGTGTCGTTATGGCGCCTTTGATTTCAGCTAGTTTTGAGCCCGACGTGGCTGTGATCTACTGTGACTCGGCTCAGCTGCTGCGACTTTTGTTGGGTTTAGCGTATGAGGATGGTAGGGACATTCAGACAGTTCTGGGGGGGCACAGCGCCTGTGTCTATGCGGTGGTGCCTTCGTTGCTGAAGAACGAGTGTCAGGCATCGGTGCCATGCAGAGGGGACAGGGGTTACGCTGGGACTCAGGACTATGAGATGATCTTCACTATTCCTCGGGACAAGATTGGTCGTGTTGCCGAGGGTTTAGAGAAAGCGGGTACTGGTTCAACTCCTACGAGGTTCAGTATGCAGCCTGAGTATATGCTTAGCGAGGGATACGCTGAGATAGCGGGTCTCATGGGGCAGAAAGCCGCTGACGGCTCTGAGATCAAAGGGTACGCCGGGAAGGAGAGACGGTTATCTCTTCAGTACCGGTGACAACTTCTCTCTTTGTTTAAGTCTTGTTGATGCTTTGTTTTAATAACCTTGATGACTACTTGTATCGTTATGATGGATTTTGAGGGGAGGCTTGACAGGGCTCGGGCTGAGATGAAGAAGCGTGGGATCGCCATGATGTACCTGAGACGTGGAGCTAACCTTGAGTATCTATCCGGGATAACCCGTAGCGGCCCAGAGATGACTGATCATAACACATATGGTGACTATGTGCAGGGTGCTTACATCGGCGCATCAGGTGGCTTCACGTTGGTTGCTCCAAGGATGGGGAGCACTGGCTGGGAGAAGCAGGCCGAGGGTAAGCCATGGGTAGAACAAGTCCGCATCGTGGATGAGAGTGAGAAACCTAAAGAGGTCTTGAAGCAGGTGCTTGCCCCGTTCATGCTTAGAGGTAAGGGCGTTTGCCTTGAGGAGCGGGCTTGGGCTCACACCATGATACTGTTCAGGCAGGTACTGCCTTACAGTAAGCTGACGAACGCAAACGAGATACTTGAGCCAATGCGGTTGATCAAGGACAGCGACGAGGTGGAGGTCATGAAGAAGGCCGGTGAAGTCACTGACAAGGTCTTCAGGAAGGTTGTGGATTACCTCAAGGTGGGTTTGAGTGAGGTAGATGTGGCCAAGGAGATTGACTACCAGTTCAAAATACACGGAGCCCAGTACAATAGCTTCGTCACAGGTGTCCGTTTCCGTAGTCCAAAGCATCCATGGGCACTCGGTGTCTCAAGTAAAGAGCCTCGACTCCTTGAGGAGGGAGACACCATCAGCTTCGACTTTGGCTGCCTCTATGATGGCTACTGCAGCGACTTCGGGCGAACAGTCTACGTGGGTGATCCTCCGGCTACGGTGAGAAGGATTCACGACGTGGTGATGGAGGCTCAGGGCGCGGCTATCCACCAGATGAGGGACGGAGAACTAACGTGCGAACAACTGGATCTTGTGGCGAGAGGCATCATTGAGAGAGCAGGCTACGGCGAAAACTTTGTGCACAGGCTTGGCCATGGGATAGGGAAGACGGTGCATGAACCGCCTTTCCTGTATATCCCAGATGACACTGTGCTTAAGGAAGGCATGACCTTTACGGTGGAGCCTAGCATATTGCTGTTTGGTGAGTGGTCTGCACGCGTCGAGGACGTGGTGATGGTCACCAAGCATGGTGGTGTTACGTTCAGCAACTACCACAAGGAACTGACCACCATCTAATCATTTTTTGGGAACGCTTAACTGTCCAAAAAAATAGTTGATCCCATGGCTGTTTCTGGATCAATTCAAGAGATGAAGGCTCACGTGGATAAGATCAGACTAATCGACACGCATGAGCATCTTCCACAGGAAAAGGATAGGGTTAACCGGGATGTAGATGTGCTCTCAGAGTTCTATCTCCACTACGCATCTTCCGACCTGATATCCGCTGGGATGAAGGAAGAAGACCTGCACATGATTAAGGAGGTTTCTCATCCCATCGAGAAAAGATGGAAGGTTCTGGAGCCTTGGTGGGAGAAAATCAGGAACACAGGATACTCCCGGGCCATCGAGATAGCTGCAAGAGACCTTTACGGCGTAGACGGCATCAACGCTGATTCATACAAGATTCTCTCGGAGCGGATGATGGAGAAGAACAAGGAAGGATTGTACAGGTGGGTATTGAAGGAAAAAGCCGGGATAGATATCTCGATACTGGACTCCCTCACCGATGCACCTGTTGTGGATCGTGAGTTATTTGCCCCTGTTCTTAGGGTAGGTGAGCTTGTGGCTCCACGGGACAGGAACGAGCTTGAGATTCTGGCAAAGAGCCACGGTGAAGTCATCCATAACTTCAGTGACTATGTTTCTCTTGTACGAACAAGATTTGATGAACTCGCAGGGAAGGTTGTGGCGATAAAGATAGCTCTCGCCTACAGAAGACCCATCTTCTTTGATAAGTGGACGTTCAGCGAAGCCGAGGAGGCCTTCAACAAGATGTTCAAGGTAAGAATGTTTGCTAGATATCTCATAGACCCTGAGGGAAAGAACAGTAAGATGGTGCCTGAGACGCCGGGCGTCGAGGCTTTGCAGCCGATGCAGGATTACTTGGTTCACGTAGCTATTCAGGAAGCTGAGAAGAGAGGACTCCCCATCCAGATTCACACTGGGCTCCACGAGGGAAACGAGAACATAGTGTCTAACTCCAACCCGGAGCTTCTTGTGAATTTGTTCATGGAGTATAGGGACGCCAAGTTCGATATCTTCCACGGTAGCTGGCCGTACTGTGGGCAGCTTGGGGCTCTCGCTAAGAACTTCCAGAACGTCTACATTGACATGTGCTGGATGCACATCATTAGCCCAAACAAGTCGCGTTCACAGCTCCATGAGTGGTTGGATGAAGTCCCCGTTAACAAGATACTTGGATTCGGGGGAGATTACTTGTTCGTCGAGGGAGCGTATGGACACGCGGTCATTGCTCGTGATAACGTGGCAAGGGTACTGTCTAGAAAGGTGGATGAGGGGGATTACTCAATGGAGCAGGCAAAGAAGTATGCTTCATGGATACTCAGGGAAAACGCGTTGAAGCTGTTCTTCCCCAAGGGATTGTAACTCCAAGTATCTACAAGTCTATAAGCAACATGGCAAGGGCTACAACGTTTCCGAGGTTCGCCTGAATAGGTACGTTTCCAGGAAAAGCGTTCCACCAGGTGATGAATAAGGCTACTGACAGGATGGTAGCGAGGCTCATTGGGAGCCGCCACCAGTTCAGATTATACCAGTATCCATATGTCGCTACGCTGAATCCTATCACTGCTACTAGCCACAGGTATCCTGGGGCTTTAACAACCGTGTCGCTGAGACTGAGTCTATCTGAGAGCAACCACGACTTGTAGGTGAAGTCTGAGGTCTTTATTAGCTCCGTGGGGATGATGAGGATATCGAGCATGTGGCCGAGCCCATGTATGAGGATCGCCAAGGTTAACACGAGTTTTATATTGATTTCAAATTTTTCTCAACTCGGGGTTTGTTATTGATTATTTTAAGATGACTTTGGACGAATACGGCATACTTCGTATATAGTTAGGTATTCAAGAAGAGAGTTTTTGAAACAGGGGTCTTTGCTCCTTAACGCCTTGCTCTATCAGGTGTCTGACTCCATATAGGTCGAGCCATCGGATAATTTTGAGGTCTTGCTTGAGATGAGTCTCGATTTCATCGAATTTTCCAGTCTCGTAGAGGCCTTTAATCTGAGCTCCTGATGATGGGTAGTCAGGCGGATTCATCCCGAGCTTGATGGCGGTACTGACTACGTTGCTCATCCCAGACCCTTTGAAACGATTCCAGTTAGCCGCGAGGATTTGCTGCATCAGGTCTATCGTAAAAGCATCATACCAAAGCTTGCTACTAGCCTCGATCAACCGTTGAGATGCCTTACCAGACTTGGCTATCAGCAGAGGGATATCGAATCGTAGAATGTTGAAACCAACCAAAACGGTGAATGGGTGCTCTGTCTGTGAACTTCTCACGGTTTCCTCGACCTTGGAGACAATGGTCTTCTCGTCGTAGCCGTCCCACTCGCTGAATAGAATGGGCTCGATGTCCCTGTTGAGGCTGCGTTCATGGTAAGCAGTCTTATCGACGATGATACCTGCGCTGATTATCCTTTCCCCAATGAACGCGTCCTTTACGTTCGGTCGGTATGTCTCTAGGTCAAGGTATAGTCTTACCATAATTCTTCAATGGTGTTTGAATAACAAAAAGCTTCGCTGGTCTCATTAGGATATTTGGGAAAAACATGCTGCTTCATGTTTTTTCATGAGTCTCATGAACTCCTCCCTTGAGATGTCGAGGATCAGGGTGCCGTTGACTCCTTTTATCTGTAGGACCGAGTTCTCATGTATTCCAACCTCATTATGTCGCCAAGGGTTCCCTCGAATAGAACGCCTCCCTTCCCGTTATCAGATACCGGTATTGAGGTGACGGGTTCTTTGGATCTCACTCGCTGGAGAAGTTGTGCTCAGTCATCGTATAATTTCTAAGCCTTTTGCCTAGAAGCAGGAGACCTACCAAGAACGCAAACCCGACAAACGCCATACCAGAGGTGTTGTCCAGTCTAGAGCCATCGAACTCTTGAAATACTGAAAATATTATGAACAACGCGAGGGGGCCAGCAGCCAGACTATATCTATGCAGGGGCGTCGCCGTGTTCCAGTCGAAGCCAACGAGGTACCGTACAGCACCAACAACGACGAATACACCCAGCAGGATCACGAAAACAGGTGCAAAAGGAAAACTCAGGCTGTCGGGCAGGACACCGAAGATGAAGCCACACACGATAGCCCCAGAGAAGGGGATCCCCATGATTTTTCGTGGCGAAATTATTGGCTTTGTTCCCCGTCGAGCCCAGTCACGTGGCAGAGAACGTGCAAGTATAATGAAAACTACCGTGAACAGCATCATTAACAAGTATTGTGGCACTGGGGGCGTGAACCCTGTAAACTGCGAGAAAGCAAACAAACCGAAAACAACGTCCGCCAGAAGCAGTCCTGGAATGATTTTCAACCATTTTCCGTTGAGCCAAGGCTCAGCGCTCATCTCAGGATACATTAACTCAACTAGAATGATGGGGATTGTAACGCTCACGATTGCGTGATACGCGGTGAGTTCGACAGCCCACACCCAGCCATCTCCCAAATTCTCCGAGGACGCCTACGTCCATCCAGTTGGGGTTCTGGAAGCTCGCCACCATAAGGCCTTCCTCAAGGACCCCGTAAGCGGCACCGAAGAGAAGCAGTGACCCCATCCCCTTCCCCCATCGAACCTTCAACTCCCTTGCCGTCAAGGCACCGCCGCCGTAAAGAAGACTCATCACTGTGAAGCCGAAGACTGTGAAGAACTCCGCGGGAGGCGCTGAGCCTGAGAGAAGCTCACCGACAATGGGTGATAACAAGAACAGGACTACAGCGGGGTGGAGAACTCGTCTACGTGAATCCAACTTGGTTAAGATTGTTTACTGAAGGGAATAAGGATGACGCCCAAGGCATGTTTCGAACTGTTGCATATATGTGAGTCGTTTAAACTCATCTCCCGTTATTGACGATATGTTAGGTGGAGTTCAGCGTACATAGAGTGCAATGTGGCGTCGTACTTTGTTTTGGAAGAATAGAAACCATGTATCCTTACCACAAAGTAAGGAAAGTAATTCATATAAGTAAGGATGATCTGTGTTGTGACGTGAAAAAGATATGATCGAGGTTAGCGTCGGCTCGGTTACCTCCAAAGGGCAGGTCACGATCCCTAAAGAGATTCGGGACACCCTCGGAATATCAGAGGGAGACAAGGTTATCTTCTTGATAGATGGTGATGTCGTTGTGCTCAGGAAAGTACGTGACATGAAGCTGTCCGAGGTCCTTCTGAGACAGAAGCCATGGCCTGAGTCGAGTCTAGAGTATCAGAGAAGGCTGCGTCAGGAATGGCAGAGACAGTAGTCCTTGACACAAACGTGTTCCTCAACGTGATAAACAAGGAGGAGCCGTTCTTCGCCTCATCCAGTAGGTTATTGGACCTCATCGACGAGGGAGAACTGAACGCAGTCGTCTCCACGGTGACATTAGCCGAGTTATCCACAGGATACTATATGACGGGTGACGAGAAGGGATGGAAGGAGTTCTTGATTCATCTCGTATCATCAGAAAACTATATCATCGTTGATCTTGACGTCGCCATCGCCAACAAAGCTGGAAAACTTAGAGCGGAGACGGGGCTGAAGCTGCCAGACTCGATAATAATCGCCTCAGGGCTCAAGGAGAAGGCCGAGTTCTTGGTTACCCAAGACATGGAGTTCAGTAAAGCATCGAGTGTCTTGCGGTCTCTCACATCGATGGAGTTCATGGAATCAGAGCACTGATGGCGTCTTGGTTGATGTGTCGGGGGTTAACCACTCCACGTCCCGTGGCTCTACCTATTTCTGTCTTCTGAACATGAAAAAAGCGAGACCTAGTAAAATTGTTACCAAGGGAAACCCAGGAATTCCTCGGTCTTCTATTTCGCTTAGCTCCAATACTGTGAAGCTCTGGGTTTCACATTTGAACTCGAAGTGACCGAGATCGCCAGACCAGTACGCCTCAACAGACCAGTCTCCCGGTTCTTGCGTCTCTAAGTTAAAATTATACTCGCCTTCATCAGTGGTGATCTCCTCGGTTAGCACTGAGCCGTCTGGTTTTGTGAATGTAAGTTGGATAACTGCCTCATGGACAGCCGGGTTGAGTGTCCCTGACACGGTGACGGTTTCTCCTAGTTGTATCTCGTCTGATGAGAGCAGGCAGGTCACGGTGGTGTCCAGTTTCTTCCAGTCCCACCACTGACCGCAGAAATAGATACCTGAGTCGTCGCCTGAGAAGAGGGGGGAATTAGCCAGGAACTCAGTGGGGAAGATGTCAGAGGTAAGGTCCGTCATTCCTGAGCCGTCACTGTTGATCTGGTAGAGATCATATTTTCCCTCTGAGCCTATCGCTGAGACCACGTAGACCAGCCTCTCGCCGTCGCTTGACCATGAGGCTAACCCCTGTGTCCAGCCGTTTTCGGTTAGCCGCGTCTCGCCTGTTCCATCGATGTTGACGAGGTAGAGGTCATAGTTGCCGTGGGAAGATGAGTCGTCGACCATCCTCTCGAAGACTACCTGTGAGCCATCCGGGCTGATCCTTGGATCATAGTCGCCGAACGGTAGCACCGCGTTTCCCCAGTCACCTGCGTTCGGTGGATCGGTGAGTTGATGGGGGTCAGTGCCATCGCTGTTCATGACCCATATCTGGCTGTCACGTGTGAATACTATGCGGTCTCCGATCCAGTGAATGTCAGCGTCGTGGCCTCCTGAATCGTAGAGGAGTCTCTGGTTTTCTCCGTCTGCGCTCATAACCCAGATGTCCAGGGTCGTGTTCCGCCAGGAAAGATAAGCTATCTCGGAGCCGTCGGGGGACCATGAGGGATATAGGTCCCATTGGTCGTTCTCCGTCAACCTTTTGAGGTTGGTTCCGTCAACGTCGAGAGTGTATATCTCGGTGTGCTCGTACTCATTTCCTCCGGTCTTCATGTAGAAAGTGAAGGTGTCACCTTCGTCGTTGAGCCTTAGGGTTGTTATCTCGGTTGGGCTGGTGTAGATGAGACGGGTATGACCTGTGTTTGGGTTCAGTGAGTAAATTCCCCACTCCTCCAGATAAGGGACATTGGAAGCCTCCACCGATGAAACTAAGAGTGCCCCCAATAGAATGCCGATGAGTATAATCATTTTTCGAAGCTTCACATGAATCCATCTACAGTTAGAGACTCGTGTATGTCATTAAAATCATGGTTGGTGTGCTGGGTGTAACCCATCTTCTGTTCTTCGGCGGCATTTAGCTATGCGGGCTACCCGCGCCCCCTGCAGGAGGGTATCGGCGCCTATTTGCCCTTGCACCCTGCGGGTCAGTCGTCTCACCCGGGCCCGTAGCGTCCTCGTCCTCCAAGGAGTCATCGCGCATTACGGGAGGTATCGTTTCTGTCCGTTGCCATGGGTCTCCCCATACGCCTCACGGCGTCGCAGCCCTGCGTGGTGGATGGAGTTTCCTCAGACTTACGCCCGACGGCCGCCCCCCAGCTCACCACCAACTTGAAGCAAGCTCAATGAGATAACCTTTACTGATTTGGCTTAGTGACAGGTTAACCCATAGAAGCTACATGTTCACCAGTAACGGTGGCATGTTACAATCGAATAATCATATTCATTTTTATCATCAACTCATTGAAACTGAGGTCTTTTATTTTCCAGAACAGAGACAGGTACAATGACTAAGGTATTACTGGTGGGTGAGAGCTGGGTAAGCGTATCCACGCATTACAAGGGATTCAATCATTTCGTGAGCGGGACCTACGAGACCGGGTTGAAGTGGTTCAATGAAGCGATGGATAGACACGGAGTCGAAGTGAATCATATGCCGGCTCATGAGGCAGCCAACGATTTCCCGTTCGACTCAGGTGAACTGACTCAATACGACTGCATCATACTCAGCGATATAGGCGCCGACAGCTTCCTTCTTCACCCAAAAACATGGCTTCACGGCGAGCGGACGCCTAACCGTCTTAACACGATAAAGGAGTACGTGGAGAAAGGGGGCGGCCTCATTATGGCAGGAGGCTACATGAGCTTCCAAGGCATCAACGGCGCCGCCATGTACCAGAGAACTCCTGTCGCGGAAGCCCTACCAGTACTGATGATGGCGACTGATGACAGGTGTGAGCGCCCAGAAGGAGTAGAACCGAAGAAAGTAATGGATCATCCTATAGTTGAAGGTCTGCCTGAGACATGGCCGCATCTCCTCGGCTACAACCTCGTCACCGCTAAACCAGATGCAGATGTAGTGGCGAGAGTCGGTGAAGACGCTCTGGTAGTCGCTGGTTCATATGGTAAGGGTCGCTGTGTCGCTATCACCACGGATATTGGTCCCCACTGGTGCCCAGCCGAGTTCGCTGAGTGGGAGGGCTACGGAGTCCTCTGGCGGAATATGATCAAATGGGCAAGCGGAATGCGATGAAAAAGAAAGATAGATTCATGGCGTATGACGCCTACGAAAAGTTAGCCGCGTCTTACGCTGAGATGGTGGACACCAAACCCCATAACGCGTACCTTGAGCGCCCCACCACAATCAGCCTCTTACCAGATGTATGGGACAAACAGGTGCTCGACGCGGGCTGCGGCAGCGGAAGCCTAACAATGTGGCTCCTAGAACATGGGGCACAAGTCACAGCGAT
>JAOZHP010000031.1 GCA_026014815.1 Candidatus Bathyarchaeota archaeon
ATTCATGTGAACCTAACTATGGTATCATGTAGACTAGAATACTCTTTCTACTGGATGCTATACGGGGGGCTTGTATCCTGTCATTCTCTGGATGTTACCGTAGAACACGTTATGGATGTCCTCTGAGGTGATGACTCCGTCGGCCTCCAGCTCCTTACATGCTCTATACTGGGCTTCCAGCACGTTGATTCTCCATCCCCTCGGGAAGAAGGTGCTGTCGGTGCCGAAGAGCACCTTGTGGCTGCCACCTGTTGTTAGGGCCTTCTTGAATACCTGCTTCAGGTCGATGTCGTATGGCAGGTACTTCATCCAGCTGTTGCTTCCGCTGCTGTCCATGTACACATTATCGGCCTGGTACTGCATCATCAATACCTCCCTGAACCATCCGGCGCCGAAGTGAGCTATAATGAATTTGAGGCCAGGGAAGTCACGGCTAGGTACCTGAATGTCAATTGGGTTACCGTTACGGAGGTCCGCCTGTCCACCGATGGTGATCCCGAAGTGCAGAAAAACAAGCATATCTTTCTCCTTGCAGGCCTCGTAGACCGGATACACGATCTCGTCGTAGGCTTTCATCCCTTTCCATGAGCTTGGATACAACTTGATGCCTTTGAAACCGTCCTTGTGTGCTTTTTTCACCTTGTCAGTTGCGTCAGGCTCGGCAGGGTTGATGTTGGCGTACCCGATGAACCTGTCGGGGAAACGCTTCATAGTTTCCAGGAACTCGTCGTAGGCTTCTACGCCGACCATAACGCCCATGGTCTCTATCCCGTACTTGTCCAGCTCGTCCACCCATCTCTGGGCAGTGTCAAAGTTTTCGTCAGGGAGCTCGATGCTGGTCATATCCGTCCTTGAGCTAGTTCTTTTGGCGAAGCTTTCCATGGTGCGGCCACGGGACAGCCAGTTCCGTAATGTGTCAGCGTTGAAGTAGTGGCTGTGGGCGTCTATGACCGGGATGCCTACCTTGGAGTCCATCTGTATCCCTCGACACTACCTTACGGGATGTTTTAAAGTAATCTCTGTGCACCCGGAAAACTTTATCTCACGCACTCTGAAGACATGCAGATGTCCTCCGAAGAAGAGTCAACAGGAAAGAACCTCATTCGAGAGTTATCGGAGGAGCACATGAACTCGCTGAGATCGTTGGAGCCGTAGGCTGCATGAAATCTTGAGGACTCTAATTGATGATTACCGAGGGCATTCAGAGCATCCAAGATTAGAAAGTGTCCATGGGGTATATTTACCTCGGCTACAGTGATGAATCTATACAGGATTTGATACCGGTGAACCTCAAAATTAAACCAATTAAGGCAGCCGTCGATGACGCATCCGAGATATTTGTTGTGACTGGCACCAACGGAGCCGATAACGGGGTCGATAGGCTCATCGACTTGATGGGCGATAACGGGCAGCCATTTTACAAGTCCAGTAAGGAAAATGTGGCCCAAGGATCTGATGGCTTCATCGCCAGCAACGATGTGGTACTCATCAAGGTGAACAGTCAGTGGGGTGAGAGGGGAGGCACAAACACAGACCTTGTCAGTAGCATCATCAGAGTCATCTTGGATCATCCTGACGGATGGAAGGGCGAGATAATTGTCGCTGATAACGGTCAGGCACAGTACGGGGGCGCCGGGAGAGGTGGAAGCTTAGACTGGCCCCTAAACAACGCAGTGAACAAAGGGCAATCCATCCAAGACGTGGTGGACATGTACGCGGCTCACACTAAGGTATCCACCTATCTCTGGGACGAGATAACCAGCAACGTGGTGCAAGAGTTCGCTGAAGGTGACGCTGAGGACGGGTACGTTGTTAAAACGATGGTGATCAGCACCACAGGGACAATAGTCTCGTACCCCAAGTTCACTACTAAATACGGCTCTCAGGTCAGCTTAAAGTGGGGCATATACAGGCCCGAGATCGATGACTACGACGTAGACAAGCTCAAGGTAATCAACGTCCCTGTGCTCAAGACCCATATGATCTTCGGTGTAACAGGGGCCATCAAGAATTACATGGGTGTACCAAGCGACAAGCTCACTGCCGGACTCGGTTATAGGGCTCACCATACCGTTGACAAAGGGGGAATGGGCACCCTGATGGCCCAGACTAGGGTACCAACGCTGAACATCATAGACGCCATCCATATCAACGCCATACCAAAAGATGGCCCCAAGACACCGTACACTAACGCAACCGAGACCGATATCGTCGCGGCTTCCACAGACCCTGTGGCTATCGACTATTGGGCCTCAAAGAATATTCTGTGTCGAGTCTGTGAGGAGAAGGGATATGGTATTTCAACACTGGACCCTGATAACACAGCGGAGAAAGAGTTTGGGTACTGGCTCCGGGCCTCCATGGATGAACTCAACTCGGAGGGATGGGGCTTCACACGCGACCCAGCTAGAATCACTGTCTATGTGGATTAGCTCTTGATATCCTCCATAGTTATTCTTTTTTCTCTCATCGTTTTTTGGGGAGTAAGCCTCCTCAATGTGCTCAAGCACAAGAAAACTGGTATGATACGGGGCTCGGAGGAGAGATCCATAAGCCCCGCCTTCCTTTTAGCCCTTGTTGGAACATTACTAATGTTCGCCGAGTCCCTCAGTTACTCATTCCTCGACTTAATTGGATACAATACCTTGGTAATTGGCAACTTGTTCACGCCATCATCTGGGCTTCAGTTAATCGGCGCCATCACGTACGCTGTTGGTGCCCTTCTTCACGCTTGGAGTGTCCAAGTTAGGGGAAGCTACGCTGTATCGTGGGCTATGTCAATGGATCATAAACTCATCAGGGATGCCCCGTATAGCTTGGTGAGACACCCGTCCTATTTGGGATATATGCTCATGATAATAGCACTGACCTTGATCTGGGGAAATGTAATCACAATGGTCTCTTGGATAGCCATCCCCGGCTACTATCTGGTCTCCATACACGAGGAGTCCATCCTCGTTGAACAGTTCGGCGAAGAATATCTGGAATATATGAGACAGGTTAACGGCTTCATACCAAGGATTTTAGGGCCTCGGGAAACTCGAGAAGAGAAGTGATGACCACGTCTGGTTTGTAATCCTCAGGTATCTCATACTCCTTTGTCTTGACCCATATCGTTCTCATTCCTGCATCTTTGGCGCCTATGATGTCCCCCTTGAAGCTGTCTCCTACATGGACTGTCTCCTGGGGCTCAACTTCCAAGCCCTCCAACGCGGCGTTGAACAATTTTACGTTGGGTTTGACCCAGTTCACCTCGTCGCTGAACGCCAATGCATCGAAGTAATGTAGTATCCCATGGTCGTTGAGGATGCCTCTTATGATCCTACCCGGGCTCACACCCGTCACGCTCACCAACCCAACCTTAAAGTTTGCTTTAGCGTAATCCAATGCCTCAAAGACGCCTTCTTTTAGCCCCGGAGGGTCACAGAGAACAGCCTCCTCATACATTTTCACAAGAGCGTCTCTGGCACTGAAGTCTTCAAGTCCAAGTGTGCTTAGTACTTTGTCAACGATCTCATGTGTCATGACGTGTCTGTGGTTCTCTGATTGGATAACCTGGCTGCTATACCTGAAACCGCTTAGATACGCGGCGCTGATCTCGACCACGTTAAGACTGTAACCTTCCTGTTCGAGGATTCTTTTTAGGGCTGGGAGCCTGAACTCTCCATAGTTCCTGTTATGAACCAGTGTGTCCCAGAGGTCGAATGTGACAGCCTTGATCAAAGCAACCTCCAAGATACAACTCTCACCTAGTATAAATGCCCTGAGTGGACTAACTATCTTTGGTATGTGCCCGTGAGAGTGCCCTTCGCTAGGATGTGACCCGTTATGGCGGCCAAGAGATCAGTCCTTTGAGCCCCCGGCCCCAAGTCAAGATACTGATCCAGCGCATACACGGTGAAAACGTACCTGTGAGCAGCCCCCGAGGGAGGCGATGGCCCATCATAGCCGTTAGTTGAGAAGTCGTTTACACCGTTCATCACCATGTTCTCCAAGATTGGGAACTTTGGGATGTTTTCCTCGATCTCCGCCAGCTCGCTTGGTATATTGAATATAATCCAATGGGTGAATGAGCCTCCAGACGCGTCTGGGTCAACACAGGTGATAGCTATAGATCTGGCCTCCTCTGGGACCCCTGTCCATATGATCTGGGGGTTGACGTTTATCCCGTCTCGGGTGTGGCGGACTGGTATAGCCTCCAAGTCGTTGAACGACTCAGAGGTCACGGTAAGCGTGACAGCGTCCTCATCGCTATGTTTACCAGCAAAAAACAGGAAGTATACGGATGCAGTGATCACGATGACCACGACCACCGCCATGATGAGTCTTCGCTGCTTCATAACAAAACACTATATCTAGTTAACTTGAAACGTTTTCGTTGGAGATTGGTGCGTCCGCCGGGACTCGAACCCGGGTCGTTGGCTTGGAAGGCCAAAATTCTACCACTATACCACGAACGCAGCGAGAAAAATGAATACTATTGGAAGTTAAAAGGGTTTACCCATCGATCTGGATCATAATCTCGTTACGCCAGTGCTCAGGAGTGTCTTCATCTATGAAGCTGCCATAGCTTAACGTGAATTCATCCGGTTGGAACACTGCCTCGATGCTGCAAGCCTCGTTGGCCATCTTCAGTCCATTTTCTTCGATGTACTTGTAGAGGGTGTCATAATAGTACTCTACGGGTTTATTGGCGCCTATGTACACAAGGAACACAACCTTCATCTCGGGCATTATCTTGGTGTCAACGCCATCGACTTTCTTGTCCACTGGAATGAGCACTTCTTTACTGCACCCTTCTTTGTCACTTGGGTCGCTGTACAGCACCATGTTGGGGTCCATATGCTTGAGACCTTTATCGTGGAGGACCCTGCTGAGCTTGGCGCACTCCACTATCTCGTTCTCTCCCGGCTTCAGTTTCTTGTATGCAACAAGCTCTGGGATAGTGGTCTTGACGCCGATTTTGTCTATCATATTGAACCCTATCCAGATTGGTGGCTTTTAATAGTTATCAGTAAAGCTTGATGGGCTTAGCCAGCCTACTCAGAAGAACGATGTTGCTGAACCCGTGCTCATCAAGCACATTGTAGCTTGACGCGGCGGCGATCTCCTCAGCGAATTTCTGTATCTCCTCAAACCACGCCATATCTCGGTACCCGAAACGTTCACGGGCGGCGCCCACACTCATGGCAGCCTTGGGCTCCATGTATGTAGCGTTGCTTAGTTCACCTAGCTTCGCGTAGCCCTCTGGGTTACTCATGTTAAGCTTCGGGATCAACGTGTGCCTTAGGACCGTGGGACAGCTGAAGCTCTCTAGGAGTTCAAGTGTCTCAAGCACCTTGCCCCATGCGTTGGGAATGTTTGGTCTACAGGTCTTAACGTAAGTTTCCTCGTCTGGGGCGCATAGGCTCACGTAGAGTTGAGTTGGCTCATGGCTCAGATTCCTCAGCACCTCCGGCGCGGTTCCGTTGGTGACGATGAAAACCGACTTGAAGCCGTGATCCTTGAAGCCCTCCACCAAGTCACCTAGCCGAGGGTACAGTGTGGGCTCTCCTTCAAGGCTTATCGCGGCGTGGATTGGGTCGTTTGCCTCCCGCCACATCTCTTTCTTCACATTTGGGTTGCCTCCGAATCCTGTCATGTGTTTCTTGTGGGCTTCAAGGCATCCCATGATGATGGCTTCAGGGTCCTCGGGTCTCTGTATCGGTCTTGTCTGCTCCCATGAGACGCCGAGGGTCTCAGGTGTGGCTCTCCAGCAGAAAACACAGCTTTGTGTGCAGTGACCGAGGCTTGGGGTCATCTGGAGGCACCTGTGGGTGGGTATCCCGTAGAACCTGTGCTTGTAGCAGTTCTCCTCGCCTCCCGAGGTCAAGCTTCTTCGCTGCCAGTGACACGTCTTCACCGCGCTGTGTTCCCCGACTAGTCCGTATTTCTGCTTCACGTAGCCGGCGCGGAACTCTTCAGGGAGGCTCAATGGGTTTCAGGGTGGATGATGTAATGGAGAAATAAGAATCTGGTGAAAAGAGGGATTAGAGACTGTAGATGGCTTTGAACTTGGCGTCAAGGTAGTCTATGAAGGGCTTGACTTGCAGCGGCTTCCCTGTCACATGTTTCGCCAAGTCCTCAGGGTCGTAGAGGTTCCCATACTTGTACACGTTATCAGTGAGCCAGTCCTTGACGTCCTTGAAGTTGCCTGCGGTGATCATGCGATTCCAGTCAGGTAAGTCTTTACTGAGTTTCTCTACCAATATGCCGTCGTAGAGGTTACCCAACGCGTAGCTTGGGAAGTACCCAAAGTACCCGATAGCCCAGTGAGTGTCCTGCATGACACCCTCACTGTCGTTCTCGATGTCCACACCAAGATAGTCCTTATACTTCTGGTTCCACGCCTCAGGAAGCTCGTCCACCGTCAATTTACCGGCGAAGATATCCCGCTCTATCTCAAACCTGATGACTATATGCAATCCATATGTGACCTCGTCTGCCTCGATCCTGATCTTGCTGGGCGTCACATAGTTTACAGCTTTCACCATCTGCTCTTTGGTTACGTCCTTGAATGTATCGCCTGTAAGCTTCTGTAGCTCAGGCAGGTAGTACTCCCAGAACTCGGGGCTCTTCCCAACATAGTTCTCGATGAACCTGCTCATTGACTCGTGGACACCGTAGCTGGACGCCGTACCTACCGGTTGATACATCCATTCCCGTGGAAGCCCAAGCTCGTAGAGGGCGTGACCTGCCTCGTGAAGAACACTGAAGATGCTTGACGCGAACTGCTCCTCATGGTAATGAGTCGTTATCCTAACGTCTGTGTAGTAACCTGTCGTGAAGGGGTGCTCAGTGGTGTCAATTCTGCCCATCGCCTTTTCAGACTTGATGTCATAGAGAACGTAATCTGCTAGACTTTTACCGATCTTTTCCTGGATGGAGGCTGAGACCGGTCGAGACAGGAACCCTATTTCGGGCTTTTCCTCGGATAAAACCCTGTCGAGAACCTTCTTCAACCCCTTTTTCATCTCGTCGAAGAGCTTCGTTATAGTGTTAGCTGTCATCCTCGGCTCGAAGTTATCGATCAACGCGTCGTAGGGAGTCTTCGCTCCCTTTACATCCATTAGTAACTCCGCCTTCTTCTTCTGAAGCTCTATCATCTTCGCGAGTTCAGGCTTGAACATGTTCCAGTCCTTGGCTGCCTTGGCTTTCTTCCACGTGGCTACGCCGATAGTCTGCTGTTTGGCTATCTCTACCACGAGTTCCTCGGGGAGCTTGGTGTTCTCATCATAAGCCTTACGGGATAGGTGAACATTCCTTTTCTTGAGCTCGCTGAACCCGCTATACCCCTGGTTTTTCTCGATCCTGTCGAGGAGCCTCCCATTCTCGGGGTCTGTGAGCATCTGGTGGCCGATCTTCTGGATGAGTGCTAGTTGCTGGCTCTTTAACTCCACTGCGCCGGGCGGCATCTTTGTCTCCAGGTCCCACTGGAGGATGGCGCCCGCTGAACCGATGATCGCGAGGTCTTTGCTTCTCTTGAGCAACGCGTTATAGTCTTTCATCAGGTCGTCTGACATTTCAATCGATTTGATCTGAGTAGCTGGCTCCTTTAATGTTTCCTAAACATGGAGGTTTTAACCCGTCTTTCCCTTCAACATCCGGGATAATTGGAGTCACGGAACGTTCTTAGCAGCTTTATGACAGGTGCAAGCCTCGTTGTGGCGGCTGGATCGCATAATAACTAGAACATGGGTGGTGTGAACACGTCGTAGATGACGAGTTCCTTCTCTACATCATATGTCCGGTGCTTCAACCCTTTGGGGACCGCCACGAACACGCCGGGCATCAAAGTGAACTCACCACGATCCTCAATCCACATCTTTGCTTTTCCCTTCAGGACATAGATGATGTCGGTCTCCTCTGGGTGTACATGCATCTCTATCTCTGAGCCTACGCTGCACCGTACAATGAAGCACGTCACATCTGCATTATCCTCTTCCTTTGAGTACAGCACCTTCATTCCCACGTCCTTGAGAAATGGGTGTGGGCTCTCAGGCACGTCTTCAAGATTCTTGACCAAGCTCATAGCTTTCAGGAACACCATGGAAAGAAAAAGTTACCCGAGAAGAAACTCTCGCTAGACGCCTCCGGAACGCGCCAAGAGAGTAAGTTACTTCACAACCGGTTTGAGTAGGAAGTCGTCGAGGACCTTTCTGGCTTTCTCCCTTTTCTCTTGGAAGTCAGTGAGGAACGCCTTCACTCGTTCAGCTAGCTGCTTTTTACAGGTACCGCACATGAGTTCCCCTGACTTGCAGATGGCTTCACGGTCCACGAGTTTCTGGTCGTCGTCCTCGAACATGAAGTAGTAGTAAGCGTAGACGTTGCAAATATCTGGTCTTCCACCTAGCTTTTTCTGTTCCTCGACTGTATCACGTCCCCCAGTGAAGGCCCTCATCACTTTCTGTGCTGCCTTCTTCGGTGAATCTGTCGTGAAGATAGCTGAATCCGGTTGACTGGAGCTCATCTTGCCACCCTCATCTAGGCCTGGGAGGAATTTGGCATGTATCTGAGCCGGCTTGTAATACCCCATCTTCTCGGCGATATCCCTCGTGATCCTCCAATACGGGTCCTGGTCTATGGCCGCCGGGATAAGGCACGGAATGTTCTCGCCCTCCCTCTCAGATTGTAGGAAGCACACCATCATCTGGAGGGCCGGGTGCCAGATCGCGCCAATGTTATCGCTGTTATTGAAACCAAAGACAGCGCGTACGGTGCTGAATGTGGTTCGCTTCGCGACTTTAAGCCCTAACTTGTATAGGTGCTGAATGTGGTCTGAGTCGCTGAAGATGTGAGTCTTCTCAGGGTTGAATCCACATGCTATGATGTCCAACGCGTTATCGTAGGTGAACTCGATCGCCTGCTCCAGAGTCAAGTCGTCCCTTTGGAGAAACTTCTCGTCGTCAGTCATCTGGAAGTAGAGCTCGGCGTCGAACGCGTCCTGCAGGTACTTGCAGAAGAACCAGGGCAGCAGGTGGCCAAGATGGACGTGTCCACTGGGTCCTCGCCCCGTGTAGAGTCCAACCTTGTTTCCTTTCTCGTACTCGCTGAGCCACCAATCTGTATCCCTGTGGCTTAGGTATACTCCACGCCGGAGTTGTAGGTGCTTGTATCCGGCGTGTTTGGCGATACGGTCTACGATGCTCTGGGTCATTCGCTGAACACCGAACTGCTCTATGAGTTTATCATAGTCGATGTTTCCGCTTACATCCCAGGGCGTCACTACCATCTCTTGTTTTTCTTGGTCTGTCATGCCTGGTTCTCTCCCTTATCAAGCAGCGTCACTGCTGGAATAGGTTTTTTGTCGGGACTAGGGTTGTTCTTAGAATCTGTTTCCTCCGTCAGGAGGAGCTTGTCCAGTCCGAGTGATACACACTCATATCCCTGTCTCCGTAACTGAATTGTGTTTGTGTTTTTAAAAAGGTATTCGTTACTACACGACTCGTTTGTAAATAGATACACAGCCCACGTACTCACCACGGTACTTGATGCCGCCGAGTAGTCTCCCCCGATCATGGCTTCCTCCTCGATGAGACGGTTTGTGAACTCCAGCATATCGTCAAGGTCACCCTACCTCGGGGTGCGGAGAATAACCTCTATGCCGTCCTTGGCTGTGAAAACACGTAGTATGGTGCCTGCCCTCATACCGTTCACCTGACTTGGTGAAGGCAATAAGATATTAAAAGTAGTTAGGATTCGAGGACATCCAGCACGGCTTCCTCAAGGTTCTTGCCCTCCGGGGCGTTCTCGATGATCTCACCCAGCTTCTCACCATCCTTCGTCAGGATGTAAATGCTTGGTATCTTAACCACGTCGAACTCCTCGACTTGGGCTGGGCTTGGGGGAATTCTCCACCGCCTCGCATTATTCTTGGCGTCCCTCATGAGGTGTCCAAACACTCGTACCTCCAGCCCCGTCTCTTTCTGTATGTGAGCCAGCACTGGAACATTGTTATAACAGTCTGGGCACCACTCAGCGCTGAAGACAAAGATCTTTGCATTATCCGCGTGGCACTTGAGCTTGGTAACGATTTCCTCGCTGAGTTTGTATGAGTTGAATCGCTCGGTGAACTTGGAGGTCTTCATCTTTGCGTTCTCAATGTATTCAAGGATCGGCTCAGAGTCCTCGTGGAGCTTTATCATATCGTACATAATTCACATGGAGACATGAACGGCCAAATATAACCTGACTTATACCTTGTCGGTTATTGAAATAACTAACCTATGCCGGTACTTCTATATACTCTATATAAAAACCAAAGACAAACAGTAAAAAACATGATAATTATATTCATCATCAGAGAACTCTAGAGTGTTGAAATATTTTGGCAAAAAAAGTACCCGGTGAAGAGCTTAGAAAAGTTCAGGTAACTGGTGGCTCCACATACATTATTTCTCTTCCAAAGAACTGGGTTGAGCAGATGGGGCTTCAGCGAGGAAGCGTTGTACGAATCAGCCAGGAAGACGACCTAACCCTCTGCGTACAACCAGAATCCGCGGAGACACAAGATGCCACTAGACGCGCCATACTCACTCCACGGCAGGACGAGACTCCTGATAGTCTAGTTCGTAGAGTAGTGTCAGCCTACCTCATGGGGTTCAACATACTCCAAATGAAAAACCCTAAGGAACGAATCGACCGCAGCCAGAGGTTCGCTGTAAAAGACTTTACACGAAAAAAACTTGTTGGCACCGAGATCCTATCTGATCTACCCCAAGAACTCACCCTTCAGGTACTGCTCAGTTATACTGAACTCTCCGTCATGGATGCTTTACGGCGTATGAGCCTCATCGCTGCGTCAATGCACAGGGACGCTATTACGGTTCTCGGCACAGAGGATAGCCGACTTGCCAAGGAAATCGTGGCTATGGACGACGAGGTTGACCGGTTTAACCTTTACATCATCAGGCTCCTGAACGTGGCGGTTATGGATGCTCACATATTGAAGGAGTCGGGCTTAAACTCTCCACGTGATTGTCTCGCATACCGGCTTATCGTCAAGTCTGTTGAGCGTATGGCTGACCACGCAGTGAATATCGCCCAAAATAGGCTTGCCCTGACCCTGAGCGTCGTCGAGAAGGGTGTTGTGGATGAGCTTGAGAAGCTGAGTAACTTCGCGTTAGAGGTTTTTGAGGAGGCCATGGAGGCGGTTTTCGACGAGGACTACTCAGAGGCTGACAAAGTTCTGGACAAGGCTTTCGAGATTCGTAAGATGGAGGTTGAAGTGCTTCACTTGCTCATCAAGTATGCTCCCCCGGAGGAGGTGCCTGCTTTGAGGCTTATCGTGGAAAGCATCAGCCGTACTGCGGAATATGGTGCTGATATAGCTGAAACTGTGCTGAATATGACTGTTAAGGATGCAGTTATCGAGGCTTAACCTTCTTTTACATGAAAACAATCACATTTAAAAGTTAGGCTGACCTAAACTTCGTGGCCTTGAACTTGAGGTTAGCCAAAAAATAAGGTGGTTGGATGTACGAAACAATACTACCAAGCTTCATCATAACATTCAGAGAAGCACTAGAAGCAGCCCTCCTCGTGACCATCATGGTCACATACCTCAACAAAATAGGAAAGAAACAACTGACCAAGTACGCGTACGCTGGAACATTCATGGCGCTGGTAGTTAGCATAGTGATAGGCATAGCAGTACAGACGTTATACGGTGGAATGGACAAGGTCACAGCTGAGATATTTGAAGGAGTAGCCTCACTCACCGCGGTAGCGGTGCTAACATCAATGATACTATGGATGACAGAGCACAGCAAAGAGATCAAGGGAAACCTCGAAGGCAAGATCGAGTACTCCGTCACTCAGGGTGAACTATACGGGATAGCGTCACTGGCGTTCGTCGCCGTGTTCAGGGAGGGACTGGAGACCGTCCTCTTCCTCTCAGCTACCTTCCTACAGGATAGCGCAGGAACCATAGTAGGCATAATACTGGGAGCCTCGGTGGTATTGATACTCTCAATACTACTCATGAGAGGCACTGTGAACCTTGAGATAAGCAAGTTCTTCAAGGTCACAAGCATACTCCTTGTGGTCTTCGGCGCTGGCCTAGCAGGCTATGGTGTCCATGAGCTCATCGAGGCAGGTGAAAACTCAGGCATGGACCTAGGGGTCCTATCCGAGAAACCATACGACATCAATCCACCATTGAACCCAGATGGATCATATCCACTTCTCCACGAGAATGGAATCGTGGGCTCCGTGTTCAAGGCCCTCATGGGCTACGACGGGAATCCCGAGTGGCTTCGCATCATAGTATACGTGGGATACTGGGCAGTCATCGGCACCTATCTGTTACGTAAGTATAGGCAGGAGTAGATTTTTCAGAATCTTTTTTAAGTCTGAAGCCTCCGGGGATTACGCATTGGGACCGTGGTCAAGCTTGGTACGATACGCGGTTCGGGTCCGCGTGATCCCCGGTTCGAATCCGGGCGGTCCCACCACAAATATATAAGAAAAAAGGAGTTAATGGACTAGGATTTTCTTGGGTTTATCCCCAAACTTTACTGGCGCTGCAATCTCTTCCTCTTCTTTCGGGGCTTGGGGCTTTTCGTTTGTTCCCTCAAAAACACAGTGTCCAAGTTCGGAGCACAAGCTGTCTCCATATATTTTCAAGCAATCTCTGCATGGATTCATCTAGTCTCTAAGGATTAATTATAATGCCCATGAATCTATAACAATTGCGACACATTTGTTATATCTCAAAACCAAAATGTCGCATTTGACATAGATCTAATTCCTCATACAGTTATCCTCTAACAGCGCAGGCACAATGCTATGAAGTTCATTCAACAAACTGAATCATAATTCCATTAGGCTTCTTCATGGTTATCGATGATTAAGGACTAAAGGTCATGAAGACCCTCATAGCTAGAGAGGTTGATTACAGCCGCTGACAAAACACGAATCCAGTTATTTCTGTTTCTGGCAAGTGTTATACCTCTCTCCACGTGTATCAACTTGAATTATCATGATTATACTCACTGATGAGACTAAGAAACTCATCAAGAAACTGGAGAAAGGCATCAACAAGGACTTGATGCAGGCCAACTGGGAGGCCATGATGGAGTTTGCTCCCATGCACTCCGGGAGTCAGGAGGAGGAACAGGCCGTCCAGTTCATGAAACAGAAGTTCGAGGAGTACGGCCTTGAGACCAAGGTCCACCGCTTCGAGGCGTATATCAGCGATCCCAAGTTCAGCAGCTTGAAGATCATAAGTCCCATCGACTTGGAGGTTCAGTGCACACCCTACCGGCAAGTAGGTACCACCACTCCGGAGGGTTTCGAGGCCGAGATGATATACATCCCGCCCGACGAGATAGGCTACGCCGAGTGTAGAGACAAGATCGTGCTATGTGAACAGAGGACAAGCGGCGACTGGATGGGACTCAGAGCCGACTTCCTGCTGAGACTCCAGAAAATGGGCCTCAAGGCACTGGTAGTCATCGAGCAAGACGACTACATGCCCACGGTGGTACACCAGCGGGCAGACTTCAGCGTATCAGGAAGCCCCACACCAGACAACATAGACAAGATACACACGATACCCGCTATTCTTCACATCAGCAACAAGGACGGTCAAGCCCTCAAAAAGCTGGTGAAGCAGGGCGAGGTCAAAGCCCATATCGTGTCCATCATGGATACTGGCTGGAAGACTCTGCCTCTCCTTGAGACAGAGATCAGAGGCACTGTGGAGCCTGAAAAATTCATTCTAGTGAATGCCCACGTGGATACACCCCCATTCAGCCCCGGTGTCGTGGATAATCTCAGTGGCAATGTGGCCGTGATGGAGCTAGCGAGACTCATCAACAACCATAAAGATAAGCTAAGGCGCAGCATCCGGATCGCCATCTGGGCTGGCCACGAGATAGGCCGCTACGCGGGCTCTACCTGGTACAACGACGCAATGTGGAATGAACTAAGACACAACTGCACCGCTAGCTACAACATTGACAGCCCCGGTGCTGAGGGAGCATCCAAGTTTAGAGCCGTCCAGATCACAGAAGTCATGGACGCCGCTCAGGATACCATCGAGTCTGTGCAAGGGCACAAGGTGGATAACCTCCGCTGGGCAACAAGAGCAGGCGATGGTAGCTTCTGGGGCACAGGCATGCCCCACGTGAGTATCACTACAAGCAGGCCGCCGGAGCTCTATGACCCCCACGTGAATTACTCTGGTGGAGGCTGGTGGTGGCATACACCATACGCGACTATGGACCACGGCGACGTTGACGTGTTGGAGATGGACGTCAAAGCTGAGCTGGGGTTCATCCTCAGGATGACTAACTGCCCCGTATTGCCTTACAACTTCACTGGCTACGCTGAGAAGCTCCTCAGCATCCTTGTGGAGATGCAGGAGAAGGCCAACAAGGTCCGAGCATACTTTAATTTGTACCCGGTAATCGAGCGAGCCATGGATTTCAAGAAACTCAGCGCTGAGCTGGAAGAAGCAATAAAGAGGAAGGCGAAGAGTCTGAACGAGGATGAGATCAAGGAACTCAACGAAGCACTAATGTGGATAAGCAGGCACGTGAACCCTGTGGCTCACAGCAACGCTGGGCCTAGCGAGCAGATGACCATGGAGACCTTTGGGGCTTTACCGTTCCCGAGGATCGCAGGCATCATAGACTTGGCTAATATGACGCTGCATCAGAGCCACGAGTTCAAGCTCCTCCAAAACAAGCTACAGAGGCAGAGGAACATCGTCGAGGAAGGCTTCTACCAGGCCAACAAGCTCATCGAAACGACCCTCGCGAAGCTGAAATAAACCCTATTCTCAAAATGACTTCTTTTTATCCCCTTTTCCGAGTAGGATTGCTCCTCACAGAGCGATGTACCGTCTCCTGCAACCACTGCTGGTTCAGCTGCGGCCCAGAGAGAACAGGGACCATGACGCTGGAAACCGCTAAACAGGTTATAGATGAAGCTACAGGTCTCGGCGCTGAATGGGTTAGCTTTACGGGGGGAGAGCCTTTCCTTGTTTATCATGAGATGAAGGAACTGATTGGTTACGCAGCGGATAGAGGACTGCTGAAGGAGGCAGTGACCAACTGTCATTGGGCTGAGACAGAGGAAACGGCTCAGGCGAAGCTCACACCGCTAGTTGAAGCGGGGCTTGACGTCCTGAATATCAGCGTAGATGACTTTCACCAAGACAACATCCCGTTAATGAATGTAAGGAACTGCTTCAACGCCGCCAAGAGACTTGACTTGAAGATGGTTCTCATGATAGCCGTGGCGAAGAACAGCGTAATAACCGTAAAAAACATTAGTGAACTCCTAATGGACGCATCGATACAGGTTCTAGGTGAACCCCGCATCAGTGATCCCTCTGCCCTAGTGATTGAAACCGCGTTCACACCCGTTGGTAGAGGCGCAGAGATACCCCGAGAGAACTGGTACATCGATCATGGTAAGCTCGACGGAGTATGCCCTGCTGCGTTAAAGGATATCGGCGTGAAGCCTAACGGCGACGTGATGCCCTGCTGTGGCCCTCTGAGCCTCAAAGCAGACGCGACACTTGGGAACATAAACGACGCGTCATTGGAGACCTTGCTAACGAGGGCTTTGAACGATGAAAGATTCAAGAAGATCACGAAGCGAGGCCTCGAAGGCAGCACTGGAAGATACGTGAATCGGTGTCACCTCTGTTTTGAGTCTTGGTAAGGGAAGGAGGACCCTTCCGGGTCCCAATGGCATTATATATGGCAGCTCTTCGGTAACACCCATAGAGCTATAGAAAAATGACTCAACCGCCACTATAAGATCAAATATGTAGCGGAAACCTACGTATAGCTCTCAAGACGCTTTCGGAGGAAACCCACCTTACCCACATAGGTGCCATCCAGCAGGTATGCGTCAAAGTCCTCCATATTCACGGCCTCTGTCCTGAACAGTGGACCCAGCAAGCTCTTAGGTGCCTCTTGGTTAACTGGGAGACCCCCCAGCATGTCGTTGAACATGGGCATAATGATTATCTCAGGGTTCCCCGGGGTCACCATAAAGTGGTCCCTGAATTCTTTCAAGGCGTCTTCCTCCACCTTGACGTTTTCCTGTGCTAGGAACGCTTTACACAGGGCCTCGGGTTCACATTTGCCCCTTATCCATGCCCTTTGACTCATCCTGATGCCGAGGGGCGTGTTCAGCATCACAGTGGGGTGGTTATGGGCCATAATCACGGCGTCCACGCTCATCATCTCAGGTGGCGGCCACGCATGACCATGAAGAACAGCGGCAGTGAAGCCGTCTCCTATAATGACTCCTTTGCTCGTGTGGAGCGTCACCTCCTCGGGAAGATAGTTCTGTATGTTGGCGTCATGATTGCCACGGGTAACGTCGATATGCTCCACGGCCTCTAGAAGCGTGTTGAAGAAGTGAGGTATCTCTCGTTTCTCTTGGAAGCTGGTGGCTGGTACACCGTGCTTCACGTCTCCTACAAGTATGAGCCTGTCTGGTCTGTATTCTTCGAGGCGTGCCGTCATCTCGTCCAGCATTCTGTTCCACTGGTACGGGATGTTGATTCCCTGCTTGGCAAGTTCGTACTCCATGCCGAGGTGCAGGTCAGCTGCTAGCATCACTCGTTCCCCTGACTCAACCATGAGCACAGGGTGGGGTGTTAGCAGCTGGATCATACAGAGAAGACCCAGTGTCACGGAATTTAAACCGTTCACATGACGCCCCTAACAATAAAGCAGAGTACACGAATATCGTTGTAGATGTCCACGCCTCTCCGTGAGCACCTAGTGCTGGGGCAGATACTGCGCGAGCTAAGCACAGAGCACGAGATAAGCCGGCTCAACTGGCAGCGGCTCAGAGATACCTTTGGGGACAGATTCATCAAGGCGTGGAGGCTCATCACCGAGAACCGTGTCAAACGATACCTGTTCAGGCCCAGCGGTAAAGAGATCTGGATAGCCATCGGTAACAACGCCGAGTACATGATCTACCCGAGAGCAGGTTACTGCAGCTGCAGCGACTTTTACTTCAGGGTGCTGGACCAGGAGGTAGCCCTCTGTTACCATGTCCTAGCCCAGAGGCTCGCCGAGACACTTGACCATTACGATACCATAATGGAGGATGATGAGGCGTATAACCTTCTCATGGATATCTGGAAAAAGTACTCTGTGGCTGATTAGAGTCAAACCTAAATACCCTGCCGTGGACATTGGATGCTGATGACAATCCCTGTGCTCTTCAGCTGGGTCAAGAACCTCATCGCAATTCTAGCTGTAACCGTTCTAGCAATGGGGTTCCTGTACATGTACATGACAGAGACCAAGAAAAGCAAGTAGGATAATTTTTACGCAAGTCAATCCCTTACACTCACGGAAAACATGTCCACAGATGACATCATCAAACGCATCTTAGCTTTAAAACCCAATCTCACCAAGGAGGCAGTCCAGAAGCTCATCGAGGAGGAACGAGCCAAGGCAGCCGGGCTTCTTACCGAGGAGGCCGCCGCTCACTTGGTGTCCAGTAACCTAGGCATCAACGGTGCTTGCGAGAAGATTGAGGCAAAACTCAAGATAGGTGATCTCACCGCGGGCCTCAGCGACGTCAGTCTCTCGGGTCGAGTAATACACGTGTTCCCCAGCAGGACTTTCGACCGTGATAACCAGCGCAAGGGCAAGGTACTGCGTATGATCATAGGAGACAAGACGGGAACCGTGACAGTGGTCTTCTGGGACGATAAAGCCGACCACGTAGAGGCAGCTAAACTAGACCCAGGTAAGATCGTGCGCATTCTTCACGGGTACAGCAGGGAGCGCAGAGGCAACGTGGAGGTCAACATGGGGAACAGGGGCCAGATATTCATGGAACCCATGGACGCCATTGAAGAAGACTTCCCAGATCTGGACTCCTTCTTCGGCACCCCAGCGGATGTGTACAGCGAGGGCACTGTGCACCTTCAAGGAGTGGTAATGGACAGCTTCCCAGTCAACACCTTCAGCAGGCAGGACGGCTCAGAGGGTAAAGTCAGCAGACTTGTTCTTGAGGAAGGCGGAGCACGTATTAACTTGGTCCTGTGGGACGATAAGGTAGAGCAGTACGGTGAGACGGAGAAAAGTTCAAAAATACGTGTTATCTCAGGGAACGCCCGCACAGGCAACCAAGGCAGCCCCGAGGTCCACATAGGCTGGGACACCGAGATACAGGTATTGGAGGTGGGCGTCAAACCCAAGGAGGCGGTGCCCTTCTGGACCAAGATAGGTGACCTCAAAGAAGGAGTAGGTAGCGTCAATGTCGCAGCCATAGCCACTCAGGTAGGTGAACAACGAGAGTTCGTCAGAAGAGACGGCACCGAGGGCAGAGTGATCTCAGTACTGCTAGAGGATGACACCGGCACCGTCAGGCTTAGCCTCTGGGATGACGATGTGGATCTCGCTGAGAAGATGGATGAAGGCACCGTTATAGTAGTCGAGAACGGATACACGAGAGCAGGGTTCGGTGGATTGGACCTGAACGCTGGACGCCATGGAAGAGTTCACATCAACCCAGATGACCTTGAGGTGGAGCTCCCCGAGATAGAGAGGAAGATCACAAACATCATCGACCTCAGAGAGGACCAGAGAAACATTACCGTCAGAGGACAGCTGCAGGACGACCCCATTCAAAGGGACTTGGACACAGTCAGAGGCCCCGCCACGGTAACAAACTTTAGGATAGACGACGGAACCGGTGAGGCGAGGGTAAGTCTGTGGCGTGAACTCGCTGAGACAGCGATGGACCTGACTTCTGGTGCATGGATACGTCTAGAGTACATGAACGTCAGGGAGCCTTTCGACGGGTTAATGCAGTTAAGCAGCGGCGCCTTCACAAAAATAATCGTAGAGAAAGAGTAAACCCCCTTTCCTTTCTTATTTAATCACTATTAGAAAAAATAATTGAAAATAACCATAAAAAAGGGTTAATGAGTATTAAGCAGCCGCTTCAACCTTGCTTAGAGCCTTCTCGAAGATCTCTAGACTAGGCTCCAACAGGTCTCTTGTGATGGTCAGTGGCGGCATCCACCTGATGACGTTGACGCCGCAGTTGACGATGGCAAGCCCATTCCTGAAGCACTCCATCATGATCTCCTCTGTCTCCTTGGGCGCGACTTTCTTAGAGTCCTTGTCCTTCACGATCTCGACGCCGACCATGAGTCCCTTTCCGCGGACATCACCGATCATCGGGTGCTTCTCAAGCATCTCTTCGAGACGCTTCTTGATGTATGCGCCCTCTGTGGTAGCGTTCTCCAGCAGCTTTTCTGTCTTGATTATATCCATGACTGCTAACGCGGCGGCGCAGCTCACTGGGTTTCCACCAAAAGTGGACGCGTGGCTACCGGGTGTCCAGTTCTGGATCTCAGCCTTGCTGGCCATTACCCCCAAAGGCATGCCCGCGGCTATTCCCTTGGCAATACACACGATATCAGGCTCTACTCCCCAGTGCTCGATGGCGAACCATTTACCTGTCCTGCCTACTCCTGACTGGATCTCGTCCACCGCGAAAAGGATTCCGTGTTCGTCTAGGAGTTTCTTCAGCTTAGGGAAATACGCGTCCGGTGGCACAACGTACCCTCCCTCGCCTTGGATTGGCTCGGCGATGAGCATGGCAACCTCCTCGGGGACCACATACTTGTGGAACATGTACTCGTCGATATAGTCTACGCATGCCATATCGCAGCTGTCACAGTCCAGGTTGAACGGGCATCTGTAACAGTACGGGAACAGGACATGCTCGACGCCCGGGATGAGTGGACTGAACTTGCGCCTCTGGTAAGGCTTGGATGCGGTAAGACTGACTGCGCCCATTGTTCTGCCGTGGAAGCTTCCGATGTAAGCAATGTATCCTTGCCTCCCTGTGTGCCAGCGGGCTACCTTCATAGCTGCCTCGACGGCCTCGGCGCCGCTGTTGCCATAGAAAACCTTCTTTGGACCCTCGATGGGGAGGACCTTGCTCAGCTCTTCACCCAGCTCAATATAATCGTCATAGAAGAAGTCGGTGTAGCTGTAGTGGATGAACTTGTCCACCTGATCTTTGATGGCTTTTTTGATTTTGGGGTGGCCGTGTCCAACGCTGCATACGGCGAGTCCCGCGTTCATGTCGATGTACTCGTTGCCGTCAACGTCCTTGACGATGTTTCCCTCCGCGCTCTCGACTACAAGGGGGTATGCTCTGCCGAAGCTCGGTGAGATAACCGCCGCGTCCCTCTCGACAATCTTCTTTGCCTTCGGGCCCGGCGGAGTGACCTTGATCTTTGGATACGTCACAATGAATCTACCTTCGATTGAAGGTTACACTGATGATGCTTTTAAGAACTCTCTTGACTGGGAGCGAGGGTTATCTCTATGATCGAGACCTTCGCCTCGTTGCCGTCGTCACGGATAAGTTTGTCTGTTCCCGTCTTGATATCCCTGATGACGGCGTCCCTCAGGAACACCCTGCGGATGAGCTCGGCCACGTCAACGGCCTTGTTGATGTGTTTGCCACGGGCCCTGATGAGCACCGTCTCTGATCCTGCATTGAAGAGCGTTAGACACGCTACCACGTAGTTCATCACGGGTTTCACTCCCATGATGACTAGGTTGCGTTTTCTTGTACTCTGATCAGACATCTCTTCGTCACCTTTGAATACAGACGTAGTATAAAAACCGTGAACCCAAGGTCCTGCGGTTACTTATCCAAGTTGAGCAATGGTTATAGTGGTACGAAGACGCGTGCAAGAATCACAGCTGCGACCAATAACAATGATGCTCCTATCACATACTCTGGTGGAATCTTGAATCCAGCGGTCTCGTCTTGGAAGAATCTCATTAGACCCGCGCTGCTCTGGGGCATTCCTGCACTTTCACGTCTTTTTTTACTCATCGTTGTTCGCAAACACTTACTCATGACTGAAATAATAATCTTATTGATCTCGCTACTTGGGCTTGGCCTTCATGAAGTCTATGAGGTTGAACTGGGAGCGGACATCCTCTTCTTCTTCACCGAACACACTGTCAAGCTCCTCTCTCACCAGCTGAATCCTGTCCGCGTAGTAATCCCCCAAGTTATACCGCTCGATTATGTTGGCCGCTGGCTCAAGGTACTTGTTTATGCCACCCTTGTACACAGTCATGAGCAACCGTCCACCACAGCGGTCACAGCTTCCCTTCAGCGGCGGTCTCCTGAACTTCTTGTTGCACTTGGTACACCTGAATCTCTGACGCGTGAACGCTCTCAGGTTACCGACGATGTCTTTCATGAAGTGGCTGTTGAGTATCTTCAATGCGACTGTCTGTCCTTCCACGGCTCTGAGCTTCGCGGTTAGGTCAAGCTGGCTCTCAAGTTTATCGAGCATGGTCTTGAGGGTGTTATATGCGCCTTGGTGGCTACCGAGGTTGATGTTGCTACACTCCTTCGTGTACCAGTACCCCGCGTACTGAGACGCTGTCCCGAGTCTCCCGCCGAGGGTGTCCACCAGAGGACCGAACTCCGTGGGTTTCGCGCCCTCCATGGTCATTTTGTAGAACTCGGGTGGGTAACGAGCTATCACGTCCACGTTGTGGCTCTCCTTGTCCACCTCCGCGGGGTTCAGGTTAGGTATAATGAAGAGGGGCGCGTCCATCAAACCTCCGCTCCGCTCCGGCAGGTATGTTCTGCTGAAGTTGAGCAATGGGTCAAGCACCATCATGACGGCGTCCTCGTCCCCGTCACAGTTCCTGCGTTTGGCGGCGTGCCAATAAGGATGAGCATAACAGTTTCTGACGGTGGTCCAGCCGATGAGCCTTCCAACGATAGCGGCGCTGGTGTGTGGCGCCAACCCGAGGATTATATGTCCTATGAGTTCGTCCCTGGTCGTGACGTTGTAGAATGGCTCCATCTTGTAATAGTCCCTGAGTTCGTCGTCGAGGAATTTGGTTACCTTGACCAAGTAGTCGCCGCAGTCCTCAGGGAGAACAATATCCTGGACCCGTAGCTCCAGCATCTGGTCTGGGCGCTCCAGTGACTCACCATCCATGTCATGAATGTAACCCATCTCCCTGAGCTTCTCCACGGTGACTCCCACCTCCTCGGGCTTGAAGTGGGTCAACGGGATGTCGGTGAGGTCGAACCGCAGGGTGCCATCCTTGAATACGCTGAGGTCGTACCGCGCCCTGAGGATGCCTTTACCAAGGTTCTCGGGCATGCGTCTCTCATTGATGAGGCCTTTAACGCACTTTATCCTGGGTGGTATCTGTCCACCTATGTGTTTTCGGGCTTTTTCCAGTTCCGCACGGAGGTCCATCTCTGTCCACTGGAAGCTCACCGCATCGGTGTTGCAGGCAGGGCACTTTTCTCCCTCTACTTGGCGCCCACACCTTGGGCACCTTTTCTTGATCTGGGTGACGCTGCCACAGTTCCCGCAGCGGGCTGACTGACAAGAGTAACCACACTCTGGGCACTCACGTTGTACTAGCTCGACGCGTAGCTTGTCGCCACGTTTGGTCCTAGTGATATCTCTCTGGGGACCACCAGCGTTCCCTACCGGGTAGAGGCTGTGGACGTATGGGCTCATCTTCCGTTCTTTGGCTTTCTCTGGGCGCCCCATCCTTGCCCCCACGTATACGTACGCCTTCTCTCGGACGCTGAACCCAGCCCACGCGTTGATCTGAGTTAGTGGGTCTTCCTCGTCAGCCTCCACGTACCGTTTTGTGAGCGCCATGCAGCTTTCAAGGATAGGAGCCGCCTCGCCAAGGACTATTTTTCCCTTCTTGACTTCATGGGGGACTAGCAATGTCTCAAGGCTCTCTTTGTCCTCAGGGTCAAGCTTGATTCCATCTGCTCCCCAGTTCTCGGCCAGTGAGTTCCTGAGCTTTAGTAACTTGTCCAAGCTGATCTTTGACCAGTCATAGGTGTATCTTGGGTGGAGAGGGGCGTCAATCCTTGTGAGAGCAACGGCCTCCGGAGAAGTGGGAGCACTCGCAGCTTTGAGGAGCTCGGTGATTCTGTCAGCGGTTAACCCCGTGAGCTCAGTGGCTGCCTTCATCTCTAGGGCTTCGAGGCTGTGCTCCAAGTCGTAGCTCCACTGTTCCTCGTCGTACCCCGCGGGAAGCAACGCCCTGTTGAACTGGATGAAGTCGCCCGCGTTGAGGAGGACGTCGCCGTTGAACAGTATCCTGTCAATCTCTTCGTAGATCTCGTTAGCTTGCTCCTCTGTCTCGACGCGTATCACTGAGCCGTCTTTGAGGCGTATCACGGGTGGCTCGATGCTGTCCACGGGACATATTGCCGCGGACTTGCCGGGTAGCTCAATCCTGAGCTGGAGCCCGGTGTTCATGAACTTGTTGAGCGCTATCATTGTTGCGGGGTGGATTCCGCAGGCGGCCAGACCCGTGGTACGCGCTCTACCGTACCGAAGCCTGAACCCTCCAACGGTGTTAGGGAAGCTGAACACTGGGCGCCCCACGATGATCTCCTCCATGAACGCGGCTGTGGTCTTCTTTTCCTCGCCATTGTCAGATTTCTTCTGGCCCAGCCTGCTTAGCCAATCCCACCCCTCGATGCCTATGTTCTCGCATATGCCCTGTAGCTTTCTTGCTCTGCCTACAACGCCGTCCACGATCACGATGAGGGCGCCCCCGCGGAGCCGGTTGGTCTCTATCCCGGGCACGTCACGGTAGTTGCTGACCTCGTAAGGGTCCGTTGATACGCCTGTAACTTCCACTGGGATCATTTTCATGGCTAGCTCAAGATCCTCATCTGTGACGTGGTACTGGAAACGTCTTACGCTCCGCTCGTAGATCCCAACTTCCTCGATAAACCTGTTCACGGCGTCCTCGCTGGGCTGATACTTGTCAAGCTGGAGAGCCTTGCGCACTACGTCAGCTATGACGAGGGTGAGTGCTTGGGCTGTACCCCCTGCGGGCCTGATGGGTCCCGCTAGGTAGACGCTGAGAAACTCGGTTCTATCGGGGTTGCGTTTGATCTTGATATCTGGTATTCCCTGAATGGGCGCGATGGTTACTCCCTCTGTCATTATTGCGAGGGCTGTCCTGATTGCTTGGTCCGCGGCTGCCTCCTTGTCCATGACGCCGAACCTGCCCAGCGCTATCTCCTGGGCGATCTTGAAGCTCATTTCATTGCGGTCCATGTCTTCGAGTTCCCTCATGCGTTCCGTGATGCCCTTGGGGCCGATGAGTTTCTCGATCCGTTCAGCGATGTCCACGGTGATCTTTGCTTCGACTTCGAGGCTTGCGTCAAAACCCTTGTCCCGCGCCTCTTCTGCCACCTTGTATAGCTTGTTCAGTTTGTCCTCTAGCTCGGTGAAGTATTGTTTGTAGAGCGGAGGCATCTTAACGTCGATCAATTCGGGGCTACCTAGCTATGGTGATGATTTGCACGTTATAATCACGTGCTACTGCTTATTACAATAACACATATCACTTGTATAAAGATGCTAAGGAATCAAACGAGGCGGAGGTTAGAGAGGTTTACACTGATTTCTTTATGGCGGAAACGATGGCGCTGATCTTCTCCTGCACCTGTGCTTCCTCCTCGACGAGGGTACCTGTAACAATTATGTCTGCGCCTGCAACGCTGGCTGCCTTGGCTGCCTCCGGGTTCCTAATGCCGCCGCCAACGATGAGGTGTATGCTCAGATTCTTTTTTACTGCGCTTATCATCTCTGGTGGTATGGGCTTGGATGCCCCAGAGCCGCCTTCAAGGTACACGAACTTCATCCCGAAGGTCTCGGCTGCGAGGCTGTAGCCTACGGCTAGCTGTGGGTGCTTATAGCTGATGAGGCGTGCCTGTCCTATGTGACCCGCTACACATCCCTCGCCTGCGATGATGTAGCCCATGGGTATGGCTTCTAACCCTAGTTTTTTGATGAGGGGAGCTGATATGACGTGAGCGTCTATCAAATAATACGTGTTTTGACTGTTCAGGAGGCTCATGAACCAGATGGCGTCGGCGTGTCTGCTGATGCCCATTGGGCCATTGGGGAACAGTATTACCGGGATATCCACCTCTTTTTTTATACGTAGAACGGCATCGTCAAGGTCCTGTGTGGCGGCGAGGGTTGATCCGCCTACCATGATGATGGCGGTTCCGCCTTTCTCTGCTTCACGAGCTATTGACGCGCAGTCATATCCCGAGGATTTATCGGGATCTACAAGGGTGATGTGGATGCATCCATCTTGCTTTATCTTGTCGTGGAGGTATTGCTCCACTTTTCCTTTCATTATGTGACTGGCTCCTCGACACCATAGTACTGGTCGACGAAGATACAGTATGCATCCACTGGGTCCGTGCTCTCTTTGACTGGGAACTGGTCTTTGAGGGCGCAAGCTGAGCATATGATTCTGGCGAACCCTTCGTCTTTATGTAGAATTATTCCAACCGTGTTTTTACCGCAGTTTGGGCAAAGATAATGGCTTGGAAGCCTTTTCCGTATGATCTTGACTTCTTTCTGTCGTTTCCGACCCATCGTGTTCCCTCTATGTGCGTTATTGAGTGTTTAACTCAGTCTTAAGATTAATGGAAGCCGCCTTTTATGTTCATTTGCTTTAACTCGGTGTAGAACCGAGTCAACTTGATTTTGATCAATGTCTAGGTCACATGCGATATCATTTGACGTCATGCCCAAATCACATGAGTAAAGGATGAGATCAAGGGTTGTGTAATCGATTCCTAGCTCCTCTTCATCTGTTTGCCCAGAGTAGAAGCCTGGTGAAGGTGGTTTCTTGATTATGCTGTCGGGGATATCTAGGTGTTTAGCGAGCTGTCTGAGCTGTGTCTTGTATAGGTCACCACAAGGCATGAGATCCACGCCGCCGTCACCGTATTTTGTGAAGAATCCAGTAAGTAACTCGGTCTTGTTTGATGTTCCCATGACCATTTCTCTATTTGTGTTGGCGTAATGGTAGAGCACGATCATTCTGAGACGTGAACGTATGTTGCCTGCAGCGATCCGGTTCGTTGCGTCATATAATGGAAGGGTTTGTTGCATCACATGTAATATGGGCGTGATTTCCACCGTGTTACATGTGAGATTTAGCTGTTCACAGTGTAACATCACATCCATGATATCACTGTGAGGTGTGACATCACGTTCAGGCATTGTGATAGCGGTGACTTTGTCAGGGCCCAACGCCTTGACTGTTAAGGCAAGGGTCACAGCTGAATCTATTCCGCCGCTGAGTCCTATCACAGCGCCTTTCAGACCTGTGTTTTCTAAGTTTCCAGATATGAAATCAGTGATTTTCGACTCAGTTTTTATACAATTTATTTTTAGATCATTGACTGTAACCATGTTCAATTCTGTCTATTGTTGGTCTAATAAACACTTCCAACTATATGGTTTTAATATATTTGTTAATATTTGACGTGATATTACCTATGACTTTACATATTATTGTAATAATGGTGGTGTTTTAACCGTGAAATCATAGATCACAAAGACATAAGTTTGGTATACAGTTTTGTCAACAACGTATATTAAGTCACACTGTATTATCCCTCTGAGGCGAGTCACTGTGAGTGGTCAAAGCTATCAAAATATCATCCAAAAAACATTTCGAGACCCTATAACTGATTTATTGCTAAAAAACAGTCATTTAACGCGCACACAATTCGAAACACTTGTAATTGACTTATTAACGGATATAATGTCTGATGAAAAGGTATCTTATTATCAAAAGACCTTATTTAGGAATAAAAAAGTGAGTCGCGGCTCATTTAGTCGGTCATTATCACAGGCAAGGAAGAATGTGATATCAAGCATTTTTACAGTTGTTTTATTGAGTTATATAGGAGTCTACGATGCGAGGCCATTCGATGACTATGAGTTCTTAGCTGAAAAACTGAAAGAATATGTTTCGGTTATCGAGGCAAGGGATATTCGAGCTACAAAGGAAGTTTTGAGACGTATAGAAGACGAATTAATCACAGGTATAACCGATTTAGCGACTCCCACAAGCATCAAAATAATGTGATATCACATCATATCACACTTTCAATCGCTATACAAGCTTGGCCGAGAGCAATTCCACCGTCACCTGGAGGTACTTTTTTGTTATGAAGAACAGTCAAACCCACATCTTCAAGATTAGATGTAATTGTTTTAGCGATATACTCGTTCACAAAAACTCCGCCGGATAAACCTATCTTTGTTATGCCTGTATCGTCAGAGGCTTTTATAGCGATCTCGCTTAAACCTTTAGAGAGATAATATTGACCAAAAGCAGCTATATTTTGATATTTGGCCTCTATTTTCCTATTAAGAAGATAATAAAGCATATTTGATGTATTTAATACATATAAGCCGTTAGTTATATTGATTTCTGGCTCAAACTCTATTTTTCTATGGTTTCCCATCAAAGCTAATGTTTCTAACTTCATAGCTGCCTCTCCCTCGTAATTTCTACGATAAGTTATCCCAAGTAATGCTGCAATTGAATCCAGAACTCTACCAGTGCTCGAAGTTTTTAACACGGATTCCTTTCTGGACTGACTTAATATGATTTCAAGCTCCTTTTTACCATGGGGAAGTGTTTCAGAAACGTGATTTTCTGTGATATCACGGATGATATCATCTGTGACGGCGTTTGTGAGGCCAGCAATCAGCATTCTGTATGGATTATATGCGCATAGATCTCCTCCAGGCATCGGTAAATTTTCTAAACACCCCAATCTCTCGAACCCAGAATAAGCCGATTTTAGGACCTCACCACCCCAAATAAGCCCATCCGTGCCATATCCAGCACCATCCAAAGCTAGTCCAATTATTTCCTCGTCTCTAGAAACATTGTTTTCGGCCATTACTGATGTGATGTGGGCGTGGTGGTGCTGTGATTTCACGAGTGGAACACAGATCTCATGTGATATCACTTCGGCATATTGTGATGTCATATACTCTGGGTGAAGGTCACATCCCATTACATCGGGGTTACGTGTGATATTTAACAAGTCACGCATATTCTGTATTACCTGCTTTTCAAAGTCGAGACCTTCGAGACAATCTATATCACCCAAAAACTGGGTCATGAACACCTTACCGTCACTCGTTATAGCCGCAGAGTTACGTAACTCAGCGCCAACCGTGATAGCTACACAATTTTTCAGAGGTATATCTATGGGATCAGGCACATATCCGCGGGAACGTCTCGTGAAAGCCGGTCTACCGTTGATTAACCTGAGCACTGAGTCGTCGCTTCTATTCACGATATCTCTATTATGTAGAAGAAAATAATCGGCCAAGTCCCCTACTTCATCGAAGGCCGCCTCGTTGGTTATTACCATGGGTAACCCGCGTTTGTTACCGCTTGTCATAACCAAAGCAGGTTCGTCAATATGCTTGAATAGTAAAGTCTGGACCCCAGTGTAGGGAAGCATAACGCCGACACGGTCCAATCCTGGTGCCACGAGTTCAGAGATTATTCTATGTTTTTTTCTGATTAAGACCACAGGCTTTCTCCATGACTGGATGATGTCCTCTTCAGCTCTATCGAGCTCAGCGTATCTTTTCACTGCGTCTAGGTCAGGCGACATCAACGCGAAGGGCTGAAAAGGTCGCCTTTTTCTACGTCTAAATTCCTCGATAACGTCGTCCCGAGTTGCCAATGAGGCTAAATGTATTCCTCCGATGCCCTTGACCGCGACTATATTGCCTTCCTTGAGTAGTTTCGCGGTCTCACGGAAAATATCCTCTGTGTAGATTTGTTCCTTATCTTTGTCATATAGGGTCATCTTGGGTCCGCATATTCTGCATGTGATTCCTTGGGCGTCGAAACGCCGGTCCTGGGGGTCCAAGTAGTCTTTCTTGCAGTGTTTGCACATGAGGAAAGGATGCATGTGTGTTCTTTCCCTGTCGTAGGGCAGAGCTTTCACTGATGTGAACCGGGGGCCACACCATGCACACGCGGTGAACGGGTAATTGTACCACCTACCATCCTTCTGCTCCATGTCACGTAGGCATTCTGGACAGATGCCAATGTCTGGAGGATAGATACCTGACGCTACTTTCCCGCTGTTCTTACTCTTGTCAATAATAAAGTCCTGAAACCTTCCACGATATGGCTTGTGTTCTGTGTGTATGTCCTCGATATTGGAGACCTCGGGAGCGTTGTTTCTGATGTCTTCCAAGAACCTGTTTACCTGTTTCTCGGAGCCTTCAACGATTATCTCGACTCCTGCGTCTCCGAGGTTAATCACATAGCCTGTGAGCCCATTCTTGACGGCCATTCTGTAGATGAAGGGTCTGAAACCTACTCCCTGGACCCTTCCTGTGATGTTGATCTTGGCCTCGACTTTGGGACTCAAAGGCGTTCAGATTCTAGATGTACTCTGGTTTTTAAACTATAACGTTGTTTACAAGTTATCTTTGATGAACAATTCAACTCTGTTTGAATTGTTTACATGTAAACAAATTATCTCAAATTCGTAACTGTAATTAGGGTGGATAAGCGTCATCATATTGAGAGTAATGGAGCTAGTTTTTACCACCTTCGCGTTGTTCATGGTAACCCTAGCGGCCAGCTACATCTTCTATCAGCGCATCAAAATGGCTCAGTCAGAGTACGAAGACAGCAAGGACTCTGTGAGGAACATCACTTTTGGGTTCTTACGTCAGGTACGCAAGATAGAGATGGATCTATCAAGGGTAGAAATTGACGCCTCTCAAGCCAAATATCTGGCAAGCGAGGCCCTCAAAAGCAACCAAGGTAACGCAGACGCGACACTACAAGGCCTTGAGAAAGTCAAGGAACTAAACGACAGAGTGGAGAACATTGAGGGCAATATCGAGCAGATGAGAGTTGAACTCAAGAAGCTTGCCACTCAGCCTAGAGCCGTTTTACCTGTCTCATCTCCAGTTGATGCACCAATCCCTGTGCAGGGAGATGATATCTTTCAGCAGCTAACCTCAACCGAGATTGAGGTGCTCCAGATGATCGTTGAATTCGGTGAGGGCACAGTTCCAGAGATCAAGGCCCAGATAAACAAGACGCGTGAACACACTGCGAGGCTTCTGAAGAAGCTGTACGATAAAGGGTTTGTCGACAGGAACACCAATCGTATGCCTTACAGGTACGTGATAAGGAAGGAGATAAAGGACCTTATCCTTGAGCGTAAGGAGCAGACACCTCTGGGCCTCTAGCTGTATTCAAATATCATTACTACCCATACCTGTTCCATGCAGGATACAACATGGGAGAAGGCGCCAAGCCTTGAACCCGTACCCGGAGTGAAGATAAGCATCATAGGAAACGGCATGCATGCCTCACAGTGCTACATAGTCATCGGCCCAGGTGCTGTCGTTGACTGGCACGCCCACCCACAGGAACAGATGGGAACCCTCATCTCAGGTGCAGGGGAGCTCAGCACAAGGGAGAGAACCGTGAAGGCAAAGCCAGGCGCAGCGTGGTTCCTCTCGCCTAACGAGGAGCATAAGTTCGTGACCACGGGAGACGAGCCGGCGATAATCATCGAGACCTTCGCCCCAGCTAGAGTTGACTACGTGATAAAGGCCAAATAGAGGTACCTTGACCCAGGAACTCGTACCGATCCTTAACAGGATACTTCAGGAAGGCTACCAGCTCAGCCCTGACGCGTTCACTCATCTCCAAGAACTGAGTGTAGAAGAGGCAGCGAACGTCGTGAAGATGGCGCTGAGTAAAGCCGCGTCCCAGCCTCAGCTATTCATCATAGACCAAGAGTTTCTGGTTAACCTCAAAGAAGAGCCCCCGAGAGATAAACCGGTCACGCCGAGGGAGTTGAAGCCGTTGGCGTCAAGGGCAGCGGCCCGTATTGAAGTCGATCCATTAGAGCCCGCGAGACCCTCGGGAGACGTAAACGGGTTCATCGACTACTTCAATAGCAGATTCGTGCAGCTGGAGGGCATCCTCAAGCAGCGAGTGGATGTACGTGACGCTATACCTTTGAGCCAGGCCTTGAAGCTCCCAGTCAAAACAAAGTTCAAGGCCATAGGAATTGTATCCCGGAAGAGTAGCAGGAACAACAGACTTTACCTGGACCTTGAGGACCCGGAGTCCAACGCCACCGTCATGGTTACCGGTGAGGAGGCGTTAAAGAAAGGCTTGGAGATTCTTAACGACCAGATAATCTGCATAGACGGGGTCAAGTTCAGGGACGACCTACTCATCGCCAACGACCTCATCTGGCCTGACGTTCCTATGCATGACATAAAGAGAGCGGATGAACCCGTCTGCGCACTGTTTATTGGAGACGTACATATCGGAAGCAAGTACTTCAGGGCCGACCTGTTCGACAAGTTCATCAAGTGGATGAACATGGAGCTGGGTCCATCTGCAAGCCGGGAGCTTGCTTCGAGGGTTAAGTATCTAATCATAGTAGGTGACTTGGTGGATGGCATAGGCATCTACCCTGAACAACTGGATGAGCTGACTATCACCACGCTGAATGGGCAATACGAGGAATCAGCGAAGCTTCTCTCCAAGCTTCCCGACTATGTGGAGATAATCATCATACCTGGGAACCACGACGCAGTTCGTAGGAGCCTGCCTCAGCCTGTTATCCCTGAGAGCTACGCGCCTTCACTTTACGCTAATCCCCGTGTTCACATGTTACCGAACCCGGTCTCGTTACGGCTCCACGGCGTACAGGTACAGCTTGCTCACGGCACAGCGTTGAACGATATACTTGGCTCAACACCGGGTCACGCCTTCTCAAACCCAGTAAAAGGCATGGAGCTGCTGCTTAGATGCAGGCACGTGGCGCCTATCTACGGGCAATCAACACCTATCGCGCCTGAGAAGACTGACAGGCTTGTTATCCGGAAGGTCCCTGACATTTTGGCTATGGGGCACATCCACATCCACGATAAACAGAAATACAAGGGAGTCACCATCCTGAGCCTAGGAAGCTTCCAAGATCAGACTCCCTTCCAAAAGCGCATGAAACTAGAGCCTACACCCGGGGTCATAAGCGTGTTTAACTTGGCGAATCACCAGCATATTCCGCTTGACCTTGAAAGATTGAACTGACGCCTTTCGCGATGAGGTTCGCTACCCTGACTGCCTCAGGCACTCTTCCAGTTATGGCCTGTTCTTTCAATACTTTTTCCGCGAACTGTTTCGAGCATCCCATGATCTCAAAATAGATCTCAGGGTAGCCAGTGATCCTCAGCGAATGAATCTCTCCGAGAGCCTCGTATCTGCTCCAACGTTGGCGCCAGTCAGGGAAATGTTTACGAAGCGCTTCCAGCGTGGAATCCATATCCGGTTTCTCAGCACTGAAGACTATCACAGGTGTCCCGGTCTCGTTGTAAACATTCTCGACGTCAACAACGTTGAACCCTGCGAAGGTGGCTCCACCTAGGATGATGGCGTCAAGCATCCAAGAACCCAAAATGTTTACAATGTTTACAGTCGAGTCTAGGCCGTCAACAGTGACGCGCGCAAGCCCTACATCCCGGACCTTCTCAGCCTGTAAACATGTACAACAGAGACTGGTGTATTGGATAGAACTATCTATCCCTCTCCGGAAAGGCTCGAAGCTTCCGTCTTGGACCCCTGCTACCGTTAATGAGGTGTTCAATACTTGTCGAGTTTTCCTTGGATCTTGCACTTTATTAGGAATTGTGCATATGCGGTCCTAGGCACCTTGACGGTGCCTGACTTCACCTGTATGCGACTGATTTGTGTTAGGGCGTTTTTATCGACGTCTTTCTCGAATATGAGGCTACCGTTGCTCTCTATGGCAAAAGGACCCATTTCTGAGGCTATCTCCTTGATATCCTCCTTGGATAAGCTTATTTCACCGTCGTCATCGATGGCTAGAACGAATTCTGCGGAGTTAGATAATGCGCCACCGTTTTGTACGATGAGTTCATCATTTTCGTGGTTGATGAAGGCCTCGAGAGCGCGGTTCACGACGTCGGCCACCGTTTTTCCGTCTTTCTTGGCCATGGTGAAGACTTCAGTATACAACTCGGTGTTGAGTCCTCTTATGGCGACGGTTTTACGGGGCATGTTTACTGTATCACCAGTTTACTTGTTTACTTGTTTACTTGTTAACAAGTAAACTTATAAGCATATCGGAAGTGTAAACATCTTGCCCCGGATCACGGGGTCGGAGTTAGATTCATTGTCTAATACGGTAGCCCTAGATAGAACGCTGTCCAAACTTAAAAAGCGCTCGGTGAGGAGAATCCGGGCTAAGGACGCTAATTTTGGTAAGTACGTCGATATTTTCCGTAAATTATTACTTCTCAACGAGAAAAACGACCTCGCGACCACCCTGAAGAACATCCAGGAGCTCATGAGCTTCAGTGAGAAGATCTTCAGCAGCGGCGCGGTGAGCGAGAGCTTCCTCTATTTCTGCCTACACGGCGCGGCGACAGCGTGGGTGCTCCAGTGTGAGCTGAGCATGCCAGAAGCCACCGTGTACCGGGCACTGAAGAGGCTACGCGCCATGGACGTCGTAGTACCCGCGTTGAAGGTGAGCAAGGTAAAGCGCAGCAAGGGCGGCCCAAGGCCGACTGTGTGGGCCATCGAGACAGCCACCCCCGACGAGGTGAGCAAGGCTCTCAAGCACCACTACAGGATGCTGAGCCCCAAATTCAGGGTAGCCGAGGAGATAGCTCAAACCATACTCGACGAGTTCGTCGAGAGCGGTGAGGCCATGGAGGTCAACTACAGAGACATCATGAGCCAAGTCAAGGAGCTAAAGATCCCGTTCAAAGGACCAGACATCGCGGACCTAGCGGCACAGTATCTCCACGAACGTGGAATCAAGGTCTGGCGATAATCACTCTCCCCATTCCCCCATATACGCCCCCTCTCTGGGGAGGAGGGGGGGCACCCCCCACTAAACCAAGCTATAGTAGAGCGTATTGTTTCTCGTTTCTTCCTGTATCTCGCCTTTGTTTCTCAGGTAGATGAGGTGAGCGTAGGTCTCTGTGGCAGCCATTCGTTTTGTCCAGAAACTCATCTCGGGCCATGGCCTGCTGTCCCAGTGGACTATACTTCCAATTTGATAAACTGTTTTGGGTCCGTCTTTGAGGGGGGCTTTCATCTCCATGAGGCGGTCACCGTGATGCTTGTATAACTGCTCCACTCTTCCTTTGAGGTCAGTAAAGTCCCACTCGTGAGCAGGGTATACATGTTTCACATCCATGTCTTTGATCTTGTCGAGGCTGGTGAGGTACTCGTTCAGTGGGTCTCTGGCCTCGTAGCTGTGGCAGGACACGTGGCTTGTGATCTTAGGTAGCACATGGTCACCGCTGAACAGGATTCTATCAGCCTTGTCGTGGAGCACTATGTGTTCCTGTGCGTGACCCGGAGTGTAGATTACTTCAAACTCGATGCCTTCTAATTTGAGCGTCTCCCCGTCACTCAGCGTCCTATCAATCGTGATGGGGTTGGGAGCGTCCCTGAAAGCGAACTCGTACTTATAGAGCAGGTCCAGGTACTCGGCTCCCCCGAAGAGCTTGGTCTCGGCAACAGTCTGCTCGAAGAATACTTCTGATAAGTCCCTGATGCTGGCTTGTTTTTCAGCGGCGATTGTGCTGGCCATTACTTTGGCGCCGTAGCCCTGAAGGGTCTCGACGAGGCCTATGTGGTCGTTGTGAAGATGTGTGATTATTATGTTCTCGATGTCCTGTGGCTGCAACCCGTGTTTGTTGAGCTCTTTTCGTAGTCCCTGGTAGGCTTCCTCGGTGGGTACGCCTGTGTCGATGAGTGTTTTTGAGTTCTTGAAAAGGTAGCTGTACGTTTTCCCGAGGGGGTTTCTGCTCATGGGGACCTTGAGTTGATGTATGTCTTCGGTGATCTTCAACGGGGAATCACAGGAAGGAGGTTATGCTTCCTCTTAAAACATGTGGGAAAAGAAGGACAGGGTTATCCTTTTGCTCGTTTCGGCTCCTTCACGCCGAACTGGAAGATCACTGTACCGATCAAGCCCAGCACCAACGATATGTAGAATGGCACCTGAGGGCTCATCGCGTCCCACAGATACCCTCCGACGATTGCAGCGGGCGTTGCGACTATCCCAGACAATGTACCCATGGTGCCCATTATCGTTCCCCTTTTCTCTTTGGGTACAAGGTCGGCGATCAACGCGTTCCACGCTGGGCCTCCCACATAGATTCCTCCTCCGCCGAGGGCGTTAGCAACTGAGCCGATGAACTGGACGCCATAGTATTGCTGGAATGTCGTGCTTACTGTGACTAGGAACATGCTGATAGGGCTCATGACCCTGCTTATCAGGATCAGCGGCTTTCTACCGAACCTATCACTGATTATGCCGCCGGGCATCGCCAACGCAGCGGAGATGACTCCACCCGTGGTCTGGACGATCCCAAGCTGGAAGTTGGTAAGACCAACAATGTCTACTGCGTAAAGTGGTAGAAAATCCCAGACGATTCTCATCCCAAAGCCGCTGAATATCGAGACAGCGACCATCGCCCAGACGCTTCTAGGAAGGACGAAGCTTGATTTGACTTGTTCTCTCCAACTCTTACGTGGAGACGCCTCAATTTCTTCTCGTTTGTGTCATTGGTTTCCTCGTCTCCCAGTATCTCCTTGAGTACTTTCCATCTAGCGTATGTTACAAGGATGGTTGTCAAGAATGAGACGACAAGGAACATCCGGACGCCCTCGATGTACCCGAACCTATCCATCAGGTATCCACCACTCGCCGCCGGGTCTATCGACCCACTCAGGCCAACGCAACTCAATGGGAGGCTTCAAACCCTCAGGCAGCAGAGGGGGCTCGTCGTGAGTCTTCTTACGTTCATGGAACTCTGTGTTTGCGTCTTTCAGTAGCTGGGGGTTCTGGAGTAGCTCCACTGCGCTCAGCGTCATGACTTGGGCCGCGCACATCCCCATCCGGTGGGTGACTCCGACGCCGCAGAGGGCGCTGCTAGCCCATCTGGGATACCTTACTCCCGGGGCTGGTGTCATTGCCTTGCTTACGTAGAGGCGGGCGGTGGGGCAGTGCCACGTGAACTCGTTCACGTCGTCGGCTGGATGGAAGTCACCGTACGCCTTCTCGGGAGGCACGATCTCGGTGTAGAGAGGCTCCTCCATGGGCTTCATCCCAAGGGTTCGCTGGATTGCACGCGCGAACTCCTTGTCCTCCTCGGTGTAAGCTGGGGCACCTATCGTCATGAGGTTCCTCCACATGACGTCTTTCATCACTGTGTTGGGGAGACCTGTCCGCACTGCGGTAAGCACCCTTGCCTCGACGTCACAGTCTGCAACAAGTGCAGCACCCTTAGCACATCGTTCAATCACCGAGCCTACCGCTTCCTGGTCCTCCAGGTTGCTGTTTCTCCAAGCATACACGATCTGGCTAAAGGCGGGGTTTGCGACTGTACACTGGCCACCCGTCATTATGAACTCGTTGATACTGCCTCCCCTACGCATGAGGGCGGGCATATGCTCCTTCATCATGTTCACGTTGTTGTACATGAGCACCGCTGCGTCAAGTGCACCCGGGTAAGTGACCGCTCCGCTCTGGCCCTCCGCGACTGCCTTCACCTTGAAGTTGAAAACCATGCTCTTGTAGGTTCTGGGCCAGACCTCATGGAGGACCGTGGTGGGGCCTCCCGGGTGCCACGCTAGCAACGTGTCCATCCCGTCAAAATAGCCATCTCGGGCCATGTACGGCTTGCCGACGCAGAGTTTCTCGGCGGGGGTGCCTAGGAGCCTGATTCGTACTTTGAGATCTTTCTCCTTCGAGACGTGTTTCAACGCTGCTGCGGCGAGGCAGCTGGCGACTCCCAGCATGTTGTGGGCGTCGGTGAACCCCGGCGCGTATGGTACCTCGGGGTCATCGTAGGGAACAGGCTTCTGGCTGTGCCCGGGGGTGGCGTCGTACTCAGCGAAGAGCCCGATTACGGGGCCGTCCTCTCCCCACATGCTGGTGAACGCGGTGGGCATCTCACTTACCCCCATCTCCACGTTGAAGCCCTGTCTCAGCATGTAATCGGCTAGATGCTTGCTGCTCTTATACTCGCGTAAGCCGGGCTCGGCCCACTTGAATAACTGGTCGCTCATGGCGTACATCTCTGCCGCGTTTTCGTTGAGCCAGTCAAGCGCCACCAGTTTCTCGGCGTTCAAACCCATCTCAGATCATCATTGACCATACTTTACGTGGTTAAAAGCCTTCAACACGGCACAGCGGGTATAGAGATTTAAGCCCCGATTGAGTAGGGAGAGATAAGATGTCTGAGCCAGAGATCAAGAGCCCTGATTGCAGTTCCTGTGGTCAGCCCTTGTTCCTCGACAAGGAAGAGTGCCAGGCCTTCATCGAGGGTAAACTGAAGGAAGGATTCATCGTCTGCAGCTGCTGCGGTGTCTCCCCGAAACCAGAGAAATAAATCTTCTTTCTTATTATAATGGAAAATATGGTAGAGGCTACTAGGATTTCAGTTTCCAAGTGGTTCCTTCGCTGGTGTCCTGTATCTCCACGCCTGCCTCGGCGAGCCTGTTCCTGATTATGTCAGCGAACGCGTAGTTCTTCTCTTTGCGTTGCTCCAGTCGGAGGTCAGTGATCATGGTGATCAGCCTTTCTGTGACCTCGTCGCCGCCCGTCGAGCGTTTCTCGAAGAGCCCGAGGACGTTAAGCAGCTCCATGTAGTGTCTGGCTGCTTCCCCGAGGACTCCTTTGTTGGCTGGACCAGTGACGTACTCGTTGATGGCCCCGCTGATGGCGTGAAGGTGACCGAGGGCGATGGGTGTGTTGATGTCATCGTCCATGGCTTCTATGAACGCGGTCTTAGCTTCCTTCACTGTCTTGAGGAGCGTTGCCTCACGTTCCTCAAAGTCTAGGTTGTCGTCTGGGCCCTTCATGGCGTTCTCGATGAGGTCCAGTGTGTTCGCGAGGCGGTGCACAGTGTTCTCTGCGCTCTCCATGGCGCTCCATGTGAAGTTCAGGGGTCTCCTGTACTGGGTGCTCAGGTATAAATACCTGAAGGCCTCAGGGCTATGCTTTTCAAGGACGTCTTCGAAGCTCACGTAGTTGCCTAGGCTCTTGCCCATTCTTCCTCCGTCGATCATGAGGTGCCTCATGTGTATCCAGTACCGGACGAACTGTTTCCCGGTGTAGCTCTCGCTCTGGGCTACCTCGTTTTCGTGGTGGGGGAACGTGAGGTCCTCGCCGCCTGCGTGGATATCGATGGTTTCCCCTAGGAGCTGGTTGGTCATGACGCTGCACTCGATGTGCCAGCCTGGGCGGCCTGGGCCCCACGGTGACTCATAGTATATGCCCCGCTCCAACTCGTCTGGTGTAGCTTTCTTCCAAAGAGCAAAATCATGGGCGTTCTCTTTATCGTACTCGTCCTTGCTGACTCGGTCGGTTTGCTCGACTTTCTCGACATCTACTCCACTTAGCGCGCCATAGCCCGGGAACTTGTCTATGTCGAAGTAGACCCCGTCCTCGGCGTCGTAGGCGATGCCTTTTTCCTCCAGTGTCTTGATGAAGTCTATCATCTGGGGCACATACGCGGTGGCTCTTGGATGGCTGATGGCTCTCTTGTTGTTCAGCATGTCCAAGCCTCTGAGGAATACGCCTGTGTAGTGCTCCGTGAACTCTTTCAGGGTCTTTCCTGCTGTCCCGGAGTCACGGATGGTCTTGTCGTCGATGTCGGTGATGTTCAGTACGTACTTGACGTCGTAGCCTCTGTACTCTAGCCAACGTCTGATGAGGTCACCGCTGGTGAAGCTCCTCAGGTTGCCTATGTGAGGGTCCCCGTAGACGGTGGGGCCACAGACGTACATGGTGACGGTGGGTGGGTTAAGTGGCACGAACGGCTTTTTCTGCCGGGTCATGGTGTCGTAAAGCTGGACTGGGTGTTCCATTATATTGCTTCCTCCAGAAAGTCTGCTAGACGAGTACGTTGTGAATCTTTGTTTAGATTATTGGACACAATAGTCTCAATCTTCCTGTCTAGCAGTCATTTGTTTGGGTGGGTGGGATATAAATGATATGTGGTCACATCATGTTACTCACGTTTAAATAGCCTCATTATTGACCACGAGTTAGGTGTGCTTCATGGGAAAATGTCTGAAATCTAAAGTAAACTTCAACACTGAGGCATTAGAGAAGATAGTTTACGAGCCCCAATGGGTGCTAGATAACCAAGAAGAGTTCTGGACCGGTTATCCCGTCCAGCAGTATGCTCGGGACTGGGCGGAGCAGGTCAAGTACACTATCGATTACGATGAGTGGAGACAAAGGATCTCAGACTGGGCGGCCATGCCTTTGAAGGAGCGAGAATCAAGTATCTTTCTGAGGAACACCGAGAGGATTCTTGAGGGTAAAGGGATTTTCCTGGAGAAAGCGCTTCCATATCTCTGCTCATATCTACCCTCTGACGCAAATCTTGACATCGGGATACATTTCACGGCGTTTATTCCTCCGAGGGCGTTCGCGATGGGTGAGATTGGCATCAACGTGGCGGCGAATTACTGGAAAAACAACGCCGATAATATACTCAACGTGTTGGTCCATGAGTTGTTCCACGTTGGCTTCAGTTACTGTGAGGAGCAGTCCGGAATAGAATATGATCAGGATGACGCTATTCTAGGCATCTTGAGGAACATCCATAACGAGGGCATATGCACTTACGTTGCGTATAACGCTCAGGACATTTTCCCGGCACCTGACGAAAAAGATTTCCAGTACCTCGACGACCCACAGCTCGTTGACCATCATATATCAAACGTCAACATGATCCTCGAAAAGGTAGGCAAGATACCGGGAGAGGAGCTGGACAAGCTCTCTTGGGATGTGGGAGTGATTGGACGTAGCTTCTACGTGACAGGGGCACTGATGTGCAAGGTGATCGAGGAAAATGCTGGAAGACAGTCACTTGTCAACACGATGACTGAGGGACCGGAAAGCTTCCTGCGGTTATACCATAAGTACGCTGATGCCTCAAGGAAATTAAATGCTTAATTATTCCTTGAATTTTTCAAGTTTCTCCGCAAGCCTTCTTCTGCCTGCTTCAGCAGTTATCTCTGCTCTTGTCCTCTCGTTTACAGATCTAGTAATGTCAAGTTTTCTTCGTAGTCCTTTCAGGAAAAGGCTGGCTTCCTCAGCTCGGATTAGATGGAGGTAGATTTCCTCCATGGTCTCCAAATGCTTCTCGGCTGTCGCGAGGTCTCCCTCTCTGAGCCGGTCAAGCGACTCGCGTCTTAGCTCACCTGGTACGTCAGCGAGTCCGAGGACGTAGTTTGTCTCAGCGATGTTTAGGTCTCGTGGTGAGGGGTATCTTCCCTCGGCTAAGAGACTCTGTAGGATGGATGCCTCGGCGTACTCCTGTCTTGCTGCCTGCACAGACTCGTAGAACATCAACTCGGGGCTGAGTGACCCAGACTCTTTAATCTCTTTGAGTAGCTTTGTTGCCTCCATTAGGTTCTTGGTTGATTTCTGCATTTCTCCGTTATGCTGGTGCATGATTGCTTGTTTGGAAAGCGTCCTTGCTTTGCGGGCTCTAGCCATAATGTTATCTTTTGCCTGTTCTTTTTCTTTGAGTTGTTTGACGGTCTCCTCGATGATGTCTTTGAGGGAGTCCATAGTTACTCTTACGGGGGCTTGTTCTTATTGTTTAGGTGGCTTCAGGATTGTTCTTGAACAACCTTTAAATATTACATGTTAGGTTGACATAACGCAATGTGCGGTATACCTAACAAATTGTTGGGTTGAAAACACAAAAAGGAGAGTGAAAAAATATGGAAAAATCGAACACAAAATGGATAATCGCCACAGCGGCAGTCACACTAGCCTCATTCCTCATAGGCTACTACGCCTTCGGGGGCGGCAGAACAGGTGTAATGCTTGCGGCGCCCCTAGGCCTCATAGTTGGTATCCTTGTACCCTTCTTCAAGAAGATGAATGACACGAGACAAGCAAGAAAACAAGGAATATCCGTCGAGGACGAGCTCAGTCACCTGCTGAACGGAAAGGCGGCGTGGGTCGCTTTCCAAGTTGGGAACTACTTCGTGCTTGCCCTGATGTGGTACTCATTCGTGTCAACTTCACTGATGGACAGGTCACCGATGGAAGTACCGTCTGTGTTGATCCTTGCTTTGTTGGTCCGGATAGCCATCTACGGGGCTGCCCGTCTATACTACGGGAAAAACCCAGTCAGGTGATGGGATGAGAACCAGGATAAAGGAGCTCAGGGCGAGGGAGGGCCTCACTCAGGCAGACCTATCCAAAAAAGTAGGGTGCAGAAGGGAGACCATAAGCTTCGTCGAGAAAGCTGAGTACAACCCTTCTCTGCTCCTTGCCGTAAGGATAGCCAAGGTCTTCGGTGAGGCGGTGGAGAACGTGTTCATCTTCGAGGCGGAGGACCTGGCCCTCTAGATTTCAAGTTATTTGGGTTCAATTTATGAGCCTAGAGGCTAACGTCGAGATTACCCGTTCTTATTTTCCGTGCGATGTACCCGAACCCTAAGAAAACATAAGCGTAGAGTAACGCGTAGAACATGGCATCGACATTTGTCATGGCATTAGACTTAAAATTCATCTAATAGGGACTATGAAACCGGGGTCTGTATCACTGATCCATGTTTTTTGAAGGATCGTAGCATGTGATGAAGCTGAAACCGTATGCATTTTACTAGGCAGCATTTTTTCGAGTGTTATTGAAGAGTAAATAGTGTTTTATCTTCACTCCGCCTACTTTTTCAGTGATTTCTATGAGTGAGAACGGAAAATTATCCAAGTTTTGGCTTCACGAGTTGACGAGGCCCGCCTTCGTTGACTGGATGGAGAACGAAAAACACCCCGTAGCGGTGATAGGCATCGGCAGTATCGAGCAGCATGGCCCCCACCTGCCCCTAGGTATGGACTCGCTTGCTATCCAGCATTACATCCACGAGGTGGCTAAACGTAGTAACAGTGTAGCTGTGCATCCCTGTTTCCCCGGGTACAGTCCCCACCACATGGGGTTCCCCGGCACCATAACGTTCAGCTCGGAGACGCTGATGGGCGTCCTCATGGACACCATTGGTAGTCTAAGCAAGCATGGCATGAAACGTTTCTGTGTAATGAACGGTCACGGCGGTAACGTACAGATAATGAACCTGGCGATGCGGTTAGCCAAGCGCAAATACAACGTCATGGTGGCTGCACCTCAGGGACCGACAGACACTGAACTAGCCAAGACGGTGGCTGAACGCCAGAAGAGGCACTGGGACGTCCACAGCGGCCCCACTGAAACAGGTGGAGCCCTCGCGTTGTTCCCTGAGCTTGTGGAGCTGAGTAACCTCGACGACTGGGAGGTGACCCTGAAGATGGACCCCAAATTGATGGAGTTCCGTGACCCTGATCGTCCTGACTATGATTTGGTGAGTCAGGTCTACGGTGCGTGCACTCCGCCAAATAATATTGACTTCACCAGCACCGGGGTCTACGGTAAGAATGACCCGAGGGACGCCGACGTCGAGGAGTCAAAGAAGAGGTTCGAGGAACGAGTTAGCTTCGTAACCGAGTTCATCAAGGTCTGGAAGACGATCCCAACACCGAAAGCCTTCCAAGACTAACCCCACTTTTTTGAAGATTATTTTTGTAGGCTTGGCGGCACAGGGTAGATCCTTTTGCTGTGGGTTATCCCTAGGTCGATGAGGGTCTCGGCTGTCTTTACGGCTGCCTTCACCGGGTTGATGGCTGGTACACCTATTTCTTGGGTGAGCCTGTCGTCCACCATGAGGAACCCCATGCTCATGCACCCATAGGTGACGGCGCCGGCTCCGTGCTCATTGACGGCGCTATGTCCTTCCCTGACCATGGCTTCGTAGGCTTTCTCTGGGTTGGTCCTGAGCTCGGGGACTGTGAGTCCGACGGGGTGAGTGGAGACGTGTTTCTGTAAGCCATCTCGTTCATGAAGGAGGATGGTTTTGGGTTTTCCTTTGCCGGTGGTTATGACGCTGAATCTGGGGGCGAGGAGGCTGCAGAGGTGCTTGGCGGTGGAGCCGGGGGGTATCACGGGTACGTTGAGTATCTCTCTGAGGGGGGCTATTCCTGGGTCGCCTCCGCATGGGATGATGACTGCCTGGTACCCTGCTTTCTCGGCTGCGATGGCGCACTCCAGATCCTCGACTGTGCTGAGCTGTGCTTCGTAGCTTGATTGGATGGTGCCTAGATGGCTCTTCTTGGGGTCTTTCTCTAATCCGTAGATGTCTATTTGGGTGTCTTTGGCTGCGATGTCTCTGAGTATTTTTTCTCTTCTGGCTAGCTCGCCTGTGAGTTTGCCTGTGGAGGCGGTTGCCATGAGGAACGCTATCTTTCGCATGGGTGGATTATGGTTTAGGTGTTTTTTGAGAATATCGGGTGAAGTGTTTGACGCATCCACATAATGGTAATATCTCTTTACATTTAGTATAGTTTATATTACATTATGTATAGAACGTTTTACATGATTGGTATGGATAAAACAAAATACAACCAGTTGAAGAACGGAATAGTCTTCGTAATAGGACTGATGATGGCCTTCGGTGCGATAAGACATAACTATGTGTTATCTATGGTAACCGTCGTTCCCGGTATTGTAGTGCTCTACACTTTGAGGAAAGGGGTGAGTGAGGTAGTACACGATGAGAGAACCGCGGTGATCCAGCACAAGGCCGCCAGCAGGACGCTGGGGTACATGACTGCCCTTATGGGTTTATCGGGGCTGGTGCTCGTCGAGATGAGTTTCCGTGGCTACTCAGAGATACGTGACGTGGGCTACGCGTTCGCCTACATGGCTAACATCATCTTAGGCGTCTACGCGCTCTTCACGTGGTACTACGGTAAACAGATGGGGGACTAGCCTTGGAGAACAACCTACGGGTCCTCAGGGCGATGAAGAACATCACCCAGGATCAACTCGCACAGGAGCTGGGGGTCACTAGGCAGACTATACACGCTGTTGAGAGTGGTAAATATAACCCGAGTCTAGAGCTGGCCTTCAAGATGGCTGAATACTTCGAAAAGGCGATCGAGGAGATATTTGTCTACAAAAAAGGTTAGGAGAAGGCTGTGGCGCAGGCTATTGCTGCTAGGAACCCGTGGTACGCCTTGACGTAGTCGTCGTGGGTGATGCGTATGGTCTTGCCGTCTACTCGTTCGGCTGACGGGATGAAGCTTGCTGCGTCTGCTTTCTTGGCGTCTGTGAATCTGATGTCGAAGATGACTGGGGGTCCGACGATGAGGGGTTTCACTTTCTTTTTGATGGCTTTGGCGACGCCTTGTTTGATCATTTCGCGGGCTTTGGCTGGGTGGATGCATTTGGCTGCGACTCTGCTGATGGCTTCTTTGACTGCGACGGTCTCGATGTCGTGGTTTACTTCTTTTGCTTCCTTTGTGACGGCTATGTCGCCTGCTACGAAGACGAGGGGTACCCCATAATAACCGGCGATGCCTGCGTTCATGGCTGTCTCGCCTACCTCTACGCCGTTGATGTGAAGGCTCTCGATGTTGCCTCCGCTGTAGGTGTGGCTCATCATGCCGTTCTGTGTGCCTTTCTTGGCGTGGTAACCGATGAAGACGGCGGCGTCGAAGCTTGAGTCGATGCCAGCCATCTGGGATTGGGGCTTGGGTCTGCCTCTTACTAGGATCGCGTCTTTGTGTTTGATGTCCTCGGGGAGTATGTTGTTCATGGCTCCGTGGGCGTCGCAGATTGTGATCTCTGCTTTTGGGTTCACTGAGAGGATGCCTTCGATGGCTGCGTTGACGTCTTCTGCCATGAGTTTGCGGCCCTTAGCGTAGTCTCCTTGCTTGCTGCTTACCATGGAGCCGTCAACGATGCCGCTGATGCCTTCCATGTCTACTGATATGAATATCTTCATTGAATCACGTGTATTGGATGGGTTTAGAGTGATATTAATTATCCATGGTTACCGAAGCTGCCTGCCTGTATCAGTCTGAGTACGTGGTCTATGAGTTGGCTGTGGTCTGTGATGGGGGTCTCTATGATTATGTCTGGCTTCCTTTTTTCTCTGGTTTAGCGGCTGTCTAGCGTCCTGTATTTATGTTGAGATGTATCTGTTGTTGGTATGAGTGGGTCTGCTGCGCCGAGGGCTGATGTTCGTCCTCACGAGATCACTGTTCACGGTCATACCCGTGTTGATAACTATTTCTGGTTGAGGAACAAGACGAGTCGGGATGTGTTGGGTTACCTTGAGGCTGAGAACCAGTACACCAAGGAGGTGATGAAGCACACTGAGGAACTTCAGGAGACGCTGTACCGGGAGATGGTGGCTCGTATTCAGGAGACGGATCAGTCTGCGCCGGTGCGTTACGGTGACTACTTCTATTATTCGCGGACGGTGAAGGGGCTTCAGTACAGTATCTATTGCAGGAAGCATCTGTCGATGGACGCGGAGGAGCAGGTGATGATTGACCTGAACAGGGTGTACGAGGAGGGTGGCTTGGAGTATCTGCGGTTGGGTGTGTTCAAGGTGAGCCCTGATCAACGGTTGCTGGCTTATGCGTTGGATACTGATGGGGGTGAGAGCTACACGCTCCGGGTGAAGGACTTGTCCACTGGGATGGATCTGGATGACGTGTTGGAGGGTGTGGCGTATAGCCTTGAGTGGGCCAACGACAACTCCACTTTCTTCTATAACACTCACGACGAGGCGAAGCGCAGCGACAAGCTGTGGAGGCACCGCCTCGGCTCAGAGCAGTCCGACGACGCGTTGATCTTTCATGAGGAGGACGAGTTGTTCAGTCTGGGCCTCGGTAAGACCCGTGACCACAGATATCTGCTGCTTGGCCTCGGCAGCATAGAGACCAGCGAAGTGCATGTGCTGGACGCGGATGAACCGCTGAGCGAGTTCAGGTTGGTGGAGCCCCGTGAGAAGGGACTCAGATACAGCATCGACCATAGGGATGGCTTGTTCTACCTCGTGACGAATCTGGATGATTCGAAGAACAACAGGGTGATGACGGTTGACCCCCGTGAGCCGGGGAAGGCTGGGTGGAGGGATATGATTCCGCATCGTTCCGAGGTGAAGGTGGATGGACTGGACCTGTTCGCTGGGCACATGGTGGTGTATGAGCGGGAGAACGGGTTGAAGACTCTCCGAATCATGGACTTGGAGTCAGACGAGGTGCATTACCTGAAGTTCCCGGAGCCAGTGTACACGTATGGGGCTGGGAGTAACCCCAACTGGGAGACTAAGACTTTGCGGATCGGTTACGCGTCTTTGACGACTGCTGACAGCGCCGTTGATTACGACTTGGAGACACGGGACTGGACTGTGGTGAAAAGGCGTCCAGTGCTTGGTGGCTATGACCCTGAAGATTATGTGAGTGAACGGGTGTTCGCGACTGCTAAAGACGGTGTGAAGGTGCCTATGAGTTTGGTTTACAGGAGGGGCGTCAAACTGGATGGGTCTGACCCCTGCCTCTTGTATGGGTACGGTAGTTATGGGATTAGCGTGGACCCGGGGTTCAGCAGTGAACGGCTTAGTCTGCTTGACCGGGGCTTCATCTTCGTGATTGCTCATATTCGCGGCGGCGGCGAGATGGGCAGGGAGTGGTATGAGGCTGGTAAGTGGCTGCGGAAGCGGAACACCTTCACCGATTTCATTGCTTGTGGTGAGTGGCTTGTGGAGAATGGGTATACTAGCCGTGACCGGCTTGTGGCTGTGGGCCGTAGCGCTGGTGGTTTGTTGATGGGGGCGGTGACAAACCTGGCTCCAGGTCTTTTCCACGCGGTGGTGGCTGGGGTGCCTTTCGTGGATGTGGTGTCCACGATGCTTGACACGAGTATCCCGTTGACGGTGGGTGAGTTCGAGGAGTGGGGCAACCCGCAGGAGAAGGAGTACTACGAGTACCTGCTGAGTTATAGCCCGTATGATAACGTTGAGGCGAAGGATTACCCTGAGTTACTGGTGACGGCTGGGCTGAATGACCCTCGGGTGGCTTACTGGGAGCCTGCGAAGTGGGTGGCGAAGCTCAGGACGTTGAAGACTGACTCGCGTAGGCTGTTGTTGAAGACGTTTATGGGTGCTGGGCACTTCAGTAGCAGTGGCAGATATGACTGGTTACGGGATACGGCGTTTGAGTACGCGTTCATCCTTGATGTGACCGGTTAAATACCCCGGTTCCCCATTTTCAATTATGTTTAAGATTCTTGTTGCGTCAGATGGCAGTGACCCCGCGAAGCTTGCGCTGGAGTACGCCGCCGAGATGGCGGTGGATAAACGGGGGGAGCTTGTGGTGCTCTCTGTGATCCAGCCATTGCCCACGTTCATCACTGATGATAGTAGCCTGGGGTACTATCCGGAGCTGAGTGACGACTTGGAGGGGTATTATCAGACCTCACTGGATACCGCCGTCAAGTGGGTGAACGAAAAGCACCCCGGGCTGAAGGTGGAGGGCGTGTTGAAGAGAGGCCGCGCAGCCCATGAGATCATAGAGACCAGTAAGCAGCTTAAAGCTGACATGATCGTGGTAGGTAACAGGGGCACAGGCGGCATACTCAGCTGGATGCTGGGAAGCGTCAGCAGAACCGTCGTAGAATCATGCACCGTACCAGTACTAGTCGTAAAAGACCAGAAATACTGCAAAGCAAAATAACAAGAGTTTGATCAATGGACTCTTCAAATTTCTTTTGATCAATCTTACGAAGGTTTTCTTGAAACTAACAAAACTTTATTTATAAAATCGATGTATATACTATAAACTTGCGAATGTTGTATAAAGGATAAACTAAATAGATAATAATGGGTGCGAGACATGAGTCAAATTCAAGTTATACCAGATTCGTTTTCACAAATATTCAACAGATTCAGTATGAATATGTTTTTTTCAAAACTTTATACTATTAGATCGCAAAAACCCTCATTGAAAGCTATTGTATTTCATTCGAAAATTAATCCGAATGATCTTGAGCAAATTCTATCTCGACATTCCGGGTTAGAAGGATTTATTTTTAATATTGAAAAACTGGAAGATACTTTATTTCGAATATCATTAAGTAGAGAGATTAAAGGGTCATATAATCATGGAATACTATTATTAGATTTTAATGAAAGCGATTCTTGGGTAGTGTATACAAATAAAGGATCTTACTATGTAAAACACGTAGTTGAATCCTTTTTTGACAAATTATATCCACTAATATCAAGGATCTATTTCAATATTAATCAAATGAAAAAATTTGTGAATGTAATTAAAGATGAATATGAAGGTAGGAGCACGTTTACAAGTTTTACTATACACAGAGTCAAAAAACAATGGAAGTTAAGTGACAGACAGAAAAAGGGTGGTACCTTAATTTTATACGAAGAAAATGCAGATGATGAATTAAAAAAAATATCTAAGGATTATTATCTTACAATAAATAGATTAAATTTCAACATAGTAGATTCTAATGATATATTGCTATTAAAATCTAATATATATAGAAATGGCAGATGTTCGTTGTCGTATGGTGATTTTAATAGGTTTTACTATAACGTTGTCTTAAAAATAATCGAATATGGTAGAGAATGGAGATCATTCTATGCAAAAAGAGAAAGAAGTGTTTTTGAAAAAGACATTTTTCTAAACCCATTTTCAATATTGTATTCCAATGATTTTAGTATCCATGAGATTAAAAAATTATCAAAACAAATTAGCAACAAATATTCTTGTGCAATTATTCATAACGGCAATCCATATTTCGTAGCTAACTTGAGTGACTACGAAGAGGGATCATCGTATGGCATTACAGCAATTGGAGATATAATAACTATCACTCCAATTACGCGAGGAACAGATGTCGCATCATGGAAACTTACCGAAACGATTCAGCAGATACTAGGCGATGGAATCGTTCGAGACGTTAGGATGATATGAGGGATTCTAATGCAGTATCCGTTGGCTCGGAATGACTGTATTAAAGACCATACAAGATATGCAGATAGTGTCGTCATTTTAGCTGCTTTGTATAGACTTTATTATTTAAATGTAAAAATTGGTAAATATGTTGGAGTTGAACTTCCCCTCCATACTGATGACGGTGAAAAAGTAGAGCCCGATTTCATAGCATTATATGATGATGATAAAAAGGGCATTATATATGAGCTCAAATGGTCATTGCCACACAATCCAGAGTATTTAGGCGAAGAGTTAAAAGAGTTAAAAAAATATTTTCAAGAATTTAATGATTGGAGAAACACTCCAAAAAAAGTTGAAGGACATGATGTAGTATTAATTTGCAATGTTGTAGATATTAATAGAATAATAACATTAATACAGGTTTTATGTAATGAACCCGAATTTCAACATCTACGTTCAAATAACTTTTCGATATGGGGTTGGAGTCTCATTAAATCAAAAGATCCTAAAGGTAGGGAAGAATTACGTTTGGAAAGGTTTTATGGGAAAACAGGGAATAAAGCTCTTGAAGAGTTACTTGATCAGCCTGCTGGAATACTAGTGTCTGAAGATGTATTGAGATTTATTAGATGGAATTTCTTTTTCATTAAGCAAAAACCTCCGCCCTCATATATTATCTCAGTAATTATTCAACATATATTAAATCCATACCCAAGTGATCCTTGGCAAGATAGTATAACGATTGATCTTGAATCAATTGTGCAAAAATGTGAAGGCTTTTTCTCATCTTGGAAAAAATATGATAGGTCTACAAAACAGGTCAAAAGAAATTGGATTCACGAAGCATTGAGATACATGCATGAATTAGATATTGTTAAAAATATTGGAAATGACATATATGAGATACCAATCCCACTTTATCGAAAGAGATTGCCATTAATTGAGGCTTTGTGTAAAGATCTATATAATAAAGGAGAAGAAAGAAGAAAATCGATTAAAACAACGTCCAGGAAACGAAAGAAAGTTGAACAAGGACCTTTAGATCGATTCTTGGAACGAAAAAGAAAATAAACCTTCTCAATAATTGTCATTTCAATCTCAAATTGTATCAACCCCACGACATTATGCCTTTACTGAGGACATCCTTACAGGATATGGCTAAGGCACCGGTGATGTCACAATTGACCATATCTATCATTGCCTCCGAGTTCATTAGATAATAAAATTAGATTAGAACACATCTTCCTCAATTTTACTTTCAAGATCGAAAAACAATTTAATTCGCACAATTAAATAGAAGACATGACTCTACCGAGTATGATAATTGAAAAACCATCGAAAATTCATAACCTTAGTTACTATATTCTTGGATTTTATCTAATCTATCTGATAACTCCGTTTTTATCCGATACTACCGTCGAGATTAAATTATTATTGATAACCACATTAGGAAGTTATCTTGGTACACTTATTTATTATATTAAACCGATAGAAAGGATGATTTCCACCTACTATCGTTTGACTGGGAAAAATAAGTTCATACCTGATGCACCTTATGATGAGTTCAAAACGCCAATATTCAAATCAGATCTACTATATTCACGTTTTCTCTACGAAGACCGGGCAATTATTAATGGAGCAATTTTTTTAGCGGTCGGTATGTTCCTTTCAAAGGAATTACTACAACAATATCAACTTGGTTATCTATATTTTTACTTTATCTTAGGTGGTATCATCATACTGATGGTTGGAATCTGGGAAATAATTCAGCTTATTAAGGTCAAAATGGATTTACTTGTATTTTCTTACGGGTTTTATAACCTTAGTAAGAAAATACCTGAATTATCAAAAGCCTTAGAGATTAAAGATTGGAATCAAGCAAAAAAGATCACAGAAGACGAGTGGGATTTGTGGGACCCCATTTTATACGCAAATTTGTTTTCCACTCCTGTCAAACAAAAGTCATTATGTCCAAAATGCTCTGAGATTCGAGAAGGAAAAACGGATGAATTCTGTATTATATGTGGTACAAGCTTGATAAACCGATGCCCTCATTGTAACGATTATCTAATAACTACTAAGAAACCGATCCCGGTTCACTGCAAAAAATGTGGAAAGAAATTGTTTACATCTGATTAAAAAAAGGGAGATTATCACAAGCAGAGTTCCGTAAAAAATTGGTGAGGTAGTTGAGGTTCACACCGTTTGTCTATTTGTTTCACTTACAAGTGATATTATAGGGCTCCTGTGACGCTGTCAGTATGCGGCAGGCGGTTAAAGAAGAGGCGATCTACGTCCTAGAATGCGACCACACCCTCAGACAAGCCTACAGAATCATGGTAGACGTACGAGAGTACGCCGTCACCGTCACCAAGGAAGACGAACCCATCGGCGTCATAACCATCAACGACATCCTGGACGCCGTAAGAAGAGGCTGCCACACATCCCTCTGCCTAGAAGAACTATTGAAATAGAGCCCAAACTAAAAGCTCTATATGCCTATGAATTTCAGAGCTGGAGCATTCCTTTTCATCGCAATAGGCATAATCATCGTAATAATTCAGTTCGTCACCGGAGACCCGCTCATCATCCCAGCCATATTCAGCATAACCCTCGGAGGACTGCTGGGAGCCCTCAGCCAGATCTGGGGCACAAAAAAATAAGCACCCAACATTTAATGTCACGGTATATTAACGATGATCAGAAAGGATTCTACATGAGTCTCGCAGACCTGCATCGGGACCAAGAGTTCTACTCCCTACTACTAGACTCCATCCAGGACCCCATCAACGTAGTAGACACAGACCTCAACTACGTGTGGGTCAATCAAGCATTCAGCGATGCAAGAAACCAGTCAAGAGAAGAGATCATAGGCCAGAAATGCTATGACTGGACATTCAACCGGGAAGAGCCATGCGAGGGCTGCCCCGTAATCTTGTCCATCGAGGACATGAAGCCCCACGAGAGAATCATGGACTGGACCGACGGCACCACCCGAAGCGTCGCCTCCCAGCCAATCATACGAGACAACCAGGTAATCGGCGTCATCGAGGTCGCACGAGACCTAACAAACTACCTGAACGAACGGCAACGCTACGAGAACACCCTCCTAGCCCTCAACAGGCACGGCTCAGAGATCAATCAGGTGGAAACCGAGTTACAGCTAGGCGAACACCTCTTCAACACCATTGAACAACTCCTCGGGTACAGCTTCGGCAGCTTCGGGATACTCAAAGAAAACGCCGTCCATTACATACACGCCGCGGGAATAACCCCAGAGTTCGGGTTCGTACAGCCATTGGACGGAAAAGGCGTCGTTTTACGGGCTGTTCACAGCAGGGAGACCGTGAATGTCCCTGATACACGCAAGGACCCAGACTACATTAAAAGTCCCCGGATCCAAGAGGATATGCTCTCCGAGCTTGTGGTCCCCGTTATACTCGACGACGAGGTAGTAGCAGTAATCAACATCGAGAGCACAGAACAAGACGCCTTCACAGTACAGGACCAACGCATAATCGAGGCCATAAGCATACACGCCACCGCCGGCATACAGCAAATAAGACACCTCCGAAGACTCACCAAGATGCAAGCAGCCCACGAGCAAAGCCTCATCAAGGGCTTTAGGCGAGTCTCCAGCATGGTCCGCCACGACCTCAGAACCCCCCTCACAGCCATCGCCAACGCCGCATACCTACTCAAAGACGACCCAGGGAACAGAGAACTCAACGAGATAATCGCAAACCGAGCCAAATACATAGACAACATCATCGAGGACTGGAGACAGCAGACCCACACAGGCCACCTGATGAGGGCTGACACTGACATCACCAAGCTGTTCAACGACGCAGTAAACGCCTGCACCATACCCGACAACATAAAAATGAGTCACAACGTCGCGCCAGACCTCCAGTTCAACCTGGACAAGAACAGCATGATGCGCGTCCTCTGCAACCTCATAGTAAACAGCACCGAGGCAATGCCTCAGGGAGGCACGATAACCCTCAAAGCCGAGATCAACGACGACCACCTCATCATATCCGTCACCGACACAGGGCGAGGCATACCCCGACGACACCTAAACAAGATATTCACACCCTTCTACACCACCAAGCCAGACGGCATGGGCATCGGCCTCACCTACGTGAAACAAGCAGTCGAAGCCCACAACGGCACCATCACCCTCGACACCAAGTACAGAGAAGGCACCACGTTCACCATCACCATCCCCCAAGACCACAGAACCACGCAGACCCACAGCTAATACAACTGAACTAAAGTTATCAAGTAAAAAATCCAGGTTAAGTAAGCCTGATCAGCCGCATATAATCGGTGCCTGACAAGCTGTGAATCATAACCACAATCGAGGTACCCGAACTAAACAAGTCACTCCCTATCCACACATATATCGTCGTGCCCTCCCCGCTAGCCAACGAAAACCCTGAATCAGGTATGCTGGTGCCTGTGACGGTAGTACTCGACAATGAACCATTCACAGGAATATTATACTCATCTATCGGAACCTTGTTCACGAACGCATACTCAAACGCAGCCCCAGCCGAGCCACTGTTCTTCACCGTGAGAACAATCTCCCACCCAGCGTTACCCACCGAAGGAGTATTAATACAGTACCCAGAAGAAATCCCGATCTTCTCGAAGTGAGTGTACTGATTGGTGATCCCACTCATCCAGAAACTCGCCGACACAGCGATAGTAATAGCTACAGCCACAAGGATAACCGAAGCGATGACAGGGCTGATGCCCTTCCTATCACTAATGCCCCCCATTTCCGTCTCTTAAGATTCAGTGCAGAATAAATCGATTATGAAGCCTTGACCTGTACCAAACATTTACAACCATGAATACGTAGAAGCTAAATTTACTTCGATAACAATCTATGTTTCTGTTTCATAATCAATAATTATACATCACAAGGTACCAACACCCGGTATAGTGATGTCCATGAGCGAACTGGTTGTACCCAAAAGAGATGAAGAGTATCAAGCTAACTTCGTCAAACTCTACCAGAAACAGGCATACACAATGGTCGAATTCTGCGTCAACGCCCTAAACTCCGCCGCAAAAAACACACAGGAACCGCTGAACGACTCACAGCTAACAAAAGTAATAGAGGGAGAGTTAAACTCCTTAATAAAAGACATAAAGAACCCAAAACTTCTTGAAGAAGTAAAAAAAATAACCTTAAAAAAATACCGCAAAATCGAATTATAATAATATTAACTAACAAACTGAAGATTAATAAAAAACATCTCAATTAACAAATATTTACGTTAAGTTTATCAATCACCTGACCAAGAGAAAGCTGGGCGAGCGAGGTGCAACGAATTGAACAGTGATTACCATGAAGTATTGGTTAAACATCGACAAGTCATCAAAAACCACAAAGCTCCACAAGGATCCATGCCGGTTCTGTAAACCACACAACCAGAGCAACAAAGGAATAAACGGCCTCAAACGACTGGGAGGATGGTTCAGATTCAAAACAATAGCGGAAGCCAAAACATACCACAAAAACCATCACCCAGAATACCTGTGGCACCCATGCAGAATCTGCACCAAAAAACTAGAGGCGAACCTATGAGCTTCACCGATGAACTCTACACCGGACTCATAGACAAACTCAACAGCTACCCCATCGAGTCCATACAGAAGACACTGAAAGGCCGAGAGATCACAAAACACGAAATCCCCGAAGTATTCACCATGCTCAAGATGATGAAGAACATCGAACAAGACCTATCCCGGCTCAGACAAGACATCGAGATGAAGATATTCAAGATACGCCTCGAAGACCACATACAAGACCAAATCTGACCCATACCACCTAACAAGGGGGTAGCACGGAAAATGAAATCCAAGCCTTATCCGTGAAAACAAGCCCCAGAACAGCCCAAATTACTCCATAATACACAATAAAAGCGACAAGGCAACCGAGTATGAAAAAAGGTTCATTACATCAATCCTGAAATAATTTTTTTTCTCAATATTACAGGTTACTTGAAGCGGAATAGCGGCCCACCATCATGAAATAAAAAAACCAGACAAGTCACTGCAGCTGTACCCGACAACACATTAATGACGACGACCGACACACCCCCCCGCTACACACAGGAAACAGAGTCCCCACCGATCCACAAATATAAGGATTGTAGATCAAACCCACAAACAAGGCAATATAGGCACCACCACCTCCAATCCTACTTCAAAGGGGATAACCGTGTCAGCAACACTTGAAAACAAAACATGCGAAGAATGCGGCTCCGCAGACATCGTAACCGACAAAGAGACCGGAGAACTCGTATGCACCGCATGCGGAACCGTACTAGTCGAAAACCTAATAGACACAGGACCCGAGTGGCGAGCCTTCGACCTCGACCAACAACAAAAACTCACAAGAGTCGGAGCACCCCTAACCCTCACCATCCACGACAAAGGCCTAAGCACCATGATCAGCTGGCAAAACCAAGACGCCACAGGCCGAAAACTAAAACCCGAGGAACAAGAACGCCAATACAGACTCAGAAAATGGCAGCGACGCACAAGCAGCAACGACTCCACGCAACGCAACCTCACCCACGCACTATCTGAAATGAACCGCATCGCCAACAAGCTCAACCTCCCTAAACCAGTCGTCGAGACAGCCGCCATGATATACAGACGCGCCATACAGAAACAACTCATCAGAGGCCGAACCATCCAAAGCGTCGTCGCGTCAGCCCTCTACATGTCATGCAGACAATGCAACGTCATCCGCAGCCTCGAAGACGTAGCAAAAGCAGCCAACATCACCAGAAAAGAAGCAGCACGCAACTACCGATTCCTCTACAAGGAACTCAAAACAGATGTACCACCCGTCAACAGAGACAACCTCATCACTAAATTCGTCAGCAAGCTCAGAATCACAGGGCGAACAGAGCAACTCGCACGCCAGATACTCAAGCAGGCAAGCGACAAGAAACTCACCATAGGCAGAGCACCCGAAGGAATCACAGCAGCATGCATCTACATCGCCTGCAAAATCAACATGGAAGAACGCACCCAAGGCGAGATAGCAAAAACCGCACAGATAACCGAAGTAACCATCAGAAACAGGTACAAAGAACTCATCAAGAACCTGGACTTCATAGTGGAGCTATAAAAATGAGACCCGAGGTACGCCACTTCATGAACCGTGACCCAGTCACCATCACAAGCGACTACACCGTACGCGACACAGCGCAAATGATGATCGACTTCGGCTTAGAGACACTAATAGTCACCGAGGACGACGAGATACTGGGCGCAGTCACCTACAGGGACCTCCTGGAGTACCTCATGTACCCAACATTCAACCCCGACACCGTCACCGTAGGAGAGATAACAGACGAAGAAATCACCCTCGTCAGACCCACCACAAGCCTCAGCGACTGCGCCGAAATAATGCTAGAAACAGACAAAGCAGCACTACCAGTCGTAGACAGCGAGCTCAGAGGCTACATCAGCTACACAGACATACTCAAACTAGTCTACAGGATAAGCAACGTCGAGGCAGACGAGGTAGAGCCCGAAGCAAAGCCCTTCGACACAGGCTACTACATCATATAGGCTTACGGAAGTTCAACTGGTATACCAAGAAACCTCCAAACTCTTTTTCCAACACAAACCCCGCCTCCCCAGCCCATCGCTTCTCAATACGCCTCAAGGGGTAATCAGGATCAAAAAACAGCTCACACAAACATAGCAACCCACCAGGCCTCAAGACCCTGAAACACTCACGAAGAGCCCTCACAGGATCAGGAATCTCAGGGAGACAAGCGATCATAAAAACGCGGTCAACCGAGTCATCCATGAAACTAAAGTTATATGCATCATCGATACGAGGCTCAACGTTATCTATTCCCTCCCGTTCAACTCTTTCCCTGAGCCTCTCAAACACATAATCAGAGATATCACAAGCATAAACAGTCCCAGGAGCTACTCTCCGAGCCACCGCAAACGTATAACTTCCCTTCCCGGGACCCACCTCCACCACCGTCATCCCAGGTTCAAGCATCATCCGGTCCGCGATCACCTCAGGATCCTGAAGGAAACGCCTCCTCAACGGGTTATCGATAACCTGAGTCAAGAACGATGGAATCGGGAAACGATAATACCGCCTGACGAGACGACCCACCGTCATCGCCAACAAAAAATACCCAAAAACAACGTACAGGAGCACCAATAGCGCATTCAAGACTACTCCCACAAAAGACTCACGTTTAAAGTTTTTAACGCTTCAACTCCATGAAAACCATATGACATATAGGGTCGCCATAGTCAAGACCACCAACGGCGTCAAGGAAGCCACCAAGGAAGCCATCAGGCTCCTAGGAGGCATCAGCAAATTCATAAACCTAGGTGAGACCACCCTCCTCAAGCCAAACCTCTTCACAGTCAAAGGACCCGAGACAGGCGCCACCACCGACATGCAGATAGTCCTAGCCACCGCCGAGCTACTCCAAACGCAAGGCAGCCACTGCATCATCGGAGAATGCCCAGCCACCGCCAGCTACACACGACCCGACATAGTCTTCGACGAACTCGGAGTAAGAAAACTCAGCGAAGCCAACGGCATCGAGATCAACGTCCTAGACAGAGACCCACCAGTCAAGGTCGAGATAAAAGGCGTCGTCAAGAACGAGTTCTGGTACCCCGAGACCGCCATGAAACACCCCATAATCAACTTCCCCAAACTCAAGACCCACTCCCTCACCACCCTCACCTGCGCAGTCAAAAACCTCTTCGGGCTCCAGCAAGGAGGCACCAAGGCCCACCACCACGTAACCGTAGGCAACGACGCCGAATCCTTCAGCCACCTACTCCTCGACATCTACCAAGGAATCAAACCCCAGTGCAGACTCCACGTAGTCGACGCCCACATAGCCATGGAAGGAGAAGGACCCTCATCAGGAGACCCCGTTCCACTAGGCCTCATAATCGCAGGCGCAGACGCGGTAGCGGTCGACCTAGTCTCCGCAGCCATAATGGGCTGGGACCCCGTCAACGAGGTTGGCACAAACTACCTCGCAATCCAACGAGGAATAGGACCTGCAGGCCTCCACGAAGTAGAGATTCTCGGCGAGTCAATCGACAACGTCAAGACCCCGATGAAGAAGCCTGAGATACATCAGGACGGTCAGATGTTTATCGACATCCGCATGCCCATAATAGTGGACACCGACAACTGTATAGCATGCGGCGTCTGCGCCAAGGTATGCCCAGCAGGCGTCATAACGATAGCGGAGACCCCGGAGTTCAACATGGATAAATGCATCCAGTGCTTCTGCTGCGTCGAGCTATGCCCCCACAAAGCCCTCAAGGCGGTGCGACCCGATGAGTGAAGACTGCCTCTTCTGCAGGATAGCCAAAAACAAGGAACCCAATTACAGGGTATACGAGGACGACAACGTAGTGGCGTTCCTAGACATCCATCCCATATCTGACGGTCACACCCTCCTGATCCCAAAGACACACGCTGTAATGGTGGAGGACCTGCCAGACGAGGACTATCAAGCCCTCTTCAACGCGTTGAAGAAGCTCATCAAGCCCATCCAGAACGCCATGAACGCCACGGATAGCAACATAACCATCAACAACGGAAGAAAAGCCGGCCAAATAATCCCACACGTCCACATCCACGTCATCCCGAGAACATCAATGATCAAAGACAGACTCTTCAGCGCAATAGGCAGAGCCAAGCCTAGACCAAAAACCTACTTTGAGGAAATCGCGCGAAAGATAAGAGAAAAGATTTCAGAGGAAACCAGTGAAAACTAGAACATGGCGGTGAGGTACTCTGGGAAAGGCCATGCAACGAGACAGCCGTCAAGGAACTTTACGTCATCAAAGCCAAGACCCCTGAGAATCCTCTCAGCGTTATACGCTCTAACCCCGATGATACAGATAGTAACTATTTCCTTCCCACTAGGGATCTCATCCACACGTGCTTCAAGCTCATCCACCGGAATATTCACAGTCCTTTCATCCCTGAAGGTGCATGCCTCGCATTCATTCTCACGCCTGATATCCAGAAGCACAAAATCCTCGTCACTATCCAGTTTAGCCTTCAACTCCATAGCGCTGATACCATGAGCGTTGCCCTGAATCTTGTTCCTGAGCACGTTAGCAGCGTGACCTATACCGTCAATAGCGGTACTATAAGGAGGCGCGTAACCCAGATCAAGGTCAGCGACAGCCTTCAGGTTAGACCCGAATGTGATCGCGGTAGCAGCCACATCGATGCGTTTGATACCGTCACCCTCGCCAACCACCTGGCATCCAAGCAGCCTACAGCTCTCCCGGTCAGCCACCAGCTTGATCACAGTGTATTTGGCACCCGGAATATAGCTGCTGTAATCATACCTCGGAGCCACAGTCGTCACAACATCGTAACCAAGCTCCCTAGCCTTTCTCTCAGTGAGGCCAGTAGTACCGCAGTTATGCCCGAGGATTTTAAAGACAGCCGTCCCCAGCACCCCGGGGAACCTTGTTCCCATTCCGTGAATGTTATCCGCGATGATCCTGCCATGCTTGTTAGCGGTGCTACCGAGGGGAACAAACACCTTCTCACCTGACACCAGATGGGTGCATTCCACACAGTCACCGCCTGCGTAGATATCAGGATCACTGGTTTGCATGTACTCGTTAACAGCTATAGCCCTCGAAGGACCGATATCCAGACCTGCGTCCACTGCTAGCTCAGTGTTAGGCCTGACGCCGATCGCGATTATCACAATATCTGCATCGACTCTCCTTCCGTCACCAGTCTCAACGCCGGCAACCTTTCCCGAGCCGTCGCCAATGATTCTGCTAACCGCGCTGCCCTTCACGATAGTTACACCCTTATCTTCTAGGTATTTTTCCAGAAGCAGCGCCATCTCCTCATCCAGAAGAGCTGGTACGATGTACGGCATCATCTCAAGCACAGTGACCTCGCAGCCTCTCGCCACGAAGGCGCCACATGTCTCAATACCGATGAGTCCTCCTCCGACCACGGCCACCTTCTTGGCTCCCGCATCCACTGCCATCTTTATCGCCTTGGCATCATGTGGAGTATACAGCCTGTGAACCCCCTTGAGGTCGGTTCCCTCCATACGCGGCACAAAGGGCCTAGCGCCAGTGCCCAACACAAGCTTATCATAAGGTAGATCCCGTGTCTCATCATTTCTGAGGTCCTTCACGGTGACGGTCTTATCCTCCCTGTTGATCTTGAGGGCCTCCGTCATGTCGTAGACCGTCACGTTCTTGTTCCTCTTGAAGAAGGAGGCATCCCTGATGGTGACGCCGCCGAGAAGCTCCTCGTATTCCTTGATAATGTCCTCTATGTAGAAGGGCATCCCACAGCCGGCGTAGCTCAGCAGGTCACCTCTCTCAACTATAGTGATCTCGGCGTCCGGCTCAAGCCTCCTAAGCCTCGCAGCCGTCTTTGGGCCCGTAGCGACACCGCCGATAATGAGAATGTTTTTCGCCAATTTAGATTCCTAAAAAATGAATACGGGTCCAATATATAGAGTAGGGTTAAAGGACCCGGAAGAACTCCCTGAGCCGGGTCTCCATAGGCTTCCCCATGGCGTAGGTATTGTGCTCCACGTCGGCGAAGAGCTCAAGCGTCACGTCGGCGCCAGCAGCTCTCAACGCCTCTGCCAGCGGCTTCGCGTTTGTATCAGCGGGGATGTTCTCGTCCCGAGCACCATGGTAGATAACCACCTTGGGTAGCTTCACTCCTTTCTTCAATGCCTGAAGCCTCGGCATCGGGTCATGGTCAACGATCCTTGCGATAGCCTCATCGTCAGGGGTATCCTCGGGAACACCATACGCCTTCAAGCAGACATCCTTGAACTTCTGCTCCCTGACACACGTCGAAAGGTGAGCGACTGCCTGCATCACCGCCAACGCCTTAACCCTCCCAGCGAAGGGACCCAGCACACTATTCCAGATAAGTGCGCCACCAAGGCCTCCGCCCATCAATCCCAGTCTTGAGGTGTCCAAGCCCTCGACTCCGTCAAGGTACTCCAGTAAGGCACCGTTCGCCTCCACTGCACAACTGTTACCCCAGTGGTCACCGCATGCGTGGCTCCCAGCCACAGCACAGCCCGAGTCCTCCATCGCAGCCCTAAGGTACGCAGTCTTGCTATCCGTGTCAAGCCAGTCTGATTCTTCCTCCCTCACGTAGCCCCTCGCGCCGTGATGGTGTATAAGGACAGGCGCCGGTTTTGTAGGATCAAAACTCGGTGGTGTCCAGACGTAGCACCACTCGCCTCCAGCCTTGAAGTATACTTTCTGTTCTCCTTTCTCAAGCTTCATATCAGTCAACATTATTTCTGTGGCTTGATACTAAAAACTATTCGAGGCGAGTAACCTTGAATAAGCGAGATGCATGCATTTCTCCCATGTCTAATCTTTTCGAGCCCTACGTCATCCGTGACATGGTGATAAGGAACCGTTTCATGAGAAGCGCAACCACCAGCGCCTACGCTGAAGAAGACGGAACAGTCAACGACCCCATAATCCGGGTATATGAACGCCTCAGCAAAGGCGAGGTCGGTCTCATAGTCAAGGGTCACCTCTACGTAACCGACAATGGGAAAGCCCACAAAGGAATGGCAGGCATCAGCAACGACAAACACATCCCCGGCCTCCGGAAGCTAACAGACGCGGTGCATAAACACGGCGGAAGGATCGTGGCTCAGATAAACCACGCAGGAGTAGTCTATCAACCAGACCGGGCGGGCCCAAGTGTGTACAGTGAGGGCGACTGGACCGCCAGAGAGATGACCATCAACGAGATCGAGTCAACCATCGAGGCGTACAGTGACGCAGCTGAACGAGCCATGCAGTCAGGGTTCGACGGAGTCCAGATCCATGGAGCCCACGGGTACCTCATAAGCCAGTTCCTCAGCAGCCTCAGCAACACGCGAACAGACAAGTGGGGAGGCAGTCTGGAGAACAGGATGAGATTCCTGAACGAGGTCTACGACGAGGTCAGAGGCAGGATAGGCAACGATCCGGTGCTCATCAAGATTAACAGCGACGACTTTAGCCAAGGATTCACGGTAGATGACAGCGTCAAGGTAGCTAAAAACCTACGTGATAAAGGAATAGACCTCATCGAGGTCAGTGGAGGAGGACGAGGCGAGCAGAAAGAGTTGAGACCCAGAGCCAAGAGCACGGACCCAGACCTCAGCGAATTAGCTTTCGGAGGCCACGCAGCAAAGATCAGGGAAGCCTCCAAGCCTACACCAATGGCGCTGGTCTACGGGTTCAGTAAACTGGAGACAATGCAGAAGGCGGTTGACAGCGACCTCATAGACATGATAAGCCTAAGCAGGCCCTACATCAGGGAGCCTGACCTTGTCAAGAACCTGAAGGCGGGGCAAACCGAGGCAACATGCATCAGATGCGATGGCTGTCGCGCAGCCTTCGGAAACGCCATCATGACCTGTGTGTTAGAGTAAACCCGTCACTGGCTTCTCTTTTCTTTCCAATAATCTCCGATACCATCTTCTGAGTCTCTGCACTGACTCAGAGTCACCGCCGGTGATGCCGTTCGGGAAGAAGGTAAGCGTGACAACGAGGAACAGCAGGGGAAGAAGCCCGGCCCATGTCTCGATAGCTAGACCTATTATCCTATAGAGCAGGTTCTTCAACACGTCTTGTGCCAGCGCCACGAAGAGACCGCCAATAATGGCGCCATAGATGCTGTACAGTCCCCCCAAGATTGAGCCTGTCATGATGTTAATAATTAGGCCGTCAGTACCTCCCACTCCCATACCCCTATGCAATGTGATGATGCTTCCCGCTAATGCGCTGAGAGCCCCTGAGATAAACCATGACGCACAGTGAGCCCGATGAGTGTTGATGCCGATAGTGGCTGCGAGGTCCTCGTTCTCGGAGGTTGCACGTAGACTAAGACCTATCTTGTTTTTTGTGAGGAAGTATCTGAGGCCAACCACCAGTAAGATGCAGGTGATGGTGCTGATGAAGGCGATTCCCGGTATCCCCCTGTAACCAAAGTCAAAGTACCGCAGGTTGTATCCTCTGCTAGCGTATCCTCCCCAGTACCTTGACCAGTAGTTGAAAATGGCCAACACGCTGGGCATAACGTAACCCACCACGAGGAAAGTCAGGGTCAACGTGATCTCCTGGTAACCGCCGTGACGTCTTATAGGCTTCACGACGCCGATGTACAGCAGCACACCGAGTACTCCCCCTGCTAATGCAACGAACGGCCAAGTATCGTAGGGATTGAAGTGGAGGAACCTAGTCAGGTAGAAGCTCACCATGGCGCCGATAGCCGCATAGCTGGTGTGAGCAAAGTTCAGGAAACCCTCCATCATGTACGTGAAAGTGAAGCCCACACAGAGAATGATCATCAGGTTCACATTGATCAACGTATTCACATCGAAGGGCAGGTCCAGCTCATCTGGGCCGTCCGGTGTCTGCCCCGGGTAATGGCACCTCAGAGTTGACACTGAGTGATTAAATAGCTCGAAGAGATACGTCTCGTTGAAGCCCTCGGGGCTGTCGAACATCAACGTCACGGTCCTATCCGAGTTGTTACAGTCCCAGAAACCCACATAACCGAGACGTGTCTCATTCACCGTCATTCTGGTGAACCGGGTGTACTGGAAGACATGTCTCTCCACTGTGGTGTTCACCTGCTCACCTAAAACGTAGGCAGTGTCCACCGTGTCAGTGAAGTTATACGACCTCTCAAGTGCCCTCTCAAAGCTCATAGCCGAGGTCTCGTTCCATGTAACCACAACTCCCGGCTGATCAGTCTCGTTATCATAGAGAACCCTGAAAAAGAGACCCTCCATGTACTCTAGGTCTCCCTCACCCAGCCTACTGAAGTTGAACCTCATCCCTGAAACAGACTCAAAGTTTACTCCAGCGCCACCGTACCCCTCATACACGTTGGGCTCGGCCTCGATCCCCTCCCAGTAGAGGAAAAAGTTCACTGCTGTGACAAGGACAGCAAGAGCTACAACCGCTGCGAAAATGTTCCGGTTGATCCTTGTCTCCATTCAATCTCCTCCTAGATGTACTGCAGTATCGAACCTGGGTTTGCCCGTTTCACCTTCTCATATCTTTTGCATAACTGGTTCAACGCAAGCAACCCGACGACCCAGAGCCCGAGAGTAGGCATCATAGGCATGAAGAAGGGAGGTGAACGCACCCCAGGTAACCTGAGTCTGTAAAGCCAAAGATGAGTCAGGTAGAAGAACAAGGGTGTCCTTCCGAACAACAGTATAGCCCCCGTGACCCCCTCCTTTAACCTTAGTTTATCCTGCAATCTCAAGCCATAAGACAGGAACAGACACATCCCCCCTAGCGTCCAAAGCAGGAACGCCACACTGGGAGGATACTTAGACACATACAGCCAATCAACGAGGCTCCACCCTTGCCTCGGGAGCAGGTTACCGTAACTGTTCACTCCCCTCACGACGATGAACATAGCGATGGACGCTAGACCTATCTTCTTTAACGGCTCTCTCAGTTCCTTCACCTGCTCAGAAGTGTATCCACTGATAAGTGAGCCTAAGACCCAGCCAAGCCCCATGACCCCGATCCACGGGATTATGGGATATAGCCCAACATAGGGCTCCCACACGAAGTTGGGCTCATGAATGATGACCCTCAGGTACCATCCCCACCAGACATTAGCAGGAATAAAGTCCAGCTTCAGGAAGTTGTGATTAAGGATGATAAGAAGACTGGACACAAGAATCACCGACAGGGGGAGTTTCCTAGCCACGCTGAATATGATGAAGCAGGCGCCTATACAGGCGATGACACCGAAGTAGAGCCACGGTGTAACAAAGGCCGGTGAAACTACCAGAACCTCAAGCACCAAGAGTACCAACCCCCTGATGATCATCCTACTGGTAACGCTTATCTCGGACTCGCCTCTGCCCACACGTTTAATGGTAGATAACGCGAGAACCGTTCCCGCGAGGAAGATGAACGTGGGAGCACAGTAGTGACTCACGAAACGTGCCAGAAACCAAGTGGTATTAAGAAACCCCGGAGCAAAGCCCATGACTCCCTCACCTCCATGATGGAAACGGTTCCAGAAACCTGAGACATGATCCCACGCCATAATAATCATGACAAGGCCTCGGGCGAAATCAATGAAGTCAAGGCGCCCAGTCGACTTCCTGACGGTATTTCCAGCCGAAGCCATGAACAATAACCCGGTGATCATTATATGAGCTTTACAATCTACCGAGCCAAGTATTACATAGATGTACTGACTGATTCTTCACTGAGTTTTATGGTATCCAGTCAAGAACAATCCGTCTTCAAGTACATCGAGGACCATCGAGACCAAATGATCCGGTACCTCCAGAGCCTCGTCAAGGTGGACACCCAGACACCGCCGGGTCTTAACTACGATACCATCTGCGACATAATGGCTAACAGGTTCAACGAGTTAAACTGCGAGACAAGCATCCACGAGGCCACCGAGAAATACATGAACCTCAGCGGAGCCACCCATATGGGTCTTGAGGGGCCACGAAGCAACGTCGTAGCCATCTACAAGGGTCACAGTGACGGCCCCACGTTACACATCAGCGCTCACACGGACTGCGCAGCCATACAGGAGGAAGGATGGACAGTAGACCCACTCGGAGGCAAGGTAACCACGGACACACCTTACGAGAAAAGCATCCACGACAAGGGCGGCGGATACATCTGGGGAAGAGGCGTGGCAGACGACAAGGGAGAGGTAGCGGCCCTAACCCTTGCACTCGCAGCCATCCATGAACTCGACATCAAGATGAAAGGAGATCTAATCCTCACGGGAAACTGCGACGAGGAGATAGGAGGCGTAGCAGGTCTCGGGTACCTCATCAAGGAAGGCATCGTCAAGGCCGATATGGGCATCCAGCTCGACGGAGGATTATCAGGGATCGGCCTCGCGGCACAAGGCAGGACAAGGTTCATGGTCAAGACCCGCGGTGTCAGCTTCCACGGACAGGTCCCTATCCTTGGAGTCAACGCCATCGAGAAGATGAGCAAACTCAACGTGGCTCTCACCGATTACTGGAGAAACGTTCTCCTTAAACGCAAGGTTCCCGTCCCAGGCATCGACCTCGGGGCAGCGCTCAAAGAGAAAGGCATAGACACTCTCACAGCCATGCTGAACATAGGCACCATCAAGGGAGGCGTACAGGGAGCCACAGTACCCGATCTCTGCGAGGAAGAGGTGCTCCGCGGGATGGTACCGGGAGAGACCTTCCAGGAAGTATATGACGAGTTCAAGGCAGTACTGGACGGAGTCAAGGCCACTGACGCTGAGCTGGAGTACGAGTTAGATGTCATCAACTTCAGGGAGGGATACGTGGTCGAGGCAACCGATCCCTACGCTTTGAGCTGTCAAGCCATGATCCAGGAGGCAACAGGCATGAAGCTTCCATTCACTGGCACACTGGCCAGCACCGACATGAACTATCAGGTAGTGGATGGAGGAATGCCGTGCGTCAACTTTGGTGTCGGTGGAACATACTCAAGGGGACATAAACAGGACGAGAACGCCAGCATCGACGAGATAATCGTGTGCGCTAAGGCCGTGGCACTAATAATCATGAGGAAACTTAGGTAACTCCTGAACACCTTTTCTTGGCTTACTGGCGCATATTAAATACCGCTTTCATCAAGTAATCAACATCAAAACCTGAATCAATCAGGGACGTGTAATAAAAAATGGTCATACTAGAAGAGCCCATCAAGGGCGTAATGAAAATCAAGAACTATGTCGATGGAGACTGGGTCGAGTCAACTTCAAGCGAGTACCGTGACATCGTCAACCCAGCCACCCAGAAGACAATAGCTAAGGTTCCCCTTGGAAACGAGGAAGACGTCAAGGCAGCCATAGACGCAGCTAACGACGCGTTCCCAAGCTGGAGACGAACCACTCCACTCACCCGTGCACGCTACTTCTTCAGGCTCAAGGCGCTGCTGGAGGAAAACTTCGAGGCCCTCGCCCGTGTCTGCACCATGGAGCACGGCAAGATAATCGACGAGAGCCGAGGTGAGATACGTCGAGGCATCGAGAACGTGGAAGTAGCCGCAGGAATCCCCAGCCTCATGATGGGGTACAACCTTGAAGACATCAGCAGAGGTATAGACGAGATACTCATCAAGCAGCCCCTCGGCGTCTTCGCGTGCATCGCCCCATTCAACTTTCCTTTCATGGTACCTCTCTGGTTCCTTCCGACAGCCGTAGCCACGGGTAACACATATGTCCTGAAGCCGAGCCCATGGACCCCTCTGTGCATGGTCAAGCTCACCGAGCTTATAGATGAAGCCGGGTTCCCGCCTGGAGTCATCAACCTCGTCAACGGCGATGTGAAGCCCGTCACAGAGATACTGAGTAACCCGGGTGTCAAAGGTGTAAGCTTCGTTGGGTCCACCAAGATAGGCAGAGACGTTATCTACAAGCAATGTGCTATCACGGGGAAACGTGTGCAGGCCCAGTGCGGAGCTAAAAACTACCTTGTTGTGATGCCCGACGCAGATGTCCCATCCACAATCTCCAGCCTCCTAAGTAGCTTCTTCGGAAACACCGGTCAACGGTGCCTCGCAGGAGCGAACCTGGTGCTCACAGGGGAAGACGAGGAGTTCAACGCGAAGATGCTTCAACTCATCAAAGACTCGGCAACCAAGATCAAGATAGGGTACGGCCTAGAGGAGGGCATCCAGATGGGTCCAATGCAAGCGGAGCAGAGGAAGAAACGAGTGCTAGGATACATCGAGAGCGGTGTTTCCGAGGGTGCGTCTCTGAAGCTTGATGGACGCAATTATGACTCGTCTGGTTATCCGGATACCTGCTTCCTTGGAGCAAGCGTCTTCGAGGACGTGACCCCGGACATGACCATAGCCAAAGAGGAGATCTTCGGGCCAGTGATGAGCGTCATCAAGGTGAAGGACCTCGGGGAGGCCATCGAGACCATCAACAAGAGCAACTACGGGAACGCTGCAAGCATCTTCACGTCAAGCGGCAAGAATGGGCGGAGGTTCCAGTACGAAGTCGAGTGCGGAAACATCGGAGTGAACATCGGCACCGCTGCACCCATGGCCTTCTTCCCATTCAGCGGTATGAAAGACAGCTTCTTCGGCGACCTCCACGGACAGGGAAGAGACGCAGTGGAGTTCTTCACCGAGAACAAAGTCGTCATCCAACGGTGGCCCTAGGTGCTTAGAACTACAAGCCAGGTTCTCTCCCTCCACTCCCATATCGAGGAAAAGCAAGCCAAACAATACAGTGAACTAGCGAAACGCAGCCCCAAACACCTAGAAGTTTTCAACAGGCTAGCGAAAGAAAACATACGCCACAGAGACATGGCGCTGAGAGCCTACAGAGAAGGGGTCACCGACGCCTTCGAGGTAGGATTCCTCGCCAAGCCACTGAACCCTGAGGAATACGTTATTGAGGATCACGGTAACGAGTTGAAAGATGCGCTGAATACATCTCTCAGGAACGAGGAGACTGTTATCAGGTTCTGCTTGGATGTCGCCTCTAGCTCTAGCGAGCTTATCCCAGACCTCCCTGAAACCTTTGAGCGTCTAGTGAAAAGAAAAAATAGGCGAGTAGTCCAGCTAAAGGAAATTCTGGACGAACTCTAAGCTGCTTCACTGTCAGCGATAGATAGTACCTCGTCTAGAACTCTTATCCCTTCATCGATCTCCTTCTCGGTCACGATGAGAGGCGGCGCCACGATGAAGTGATTGATGATGTTCACAAGATAGACTCCCTTCTCCATTGCAGCAGCGCTGATCTTCTTCTGGACAGTGGGAAGGAACTTTTCCTTTCGAGTCGCGAATGGCTCCTTTGTCTCCCTGTCCTTCACTAGCTCCACTCCCCAGAACAAGCCCTTTCCACGTACATCACCGATGGACTTGTGAGTCTCCTTGAGCTCATTCAACCTCTTCTCTAATATTTTTCCCATCTTGGCGGCGTTCTCTACTATCTTCTTGTCCTCGAACTCCTTGATAGCCGCAAGAGCTGCGGCGCACCCCATGGGATGCATGGCGTAAGTCTGGCCATGACTGAACAAGTTCCCTGGCTGGTCGAAGTGGTCGGCTATCGCCTTACTGGTGATGGTGGCACCCACAGGGAGGAAAGCCCCAGAGATGCCCTTAGCCATAGACATAATGTCGGGGGTAACGCCCCAGTGCTCGATACAGAACATCTTACCTGTCCTGCCAAACCCAGCCATCACCTCATCATCGATGAGAAGCACCTCGTTATCGTCACATATCTCTCTGAGCCGTGGAATATATTCGTCAACGGGCACCAGAATACCGTTACTGCCCACTATGGGCTCGATGACCACTCCCGCCACGGTATTCGGGCCCTCCATCTTGATTATCTCATCGATGATCTCGACGCAGGTGACGCCGCATCCAGGGTATTCCTTACCGAATGGGCACCGGTAACAGTAACAGTCAGGAGCCCTGACGACACCAGCCATCCCTACAGCGTGCTGGGTCCTCGGGTCACCTGTCAAAGCTATCGCGCCTGAGCTGGCTCCATGGTATGATCTGTAACGACTGATGAACTTGCCTTTACCAGTGTACATGCGGGCGATCTTGATGGCAGCCTCGATAGCCTCAGACCCCCCATTGGTGAGAAAGCTCTTGACGAGACCCTTAGGAGTGATCTCGGCGAGCTTCTTCCCTAGTTTAGCAGCCGGCACAGTTGCGAATCCAGGGGCAGCGTAGCACAGCTTGTTCGCCTGCTCAGTTATAGCATCAATCACAGCCTGGTTTTTATGTCCCAGATTGCTACACATGAGTTGGGATGAGAAGTCGAGGTACCGTTTACCGTCGAGGTCTTTGATGTAACAGCCTTCCCCTGACTCAATGACAAGGGGGTTCCATGTGTGCTCGTATCTCCAGGTCCCGTAGACATACTTTTTCTCCATCTCCCTGATCTCAGAATGCTTTGACATGGCTTGCTGCAGTTTTCTTGGAATATAATATTTAGGGTAACACGCAACTATATTCTGAGGATTGTAGGATGCACGCTGATTCTGCTCTGATTAACGGCAAGATAGTCACCATGGACCACGAGGAGTCCATAGTTGAGGCAGTCGCCGTGAAGTACGGTCGCTTCTTGAAAGTAGGAAGCAATGTTGAAGTGAAAAACTTTGTCGGACCGAAGACCAAGGTCATTGACCTAAAAGGACGAACAGTCATTCCTGGGTTGATTGACAGCCACTGCCACATGATGAACGTGGGGGCAGGGAGAATGCTTTACGTTGACTTAAGCGAGGAGGCCGGCGTCCACTCCATCAAGGACCTGGTGGACAGGCTCCGAGAACGAGCCGAAGAGACGCCCAAGGGTGAGTGGGTCGTAGGTTACCAAGAGGACGACTCCAAGCTCGCTGAAAAGCGTCACCCAACAAGATATGAGGTAGATGAAGCTAGCACCGAGCACCCAATCATATTTTCCACCGTTGGCGGCCATTTTAGTATCTGTAATAGCTTGGCTTTCGAGAACGCGGGAGTTAGCAAAGATACGCCTGATCCTGTTGGAGGCAAGTTCGATAGGGACGAGTCGGGCATACCCATCGGGGGATTACACGAGACCGCGATAGACATCATCAGGCCAGAGGGACCCACTCAGCCCACCAGAGAGCAAAGCTACCAAGGAGCCAAAGAGATACTCAAGGAGTGCGCCGAGAACGGGCTTACATGCGTCTATGACACCGTCAGGCGCTCGGAGATCAGGGCAGCCCTTGATCTGAGGAACAACGGGGAGCTTCCCATACGGATGAGAATGGACGTCAGCATTGACCTGTTCCCCGAGCTCAACAAGCTTGGCCTTTACAGGGGGCTCGGAGACGACTGGCTCAGGATATGTGGACTTAAGTTCTTCTTCGACGGCGCAATAAGCGCTAGGACTGCCGCCGTCACTGAGGAGTACCTTAACAAGCCTGGTTTTTACGGTGTTATGGCTACGACCCGTGAGATTGCCACCGACACCATAATGGCTGCGTACAAGGAGGGTTACCGTCTCTCGGCTCACGCCAACGGTGACCGCGCCATCGAGATGTACTTGGACATAATGGAGGAGGCTCAAAGCAAGTACCCGAGGGATGATCCACGTAACAGGGATATCCACTGCACAGTCATTACCCCTGAACTAGTCGAAAGGATCAGTAAACTGGGCATCCTTCCCACTATCTTCGGTCCATACGTGTATTACCATGGCGACAAACTGATTCCTGCGTTCGGTGAGGAGCGACTGGAACGCATGTTTGCGGCGAGAAGCTTCCTAGAGGCTAATGTTAAGATTGCTGCTCATAGCGACCACCCATGCGCCCCTTATCCCCCGTTAATGGCGATTCACGGTCTTGTGAACCGGCGAACCAAGGCAGGTAAACCGATTGGAGCGAGCCAAAAGGTGTCAGTAATGGAAGCGTTGAAGCTTTACACCATCCACTCTGCTTATCAGCAGTTCGACGAGGACAAGCTTGGTAGCATCGAGGAAGGAAAACTAGCCGACTTGGTAATACTAGGGGAAGACGTATTGACGGTGCCTACGGAGAAGATCAAAGACATCCCAATCGACATGACGATAATCGACGGTAAGATTGTCTACAAGAGATAATGTATTCAAAATTATACCGCGTTGGCTCTTGGCTTGATCATGGCCAATGTTCATGAATCTCGAATCCGGTGAACCCTCGCATCTCATTAATCTCACGTAGCAAAGCATCGGTCTCATTCTCTGTGAACTCATGAAAAGGAGTCAGATGAAGGTTCCACGCCTTCTTAGATTTGAGTATCTTCCACACTCCCAAGACTCTTCCATTGATTAGAACGGTAGCGGATACCACGCTTCTTGTCTGGAAGACATTTTTTCTGTGCTCTTCATCAAGGAACCGGGTCTTATCCTTATGACCCATGATCAATGCATCAAATTGTGGCAGGAGCCTCACAGAGCCTTCAAGTTTATCGGTCTGCAGTTCATCTTGGTCCTTCTCAAGTAATAGGCATGTTCTTTTTTGCCCAGTGATCTTAACTTCAACCAGTTCACTGCCGAGGGAAGCAGTGATTAGCCTTGCTTCGCTGATCTTCATGCCTGTCCAGTACGCGAAATCCTGGACTGAGGCAGGGCCGTAGGCATTGAGATACCATCGCGCTAGCTTTCTCCTTGCCTCATCTTCATCCAGACTAACATCGACACCTGGAAGCCACCTGTCGACTCTTGCAAAGGCGTTCTCCCTGCTTCTGTACCATGGACCTCTGGAGTAAGCGATGCAGAGGATGCCCATGAGGCACATTTCCCGGACTGTCCGAGATAGTACTATCTTTTCCTCAAGTGTGCTGTATCCGAAATGGGTCATCAACTCGGCTACTGAACGGGGCTCCGTGTCCAACGCATCTAGAATAGGGTCGTAGAATCGTTCCCACGAGTCCGGGCTTTCCTTGGAGCCTGTCTTCACTGTCCACCTGTTCCATTCACTTAGCTGACTCTTCCTCAGCGCAGCCTGTATCACTGGAAACTGGGCTTTCGTCACTATGTGCACCGTGTTTCTCATGAGTCACCTCCTGACGAGGCTCTTATCCACGTAGAGCGCGTTCTGTAGATATTCTGTGTTTCTTCCCTCAACCCGGTTCCAGAGGCTCAGGTGGTAGTTCAAACCGAATTGGGCGTTTAGACCCACAATATCCGCGATGACTTCACACGCATTATCTTTTGGAGCCCTCTCCTCTAGGTGATGGCGTCTCACGTTGAAGGATGCTGCTTCCTCCTGAGATACTTCAAGGACCATTGGGCTTCCTCGTGGCTCTTATCAACAAGAAGCACTCTTTGTTCTATAACGTTTCCAGTGGTGATGAAGTTGAAGGTCTTCAACAAGACGATAAACAGAGGCGAGAAAGCCACGTTCACAGCAGGGGTGGCAAGTTACCCCAACGGTGACCCAGTGTCAATAACGGCGAGAGTCGCGGTCGGCAAGAATGAGGGACCTAGAGTAGCGGTACTAGGAGTCCAGCACGATAGCGATTCCTTTACTAGTTTTCACGAGTGCCTGAGCGTGAACGCGGATACTTTGAGGGTCATTGCTACTGAATAAAATTAACATGTGATTTTAGTTATGATAACATTGTAGGAGGGTGTCTTATGCCGTATTCTGGTACTGTTTCTCGACTAGCCTCTCCTGCGGCGCGAAGTAGGCCATCAGTCCGGCGGCCTGTACCCACACGCCGATGATGGAGCCTGTCTCCACGCAGCCCTTCTCCTTGAGCTCCCTCTCGCGGGGGAACGGCTCGCGGAGCTGCACCCTGATAATCGAATTAGAAGATCTATAATAAATCCTAAGTTCAAGGTTTCGGAATAGAATTTATAAAATTTTATTAATTGGAGTCTTATTAGTATTAGGTGTAACTTTTTGAAGAATTATACTTTTAATGATTTGCTAGTCGCTGAAAAAAATGTATTGAATGAAACAAAGAAAAACTTTCCTGAAATAGGTTATTATAAAACACTCTATAATGAATTTCAAAAAATATTTTCTATAGATACTCTTAAAGAATACACGAACAAAAGCAAGAAAAAACCGCCTGAAAAGTACTTGATAAGAACTCATACTTTAAAAGCAGTTTATTCCTCTAACTCAATTTTGAATTTAAGTTTGAGAGGTTATTATGGTCAATCATATAGTCTCTTACGTTCGTTGTTAGAAGATTATGAGCACATTTTGTTTTTTTATTATCAATCCCCTAATCAAATTAAACAATGGAATGAGGGTAAAATAAATCGTCAAAGTGTCCGTAATTTAATATCTAAAAATGTTGATATACCAATTAATTATAGGAAGGTTGTTAAAACTCAAGTAAAATTGTTTGAACGTTTGAATAAATTTGTACATTCAAGCAGAGAATCTTGGACAGCCGTTTTTTTTATTGACTCTGAAACGGAGGAGCTTAAAGAAAAATTACTTCCTGTTTTTGTCGATGGGACTTTCGATATAATCTTGCTCCTATTAATTCTGTATAACGTGAATATTTTAGATTTTATTACTAACATATATGAAGTTGATTTGAGGGGTCCAGAGATATTGAAAAATTTAAATAAAATACTTGATGAAACTACAATGTATTATATTCACCCAACTATGAAAAAATTACGTGCGCGCGCCGGCGTGCTCGCTGATACCTCGGGCGTTATTGTGACCGAATAAAGTTAGGGTGTGCATTTAGGTTATGATGTGATTATTATAGTAGTGTGTACCGGAACTGGACCTTTCACTGCGACAAACTTGACTGACATGTTTTACATAATCTCATTTATCCCCCAGAAGCATTTCCACTTGGTTCAGCAGGAGACCAAGGAAAAAGTTGATTGATAAGTCACCGACCATATTTGGGTTAGCAATGAGCGACAGTATTCCCCTATACGTTAATGACAGCAGCCTCAAAGAGTTCTACGCAAAAGTCGTACGCGCGGGGCCCAAGTTTGTGGTTCTGGACAAGACCGCTTTCTACCCTGAGGGCGGAGGACAGCCCACCGACACAGGTGTACTAAAGGCAGGAGACGAGACCTACAAGGTCATCAAGGTTATGAAGCGTGGACCTCAGATTTTCCATTACCTCGACGACAACATAGCATTAGGGACAGAGGTCCATGGGGTCATCGACTGGGAGCGAAGGCTCAACCATATGAGACTCCATAGCGGAGAACACCTGCTTACAGGCCTCCTTGAAGCAGAGGGCAGTGGACCAAAAGTATTCAGCAGCTTCAGTCAGCTAGATTTCAAGCCCAGTGAACTCACAGAGGAGATTATCAGTAAGGTTTGGAAACAGTTTGACGAGATCATTGATGAGGATGTGCCTATCGTGATCTACACCACGAGTCGCGATGAACTGGACGTGGGTGACGATGCCCGTAAGCGTAGCTTCCTTGAGAAGATGCCAGGCACCGTCAATGAGTTAAGAATGGTCCGTATCGGTGACTACGCTGAGACATTCTGCCTGGGTACACACGTCAAGACTACAGGTGAGATCGGTAAGCTCAAGGACCTGAGAATGGAGTCCAAGAAGAAAAGGAAAAAGATAGTCTACTTCGAGCTCTAGCCTCTCTTACCATACAGATACCATATCGCTCCTAGGGCTCCGACAACGACGTGGATATCATTCAACACACCGCCCTCGTATACGTTTTGATAGGCGTTCAACGTCGGGACGTCCTCAGAATACGTCGATCCGGCTAAGACAATATACCCCTCCAGGTCAACTGCGACATCCCTAAGATGGTCTTCCCCGGTTCCACCGAGATACGTGGCGTAGACGTATGGCTCTGGGTCTGCTCCCGGTCTGCGAAACGCAGCAGGCGTGGCTGCACCAAGATTTATGGATACCAGTGAAGAGACGAATAAAGCTGTCATGATATTGGTAAGGAACTTCATTTCGCTTTGAATCAACTCTGAAATCAATAAAATACTTAGAAATGCACGTTGTTGGGGGCATCGCATTGGTTATGGAGTTCCTAGATGTAAACTTCCATGGGTTTACACTTCTTGAACTGAACTGCTATATTGAAGCTTAAACAACCTTTCTCCATGCCCAGTTTTCTCAAAGAGGATGTTCTCGACTGGTTACTAGAGCCCAGAAACCCATCAGTCAGGTACTGGACACTTTTGGATCTGAAAGGATTTGACCCCAAGTCTTCCGCGGTAAGAAAAATGGGAGACCTGATAATGGAGTCTGAAATCATCAAGACTATCCTTGATGCACAAAGTACCGAGGGTTACTGGGTACACAAGGAGAACATGTACCTACCCAAATACAAAGCAACCACACACCAGTTGCTGATTCTGGCTGAACTAGGAGCCTCATTGACTCCGGGTATCAAAAAAGCAGTTGAGCAGGTCTTCGAGTTCCAGCGAAATAGTGGGCACTTCCTTACCGAGCTACCTAAATCCGAAAAAGGCAGGAACAGCGTCGTTAAGAATGGGTGCTGTTTCGACGGCAACGTACTCTACTATCTGACTCATTTCGGTTACCTTAATGATCCAAGGGCTCAGAGGCTGTTAGAGTTCATCTATGAATACCATGATGATGAGAACGCTGGCTGGAAGTGCCGAGCCTTCCCCATAAACCCTGACGCTGTCTTCCCCATGAATTGCTTCATGGGTGCGACGAAGGTCCTGAAAGCCTTCTCAATTATTCCTGATGGGAAACAGACATCTGAGATGAGAACCATCATCGACAGAGAGGTCGAGAACATACTAGAGAACGAGGTGTACAGGTACCTCAAGAATCCGGATGGAAGCAGGAAGGCCAAGGCTGGATGGAAACGTTTCGGGTTCCCTCTTTTCTACCAGTCAGACATCCTTGAGGTGCTTGATACCCTCACGAGACTCGGTGTCAAAGATGAGCGTATGCAACCTGCAATAGATATTGTGCTGAATACGCAGCAGAGCGATGGTAAATGGCTACTGAAGAACTCCTTCAACGGTAAGATGTGGGTTGACATTGAGGAGAAGCATAAACCAGGCAAATGGATCACATTACGTGCGCTAAGAGTTCTCAAAAGGTTCATTGATTAGCCTAATTCTGATCAAATTCTGAATATTGTTTATAACCCAACGCTCAATCCTTAACTTAAGGTGAACACACCGGAATGATTGGATACTTATTAGGAGGACTAGTCGTCCTCGTCGTAGCGGGCATCTACCTCTACGTCACATACTACAACAGGATCAGAGTCCTAGAGAACAGAATCGAGGAGGCATGGGCCCAGATAGACGTACAGCTACAGAAAAGGTTCGACCTAGTTCCCAACCTCGTCGAGACAGTCAAAGGCTACGCTTCACACGAGAAAGAGATCTTCGACAACATCGCAAAAGCCAGAGCCGGAATGGTCTCGGGCAGCAGGCAGGACCGTGTAACAGCGGATAACATGCTGACACAAGCAATGGGCAGACTCTTCGCAATAGCCGAGGCCTACCCTGACCTCAAGGCTCAGGAGAACTTCAAGCTGCTACAGGAACAGCTGGAAGGCATCGAGAACAAGATCGCATATGCACGTCAGTTCTACAACGACACCGTGCTGGACTTCAACAATCTGGTGACTACAATCCCAGGTTTATGGTTCGCTGGTGGACGAGGTAAATCCGAGTTCCTTGAGATACCCGACGAGGCGCGTGACGTCCCCAGAGTGAAGTTCTAGATGGAGAGAAGAAGTTTCCACGACGAGCAGGCCAAGAACAAGAGGGACAGCATACTGCTGGCCATAGTGGTCAGTGTGATCCTCTTCGCCTTGGTCTTCACCGCCAGCTATTACTTCATCGGAAACACTTACGCTGCCTTACCGATTAGCGCCATATTTATCCTCGTCTACACTTGGAGCAGCTACCAGTACGGTGACAGGGTTGTGCTAAGTAGCACAGGAGCCATACCCGCCGAAGGACCACGGTACACGTACCTCAACAACACCGTCGAAGGGTTGGCCATAGCAGCCGGGATACCTAAACCCAAGACATACATCGTGCAGAGCAGCGAGCTTAACGCATTCGCCACAGGCAAGGACCCTGAGCACGCAAGCGTCGCCGTCACCACGGGCCTCCTAGAGACCTTGGACAGGCAGGAGCTGGAGGGAGTCATAGCTCACGAGATAAGCCACATCATGAACCGGGACATCCAGTTCATGACCCTCGTCGCCGTCCTAGTTGGACTCGCAGGGATAGTCAGCCACATGATGCTAAGAAGCTGGAGATTCGGCGGCAGAAGCAAACGAGACAGTGACAGAAGCACAGGCCTAGAGGTCGTGATCCTTGTCGTCGGCTTCGTCTTAGCCATCTTTGCTCCAATTGCCACACGTTTAGTGCAAATGGCAGTGAGCAGGAGCAGAGAGTACCTAGCTGACGCCTCGGGAGCCGAGTTAACCCGTTACCCTGACGGCCTCGCGGATGCGCTAGAAAAGATCGGCAAATACAACAGAGGCGACATGAAGGTAAGCGAATCAGTGAGCCACCTCTTCATCGCTGACCCCAACCGAAGCGCACTGGACGCTATCTACGCCACACACCCACCCATAGATGAACGCGTCAAACGATTAAGAGAAATGTAACCACTTTTTCTTATCACCCTATTTTCATACCTTACCCGCAAACCAAGTCACATCCAGTCAGAGGGGTAACGCGAAAAGCCTGAAATAAACCCTTTTTCACTAAATAATCCCTATTAACGCCCAGATCTGATCTCAGTATACGTAAAAAAGCGTAGAGGTAACGGTGATTCAACAATTTTTCCGCGTAATTCCAAGTCACTTGAAACAAAACCCCGTCAATGAACGCGGGGTTCAAAAACCTGTGAACCCACAGAGAATGCATGACAGCCCTCAAAGGAGTAAGAGTGCTTGACCTCACTCACGCCCACGCTGGCCCCATCTGTACCATGATGATGGGAGCCATGGGTGCAGAGATCATTAAGATTGAGCCCCAGTGGGGGGACATGACCCGCATGTTCCCACCGCTAGTCAAGGGACAGAGCCCCTACTTCGTGTTCCTAGACCGATGCAAGAAAGGCGTCACCCTCGACCTCAAAAACCCCAAAGGCAAAGAACTGTTCAAGGAGCTAGTCAAGAAAAGCGACGTTGTTATGGAGAACTTCTCAGCGGGCACCATGGACAGGCTAGACCTCGGATGGGACGTACTCAGGGAACTCAACCCACGCGTCATTTACGCCAGCATCTCTGGGTTCGGGCACACCGGGCCATGGAAAGACAGACGGAGCTTCGACCCCATCGCTCAGGCTACAAGCGGATACATGTGGCTAATGAAAGACGCCTTCAACCCGGATGGTCCACCCATGCAGGCACCAGACGCAATCGCGGACACCATTCCCGGCTACACGTGCCTCATAGGTATCCTCGCGGCCCTCAACCATAGACACAACACAGGCAAAGGGCAGCGAGTTGATGTAGCCCAGATGGACAGCATGATAGGCGTAATGCAGAGCTTCAGCTTCTGGAAATTAGCTGACACCACCATGAGACAAGCAGGCAGAACCGCGGGTGTAGCCGTCTCAGGTCTCCACAAGACAAGCGATGGATACGTTATGTTCAGCCTCCCAGCGGGCCGCATCACAGACTGGTTCAAGGAACTCCTTGGAGTAGAAGAACTCACGAAAGAAGCCATAGAAACATGGGTATCCGAGAAAACGACAAACGAGGTAGTAGAACTCCTCGCAAAGACAGGTGTACCGGTGGGACCCGTCCTCGACCTAGACCAAGTCATGGAGAACGAGCACGCTGCAGCGAGGGAGATGTTCGTCAAAGTAGACCATCCCATCCTTGGAGAGATCACCGAGCCAGGGTTCCCCATCAAGTTCAGCGACACCAAGGGAGACATCACGGCTCCCGCACCTCTGCTAGGAGAGCACAACGAAGAGGTATACACACGTCTTCTAGGGCTCTCAAATGAGGACGTAGACGCACTGCGTAAGGAAGGCGTGATCTAATCATCATTTATCTTGTTTGCATTTATGTAACCATCAAATCCTTAAACTAAGTCGCCTTGACCCGGTGGTTTTTTCTTCTCATTCCCCCGTGTCTACCATGTGATTCTGATTGAAGATTAAAGCCGTTGAAGGACTAGTCGAGGCTCTAAAAGCAGAGGGTATAAGGGGAGTAGCAACCTTCCCCACTACTCAGATAAACAACGTGATAGGAGCCGATCCTGACATCAACATATTCATGGTCAGGGACGAACGATACGCCGTCGCTGTAGCTGACGCATACAGCCGAGTCATGGACGGCAAAGACTTCGGTGTATGCACCGTCATGGGAGGTGTCAACGCAGCTGGAACACAGATGGCCTATGGAGCCCTCGCACAGGCATACGAGGACTCAGTGCCACTTCTCTGCTTGACCGACGGCGTGGAAGCCGAAGTCCATGGCAGGACACGTTACAGCATCGACGACGGCTTCAGGTCGGTGACCAAGTGGTGCGGCTACATCAACAAACCCGAGAGAGTACCAGAGTACATGCGCAGAGCCTTCACCAAACTCAAGACAGGCAGACCATCACCAGTACTCCTCCAGCTCCCAAGAGACCTAGGCGAATACGACACATCAGAGTACCCATACGCTAAAGTGAAGGGCTGGAGAAGCATGGGAGACCCCAAGGATGTCGAGAAAGCAGTAAAGGCCGTGAAAAAAGCGAAAAACCCCATAATGTTCGTGGGACAGGGGGTCTTCTCAGCTGACGCTGCATCTGATCTTCTGGAGTTCGCAGAAGCGGCGCAACTTCCAGTGCTCACAACATTGAAGGGAAAGAGCGTTTTCCCTGAGAATCACCCCTTGTCTCTGGGAGTCAGGGGTGAACCAGCTGAGCGTTTCCTAGGGAAAGCAGACTTGGTATTAACTGTAGGCATGGGTCACACTCCAAGTCACTTCATGCATAAGATACCCGACGCGGTCCACAAGAAGATAATACAGGTAGCCATCGACGATAGCGACCTCAACACCGACTACTTGGTAGACCACGCCATATTAGGAGACGCAAAACTCGTTCTGATACAGCTAAAAGAAGAACTTGAGAAACAGGGAACCATCAAATCTAATGCGGCGTTGCACAAGGAGATCGAGGACTCATGGGCCACAATGATGAAGACATATACCCCACTCATGGAGTCCGGTGAGACTCCCATCAACCCATACAGGGTTTACGGTGATCTAATGAAGATACTCGACATGAAGAAGAGTCTCGTAACCCACGAGTCCGGGAACACACGAGACCAACTCAGCGCCGTCTATAAGTCGCAGATACCCCACGGCTTCCTCGGCTGGGGCAACGTGAGCACCCTCGGTTACGGCCTCGGAGGAGCGATGGGAGCCAAGCTCGCATTCCCAGACTGGCAGGTAGCAAGCGTCACGGGAGACGCTGGAGTGGGGTACCAGATGGGCAACTGGGAGACCATGGTAAGGAACAAGATGGGTATAACCACTATCCACATCAACAACGATGGGTTCGGAGGCTACGGACCAGGGTTCTGGGGAAAAGGCCACAGCCCATACACCTACGAGTTAACCAGTCACACAGTCCAGAGTAGCGCTAAAGTAGCTGAAGCCCTCGGCATCCAAGCCGAGCGAGTAAACGACCCTGACGAGGTGGAGCCAGCCCTCAAACGGGCTTTGAAGGCTAACGCCTCAAACGAGCCATACCTGCTAGAGTTCATCTGTAGCAAGCACCCTGTTTTCCCTGGATGGGTCCGTTGATCCTCCCCTCTTCTTTTCTTTCATCTTCTTGACAAGTCGTAATACCAAAAATTATTTGTCAAAAACGATTAAAATTAAGTTATTACATGATAGATTCGACTCTACGATGCAGAAAAACCGAAAAAAGGAGGAAAAACATTACCTGGGGGCAGGTCAACGAACAACACCTGATATACAGAACACTAAGAAAGATGACTCTGGGCATAGGCCTAGCATTAGTATTTAGCGCGGTCCTGATCGTAATATACGCCCCTAGTGACCTGATGATATTCACGGTGCCTTACACGGGGAGCCAGACGACCTTGAGCATCATTCTCGTGATGCTAGGCCTACTTGCCACCCGTCTAGGGAAATCAATGAACAAAAACTAGGTTCAAGTTCGCTTCTTTCAATTACACAATATTTTATTTACGTTGCTAATAATCCTCGAAACAACTCTATCTGTGACAACCTAACGATACTCTGAAAAACGATTTAACCCTCAAGGGTTCATCAATCATCATATGGTGAACTCCATCAACCTCAATGAACTCACTGAGCTACTGAAAGACATGGTAAAGATTGACTCAGTGAACCCCTCTCTGGTACCCGGTGCGGCAGGCGAGTCCGAGATCGCTGATTATATTGAGGAATGGATGAAAGCCCAAGGCTTGAGAACCGAGAGATACGATGTAAAACCAGGGCGACCGAATGTCGTCGGCTTACTCAAGGGAGAGGGTGGAGGGAAGACGCTGCTCATCAACGGCCACACTGATGTCGTGGGGGTAGACTACATGACGATAGATCCCTTCAACCCTGTTGTCAAGGATGGTAAGCTCTACGGTAGAGGTAGCTTCGATATGAAGGGAGGGCTCGCTGCAAGCATGATCGCCATCAAGACCATAATCGACTCCGGTGACGCCCTCAAGGGAGACATCATTCTTGCAGCGGTATGTGACGAAGAGTTCGCTAGCATAGGCACTGAGAAACTCATGGAGACCACTAAGGCTGACGCTGCTATTGTTGGCGAGTTCACTGGTGGTAACATTCAGGTGGCTCACAAGGGATTCGCGTGGTTAGATGTCGAGACCCACGGCGTGGCTGCTCATGGAAGCCTCTACCAGTTCGGCGTTGACGCCATAGCCAAGATGGGACATGTGCTACAAGGACTGGAAGCACTCCAAACATCCCTTGAGGAAGTGAAACACCCCCTAGTAGGCCCTGGGAGTGTACACGCCAGCATCATCAAGGGGGGAAGCGAGCTGAGCACCTATCCTGCCGAGTGTAAACTGCAGATCGAACGCCGCACGATACCGGGCGAGACGAGAGAAGACGTGAACGAGGAGATGACCCAGATGATTCAAGCTCTAAGAGAGGGGGACCCCAAGTTCAAGGGTGAGCACAAGATAACATTCTACAGAGGAGCTATGGAGATAAGCCCTGACGAGGAGATCTGCCAAGTCATCAAGGAGGGGTCAGAGAACCTCCTCAACTACACCCCGATTTATGTAGGGGGAACCGGTTGGATGGACACTGAGATCATATGGAACAAAGGCATTCCAGCCGTAGCATACGGTCCGAACGGTTTCGGGGCTCACTCCAAGGAAGAATGGGTGGACCTACAGAGCGTCCATGACATCGCAAGGGTCCAGGAGCATGTCATGAGGACCTTCTGCGGTGTCGCTTAATCAAGGTCGCTGAGCCAAGCGAACCTTCTCTCCGTGTCCAAGAACGCGATTGAACGTCGCCCCGTTACGTAGCCACATGCCTCACCCGGGTTCACAACGAGGATCCCGTTCTCCTCACCGATGCTAGCCCTGTGAGTGTGACCACGGACGATGATGTCGTATCCTCCAGAGAACGCTCGGTCGGTATCCTCCTTTCTGTGACCGTGAAGAAGCGCGATCTTCAAGCCATCAACATCGACCTCAGTGAAGTAGCCACGAAGCTCAACACCGATATCCCCATAGACCTGTTTCAGGTGTTCATGCTCGGCACAATTGTTACCAAAAACGCCGATCAACTGCGCGTTCAGAGGCTTGAAATGTTGAGCAGTGAAAGGGGCAATATAGTCACCAGCGTGAAGAACTAGACTGACACGCTCTTCGTTGAACTTTTCCACCGCTTTCTGGATCATGTATATGTTGTCGTGAGTGTCCGCGATGAGCCCTATTATCATGTTTCCTCACCTAGGAGGTCTTCGAATCTCCTGTATGCTTCATCCCATCCACCTGTTTGTCCGGGTGTGAATGTTTCAAGTTCAAGGCTCTCAGAGAGGATTCTCCTTCCCTCCGAGATGTCCCGTATCATACCCAGGCTTATGTATTGCACAAGCGCATTGCCTATAGTTGTAGCCTCACCAGGTCCTGCAACCACCTTTACGCCTAACGCGTCAGCAGTCATCCTGTTAAGTACCTTGTTCTTGGACCCACCGCCGATTACATGGATCACATCCGGTTGTCTTCCAGTGAGCTTCACCAATCCCCCAAGAGCGTGTCTATAGTTCAGTGCAAGGCTCTCATAGATGCATCTCATGTACTCTCCTATGGAGCGAGGCACCTCCTGCCCTGTTTCGCTGCAGTATTGTTGAATCCTTGTGGTCATCTCCCCCGGTGAATGGAACACTGGGTCACTTGGGTCAATGATAGACCTGAATGGTTGTGACTTGTCGGCGGCTTCTTCTAGCTCTCCGTAGCTCAAGACCGCTCCTTTATTGGTCCACTCCCTGGTCAATTCTTGTTCGAGCCAGAGTCCTGGCAGGTTCTTGAGGAGCCGGAAAGTGCCTTCCACACCGCCCTCGTTAGTGAAGTTATGGCTGTATACCTCATCGTTTATGAGGGGCTCCTTCATCTCTGCGCCTATCAGGCTCCAAGTGCCGCTGCTAATATACGCGAAATTAGGGCTCGTTGAAGGGATAGCAGCGATAGCGCTCCCCGTGTCATGGCATGCAGGGGCGCATAATGGCACTCCACTGCAATCTCCTATGACTGTCCCGGGCTGAATCACGTCAGGGAAGATGTGAGACGGAATCCCTACCGCCTCCATGATGTCATAGCACCAGTCACGATCCACCGGGCTGTACATCTGAGTTGTCGTAGCGTGTGTGAACTCAGCTTTCTTTTCGCTTGTAAGCCAGTAGTTGAAGAGGTCCGGGAAACCCAGATATGTCTCTGCGGTCCTGAGAGCCTTTCTTCTGGTTTTGACTTGGCTGGCTATCTGGTACAACGTGTTAAGTTCAAGGAACTGGACGCCTGTCCTCTGGAAAATCGTTTTCCGAGGCACTTTCTTGAAGACCCAGTCCATCATCCCGGATGTCCGAGGGTCCCTGTAATGAAAAGGGTCCTCGATGAGGTTTCCTTCCTTATCTAGAAGCCCGTAATCGACTCCCCATGAGGCGATGCCTATGCTTGAGGCCCCTTCTTGAGCCCATTGAATCCCCTTTACTGTCTCACGCCACAGTCGCTTCACGTTCCAGCGTAGAGCCTTCCCGGAGTCCACGGGTTCATTGTTGAACCTGTGAACCGCGTCCAGAGTGAATGACTCCCCGTCGAAGCTTACCTTCATCACGCGTCCACTGAAGGCTCCAAGGTCAACGGCTATGACATGCATGACTCTAACCTACTTTCACTTCACCGCAGATGTGAACCTTAACCCCTAGTTCATGGAACATAGCGGCTTTGGCTGCCAACGCCAAGTATGCTTCCTCAGCGCTCGGAGCGTAGACCACCTGGATATGGTTAGCCTTGTGCCTGGCCATCATCTCATCCCTCGTGATGCCATGAAGCACCGCGCTCATAATAGGCCATTGAGGCGTCGTTGCGTCCCAGCGCCTCTGGGTCTCCTCGGGAGGAAGGTCCACTACGGTCGCCCTGCCGATATCTACATGGAGTTTTCCACCCATGACGAAGATCCTGCTCCACACTATCTCCCCTGGTTTACTATCCCCCTTTAGGGAACCACCGCCCAAGGGGAAATACATGGAGGGCTGTCGTTCGCTGCTTGCCCCCTTGTAACCACCCTTGAAGTGACTTGGAGGGGCACCGCCTGAGATGAGGAACACCCAAACATAGTCATCCCCATACCAGTCACCCCATCTGATGTCGTGTAGCGTGTTAGCGGGATCAAAACCCATTGCTGTCCAGATTCTGTTAGTTATAAGGCCGTCTAGTCCTGCGCACTGGTCCACCTCGTTGTAATGGGGCAATGGCTGTCCCGTGTATAGTTCTTCTCCGGTCTCTTTATGGTAAACGGGGGGCCTGTCCACGTTGTTAAGGAGCCCTTCGACGAGGTCACTCGCAGGTGCCATATCCTTTAGACCTTGCTGATACTGGATGCCAATAGTAGCGCAGCCGAAATCGTCCGCTATCCTTACCGCCGCGATGTACATCTTACATTGCTCATGTACCTGACTATCAGTCAGCTCCGTAGCCTCATCGGTGCCAGTAACGAAAGTCATGCCCTTAGCGTCAAGCCAGTCTTTTACCTTCTGTGCTTCCTTGTCCGAGACCTCTCTCATCTCTGCTACGAGGGCGCTCTGGCTGAGCCGCTCCTTGTAGACCCCAAGGGGGTTCAGTAACTCATCCTCGATGATGGCGTTATACATACCCATACAACCCTCATCGAAGACCCCCATGATGGCCTTATCATTACGAAGCTGTTCAGCTAAAGCTTTACCAAGCTTGTACTCGTTCTTTGGCAGCTTACTCTTGTCCAAATCTCGGACATGTTCTGTCTCATGAGTAATTTTTCCTTCCTTAAGCCACTGTCTCAGACCTTTGAGGAAAAACTCGTCATCGAAACTCTCACTCCAGATGGTGCTGTACTCGACCCCCATCTTTGTGAGGCTCGCGTTCAGATTAAGCATCCCAACAAGGCCAGGCCACTGACCACTCCAGTTAGCCAAGGTAAGAATAGGACCTTTATGATCCCTCAGACCAGCTAACACGTGGTGACTGTACTGCCACACCGCCTCGGCCACCACTACAGGGGTGTCCTTCGGTATTTTATTGAAAACGTCCATCCCCATGCGCTGATTCCAGATGAAACCATGTTTAAGCGCAGGGTCGTAGGGGTGACCACGCTTGATCTTCACTCCTTCTGCTTTGAAGACTTCCTTGATCCTCTGTTCCATGGCTTCTTGAGCCGGCCAGCACTCTTGGTTAGCTGATAAACGTAGGTCACCGCTGGTGACCATAACCACCTCATCTTGCGCTAACGGTTCAGGTTCAATGGTTTTTGGTAGAACATAACGCGCCATAAGATGAAATGGGGGTTATGGATGATAAAATTAGTCCCTGTTCAGTAGGATGTCCTCGACTCTAAGTATGTCAAGGGTTGTGGTTTGCCCTGGGGCAATAAGTGTGGAACCTGAGACCACCCCGACAAGGTCATTAGGGTAGATATACTCCATCTCAAGGCTTTTCTCGACCGCTCTCACGATGAGGTCATCCCTGTCATCAGTCCACTCCACATCCAATGGCTTCACACCCCAGTACATATGCATGCGACGGCTGACTCTCGGGTCCTTCGAAAACGACAGGATGCGTGTCTTAGGTCGGTGTTTACTCACTTGGAGGGCACTGAATCCACTACGGGTAACAACAATAATCGCTGCGGGGTCAACTGCGATCACTGCACGGGCTGCGAGGCTTCCTATTAGGTCAACTACTCTCGTAGTTTTAATGTCGGCTTCCTCTTTGTGGGTTATCTGCTCCTGAACCACCCAGCCGATGCTGTTCATGATTCTCACGGTCTCTACAGGAAACTTACCTACGGCGGTCTCACCGCTAAGCATCACAGCATCTGCGCCATCCAGTAGGGCGTTTGCCACGTCACTGGCCTCGGCTCTGGTAGGTCGTGGATTCTGCATCATGGATTCCAGCATCTGTGTGGCAACGATCACAGGTTTTCCAAGTTTATTGCACGCTTCTATGATCTTTTTCTGGAGTAGGGGCACATCCCATGGAGGAATCTCGATGCCGAGGTCGCCTCTAGCAACCATTATTCCGTCACTTGCCTCGATAATCTCCTTGATGTTGTGTACAGCTTCACCATGCTCTATCTTGCTGATGATAGGCTGATCCCCTCCCAGCTTCTCAATCTCGAGCCTCACCGCCTCCACGTCATCCGCAGTCCTCACGAAACTGGCAGCGAACCAGTCGCAGTCCATCTGGACGCCGAACTTGATCCCAGTCATATCTTTTTCTGTTGGAGGTCTCAAGCTGAGGTTAGCCCCCGGCGCGTTGACACCTTTTCTGCTGCTTATCTCGCCACCCGAGACGACTTTTACAGTGAATCCTTTGAGCTCATTATCGATCTCAGTTACCTCAAGGTCGATGACTCCGTCGTTGATGAATAAGTGGCCCCCTACCATGATTTCGCTTGGAAGCTTGCTGTAACTGACACTGATTTTCTGTTTGTTACCGATAACAGGCTCAGTTGTGAAATTAATCATATCCCCCTCCTTGAGCATGTACTTGCCGTCAAGCTCTCCTAATCTGATCTTGGGTCCAGGGAGGTCAATGAGGATACTTGTATCACCTATCTCCCTTATGTCATTGAAGACCTTCTTGTACTCGTCGGGTTCACCGTGACTCATGTTGATACGTGCCACATCCATGCCTTCGGCGACCATGGCTTTCAGGATCTCCGGTTCTTGTGAAGCAGGACCTATCGTGCATACGATCTTGGAGCGGGTGAACTGGATGTGGCTCATATCTCTCATTATGGCTGGGGCTCCCCGAGGTTAAAAGCTCCTCGAAAGAAACGGCTACCTCTTATCAGCGAAACACGATCACTGTAACAATGAAAGACCCGGAGCCACGAGTGGTCATCATTCATGGGCAGATAGGAAGCGGAAAAACAACTCGGGCTTTGGAGCTAGCTGAGAATGTGAAATCTAAAGGCCAGAAAGTAATGGGTATACTTAGCTTAAGGGTTCTTCAAGGAGACGAGACTATTGGCTACATGGGTGTTGATCTCGAATCCGGTGAAAGGTTTCCTCTCGTCATATTGAAGACAATGATTGACTCAGATGATTGGAGGCCTATCGGTGAGTGGAAGTACGCCTTCAGCGAGACAGGATTCAGGAGAGCCAATCAAGTTCTCTCAGATGCCGCTTCGAAGATGACTCAAGATTCTGTTGTCTTTGTGGATGAGTTTGGGCACATCGAGCTCATAGGTGAAGGCCTTGCCTCCGGAGTAAAACAGGTAGTTGATTCACTCGTCAAAGGTGGAAAGATGGTGGTTCTGTGTAGAACGGATAAGATCGACGCCGTTCTCAGGTTCTTTGAAGAGAAAAGCGCTCAAGTACTGGTAATTGAGGCAGATCGGGGAGACTTTTTGGAGAGCTTGGGAGATTGTTTTATTTAAAACCTTGACGTAACTCTCCTGATATCACAATGGTTGGGTCTTCTATGGAGTATGACAAGATATTAACAGACATACTTGGAAGGAAAGACTTCCTTGTGGTCGGCAAGAACGTCATCAGGACCGATGCCCTAGATAAAGCTCTGGGCAAGGCCAAGTACACCGCCGACTATATTCCCAAGAACACACCTGTCCTCAAAGTATATCGGAGCAAGGTTCCACATGCAATCATCAAGGACATAGATATATCCATGGCACTCAAGGTGCATGGAGTCATCGGAATCTACACGGGCGGGGATGTCACTGGAAACAACCAGATAGGATACGCCCTACCGGACCAGCCGTTCCTCAACGACAAGAAAGTCCACTTTATCGGAGACCCGGTAGCGCTGGTCCTAGCAAGGGATGAAGGCACGGCTCTGGAAGCTATGGACAGGGTCCATATGGACTACGAGGAGCTACCAGCCTACCTTGATATCGACGCAGCTCAGATAGATGGTGCCGTAGACATCCATGATGGCGGCAACATTGCCTTAACGACCAAGATCAGGAAGGGAGACGCTGAGCGGGGCTTCAAGGACGCAGATGTTGTAGTTGAGGACACTTACTGGAGCCCTTACCAGGACCATATGTACATTGAGACCGAGGCAGCGTACGCAATACCCGAGGGTTCAAACAAGGTCACCATCATTGCCAACGGTCAGAGCCCATTCCTCATCAGAGAGAAGGTAGCCCACGTACTCGACTGGGACTTGAACCAAGTCAGAGTCATCCTAGCTCTCACAGGGGGAGGCTTCGGAGGCAAAGACGACGCTGGCCCAATAGTATCCGCGTTCGCGGCCTTCGCTGCAGTCAAGTCAGGGAAACCGGTTTCCCACATCTGGGACCGTAAGGATTCACTTTCATATTCTAACAAGAGGTTCCCTGCCCGGATCAAGTACAAGTCAGGGGCTAACAAGGCGGGCAAGGTCACTGCCATCGAAGTAGACATCACCCTAGAGTGCGGTGCATATGGAAACAGGGCACCGTTCTGGCTCTGGAGGCAGACAGCTCACGCTGGAGGCCCCTACGAGATCGAGAACGCATGGATCAACGGAAGAGCCGTGTATACTAACAAGATCTATGGAGGAAGCTTCAGAGGATTCGGAGACCTCGCGATGCATTTTGCCGCTGAG
>JAOZHP010000032.1 GCA_026014815.1 Candidatus Bathyarchaeota archaeon
GTATTGTTGGTTTTTGATGGTGTTTATTCAGATGTTTGGGTTGTGGAAGAGGAACTGGTTCTCTAGCTACTTATTAACTGAGTGAAATGACAGGATAAAACACCCTCCAAACTAATTATTTAATCAGCCCGCGCGCGTCTTTTTCATTGTAATAGTAGAGAGTCCCGAGGGGGTTATCCTCGGCGATGAATGGGTCAAGTGAGAAATCGACGCCCATCTCGGATTTTATTCGCTGATAAATCTCGGAGGGTGTTTGCCAGCAATCATTAGCCACGATTAAAATGAGGGATGAAAAGTAAGGGCTAATTGCCTCCTTTTTTTGATTCACCCATTTATGACTCCGTTTAGTTCTTCCATTTATTCCTCCCGTTATCGCCTTCCGTCTTAGGCTCCTCCTTAAACTAACGTTAAATCCTTACGTTTACATTATGCCGTTCTAATATCACTATTCAATATCACTTTTAATGTACTGTTATATTATTTCCTTTTATTGTCGGTAGTACTAGTACTACCACAGTGGTAGTAGTAGTAGGTAGGTAGATAGGTAGGTGGGTTTAGGGGGGTCAGAGTGGGTAGGCTTAGTTAATTAGTGTGTGTGGGTGTGTGTGGGTTTACGTAGTATACGTAGTATACGTAGTTTACTTGTATACACCGTAAGACGTACGTCTTATTATATAAGACAAAAGATGACAACAAAAGAAAACGCTTTTAACCCTATAAATATATTAGGAGTTAGACCCGCGGGACGGAAGCGGGGCGAAAAATCCCCCTCGGGCGCATGGGGCGCTTAAAGGGGACGGGAAAATCGTCGTTGATTTATTCCCTCGCCCCGTGGATATTAAAGTATTGATTCTTTTTCAGGAGTGGGTGGGTTTTCATAAGTTCCTCATGGTGAAATTGAGAGGCGCGCGCAAGTATCAGTCAACCTAAGTTAGTTGACGCGCGCGATGATACAAAAATCTGTGTCATGAGTTGTTTTGTCCAATGAATACTAGAATATCATTTATCTTGTTATCTACCAGTTCCAAGTTTCTCTCACCGATTGTTTCTTCTTTCCTTTTTTCTTTTCCCAATCACGCTGGAATAAGATATAATAGAGAAAATAACGAAAAAAGGGGAATACACGCCATTAACGTAAAACCCTTCGATGAAATGGGGTTCATCATCCGAGCTGAATTAGAGTTTAACGACGGTTAATTACATCCTTTTTACAATTCGAATTGAAATTCATTAAAGACGATTTACAAAAACTATCTAACCAAGTTTAAACCTGAAATCAAGGAAGCCCTCAAGGAGAACCAGCAAGCATGGAGCAACTTCCAGGCATTCACCAACTCCGAGAAACTCATGTACATCCACTGGATACAGACAGCCAAGAGACCCCAAACACGAAAAAGACGAGTCAACGAGGTTACCCGAAGAGCTGCCGAGAACATCAAACCAGGTTAAACTGGATTATGAAATAGACTACTCTGTTGATCTGTAGAGCCTTATCAAGGCGTCCACGAGCTCCTCTTCGGAGTTAAGCTCAGAAACAGCCAACGGGATACCCTCATGCTTCGCAAGCTGAACCGCCAAGGGATCGATCTCACCCTCCACGCCGTGAAGCACAATGATCCTTGGCTTGAACGGGCTGATCTTTACAGCGATCAATGGCGACCTGCCTTTACTTACCCCGCTGAAAATCAGCGCTCGCTCACTCGTTGTCCCAAATATTCTGTAGAAATCCAGGCCGCTTAACATCTGAATAGCCTTGATGCTATCAACGATGGTATACCCGAACACGTCCTGATCCAGACGCTCCTCACCAGAGTACACTCTGCCATCCACTGACTCGATGATCTCACGAGCCGAGACAGGTGACATGAACTCCCTGATATCAATAAAAACATCACTAGGGTCGATGGTTATGCGTGAGAGCTGACGGATATAGTTGCCGCCCCTGCTCTCATCGATTAGCAGCAACGCCTCTACGTACCGTTTGATGAAGCCGCTCCCCGGGCTTTTCCGTCTACCGGTCTCGTAGTCGCTGACCACGGATGGAGATAACTCCAACGCGCCCGCCATCGCGGTCTGGCTCACTTCCAGCAGGCCCCTCCACTTCCTCATGATCTTACCGGGGTTCACCGACAACACGATCTCGCCGGCGATCCGCTTCGCTAAAGTGTCGCGGATAGGACTGTAGCCAGACATCATCCAAAAGAACACGGACCGCTAAATAAAACCACTGAAAAAAGAGGAAAAAGTTAGAGGCCGCACCGCTTTAGGAGCATCTCCCAGCGGTGATCCACGCCCTCCTGAATAGCCGTGAGAAGCTCCTTGTTCTCCTTGGGCCTGAACAGGTGCCTGAACCGTCCCTGAGTCCGTAGGTACTCCTCTACCGGCTTCTTGCTCTCAGGCCTACGAGCTATGGACGCACTCTGCCCTGTCAGCTTCCACACCGGCTTTCTGTCAATACGCTCCACCTCGAAGAGAGGGAAAACGCAGCTCTGAGTAGCCAGCTTACTGATGCCGATAGTGTCAGCCATATCATACCGCCAACCCCTGCAACACGCGATGAACGCGTGCAAGAACTTGGGGCCCACCGTGTCGAACGCCTTTCTGCTCTTGTCAAGCACGTCCTGTGGCCACGCGGGGTTCATCGTCGCAACATACGGGATGTCGTGAGCCACAACGATCTCGTCGATAGGCTTCTTCCGCTCTGTCTTACCCGGGATCACGCGGCCCGCGGGGCTCGTCGTTGTTGCCGCAGCCAATGGTGTGCCGCCGCTCCTCTGGATACCCGTGTTCATGTAGGCCTCGTTGTCCATCAGGACATACGTAAAGTCATGGCCCCGCTCCAGTGCGCCGCTCAGCGCCTGGAAGCCAATGTCATAGGTACCGCCGTCACCAGCGTAAGCGATGACGTTGATCCTATCATATTTGGCCAAGGGACCCTTGCCCTTCCTCTTCATAGCCTTGAAAGCTGCCTCAATTCCACTTGCGTTAGCAGCAGCGTTCTCGAAGGCGGTGTGCAGCCATGGAACCTTCCAGCTAGTGAACGGGAAGATGGTGGTAGCCACCTCTAGGCAGCCAGTGGCATTGGTAACGATAGTAGGTCTATCAGCCGCGGCCTTCATGATCATCCTTCCCACTATCGGGTGAGCACAACCAGCGCAGAGCCGGTGTCCACTCATCAATGTGTCAGGAATCTTGGCTGCTTGCTTCAATGTCAGTCTCTCAGTCATCCTATTCACCTCTCACTCCCAAGTACGTGGAAAGCCGCTCCACCTTCCCCGTTTCCTTGATCTTCTCTAGGCTTGTGTAGGCTTGTTTGATTATGTCTGGGCTCACGTCCCTTCCGCCCAAACCAACGACATAGTTCGCCATCATGGGCTTCTCCTTGTCATGGTAGTAAGATGTCATGAGTTCCTCCATCAACGGGCTCGCGGGAGCACCGAAGCTGATGGCCTTCTCGATGACTCCCAGAACTGGGACGTCACCAACCGCTTTCTTGATGGCCTCGACTGGAAGTGGCCTGAATAGCCTAAGCTTTATCATGCCTGCCTTCACGCCCTCAGAGCGAAGCTCGTCCACCATGTGGCGTATCGTTCCCATCATGGAACCCATTCCTATGAGAGCCATCTCGGCGTCTTCCATCAGGTAAGGCTCAACGTACTCGTATTTCCTACCCGAGAGCTTGGCCCACTCCTCATCGACATCCTTGATGTACTCAAGGCTGTCTTTCAAGGCTTCCACTTGGTGCATCTTGTGCTCAAAGTAAAAGTCCTGTAGGTCCAGGGGACCCATCGTCAAAGGCATTTCAGGGTTCAGCCGTAGCTCCCCCTCACCCATGTGTCCCTCAACAGTCAGGAATCCACGTTCACCGATGAACTTTTGTATTTCCTCGTCGGGCAGCGTCATGACGTTTTCCATGGTGTGGCTAAGAGTAAAGCCGTCCAGACAGACCATCACGGGGGTCTGTATCTTCATGTGCTCAGCTACCCTCCAAGCCGTGATGCTGGCGTCGTAAACCTCCTGAGCGTTCTCACAGTAGATCTGTATCCACCCGCTGTCACGTGCACCCATACTGTCGCTGTGATCATTATGGATGTTAATGGGTCCACTTAGCGCCCTGTTAGCAATAGCCATCACTATGGGCAGTCGTAAGCTAGACGCAATGTATAGTATCTCCCACATTAAAGCCAAGCCATTAGCAGCTGTGGCCGTGAAAGCTCTAGCCCCGGCAGCGGATGCTCCGACGCTACAGCTTAGCGCGCTGTGCTCCGACTCGACAGCGACGAACTCTGTCTCCACTTCGCCGTCAGCAACGTACTCGCTGAACCTCTCAACTATGATAGTCTGGGGTGTGATTGGGTAGGCGGCAACAACGTCAGGGTTCACCTGCTTTGTTGCGTACGCTACCGCCTCGTCCCCGTTAAGTCCCATAAGTCTTTGCTTCGCCATTACTTCCTCACCATCTCCATACACTGCACCGGACACTCCTTGGCGCATATGCCACAACCCTTACAGTAGTCGAGACTCACCTCAGGCGTCTCATCGTCACGGACACTTATCGCGCCCTCTGGGCAGAAAAAGTGGCATAGGTTACACTTGATACACTTATCGTAGTCTATCTTGGGTGCGTTTACGCCCCAGTCACCTGTCTTGTAGTCCATGCTGGACTTGTAGCTCACTGCGCCCTTGGGCAGATCCTGCCATGCTCGCTTCTGACTCATCCCATAACCGCCTCCTTGTATGCCGTCTTAACAAGCTCCACGTTGAGTTCACCGATCTTTCCGTCGAACCGTTCCTCGACCACACTGGTCAATGAACCCATCTCGACTACCTTGGTGGCCTTCACGACAGCTCCCAACATCGCGGTGTTGGTGATTGGCCTCCCAAGGACATCTAAAGCCAGAGTGGTAGCGTCCACCGTCCAAGTCTCTACTCCTTTGACTCCCAGCATGTCTCGTATAGCATCAGCTGACTCAGTTGTATTGACAATAAGCTTTGTTTCTTTACCGATACCCTCTGAGACGGATGGCCCCAGCAGCGTAGGATCGAGCACCACGACGACGTCAGGCTCGTAGACGCTAGAGTGCAGCTGGATCGGGCTATCACTGATACGCGTGAACGCCGTGATAGGCGCCCCGGCGCGTTCAGGGCCAAAGGCAGGGAAGCTCTGAATATTCTTCTCCTCCTTTAGCCCTGCCTGAGCTAGGAGAAGCGAGGCAGTCCAAGCCCCTTGGCCGCCTCGGCCATGGAACCTGACCTCAAAAATCTTAGTGGTCAACCGTTTGAACCTCTCATTTAGTTGACCACCCATATATTAAATCAAACGGTTAGTCACTTACCTAGTCCTTTACGAATCTCGTTAAGTTCGACGCGTTTCCTGTCAGCCAAGACACCAGCTGCCTCACCGTAACGCTCCCAACTCCATCCGAGACTCTCATAGGCGAAGTTGATGGACCGAGACGACGAGACCAGTAAACCCTCACCTTTACTGTTAGTACCATAGCTCAAAGCTGTAACAGGGTCTCCGCCCTGAGCGCCTAGTCCAGGTGAAAGAATGATGCATTCCTCACCGATGATCTCCCTTATGTCCCCTAGCTCCTCGGATGCGGTACACCCCACCACGTAGCCGTTAGAGCCATGGTTGAACGCGTCTCTCGCGAGGCGTTTATAGAATTTCTCACCGTCCATCAGTCTTGATTGGTAGTCATGGGTACCGGGGTTACTCATTCTGCATAAAGCAAAGATTCCCTTGTCCTTCTTCTCGGCCCACTTGTAAACGGCGTCCACCCCGTTCTCATATCCAGGGAATGGACTGAATGTTACTGCGTCGAAGCCTAGACGGTCAATCCAGTACAGACCAGCGTCCATCGTTGAACCTATGTCACTGAGCTTGATATCCAGCAAGCCGAGTGAGCCTCCCTCATGGATCTTGTCAACTATCTCCTTGAGGCAGTCGTAGCCCAACGCGTAAACTAGGAACTGTGCGTTGGGTTTGATGACTGGCGCATAGGGTGTCACTGACTCTATTACTTTGAGGCAGAACTCTTTGATTCCCTCGCTTTCTCCCTTTGCTTCAACAAGTTTAGGGGGTACAATGTACCTTGATCGCATGTTTGAGGTGGCTGGGTCTACTCCAACACAGAGGAAACTATCCTTTTCCCTGCTTACTTCGTAATACTTCTTGACGAATCCTTCGCCCAACATAGCCTTCATCCATATAGACACGTTATCTCTTTAAATTCCCTCACCAAAGAATACATTGAAGGCTTCCCTGAGGCGCCTAAGATGAGTAACCAGACCGAGACCAAGAAGTTACTAGAGTACAGGGAGACGATGAATAAACGCGTCCAAGAACTCGAAGTAGAGATTAGTGACCTGAGGAAAGCCATAGCTACCGTTGACGACGTAATAGTCAACACAGGGTTCAGAACATTGAGCCCACCAGCTAAGGTTGAAGAGAAACCAGAACCCAAAGCAGAGGATAAAACTGAGCCTATTCCACAGCCACAACCCAGAGAGGAGGAGCCCATGGAAACTCCCGAGGGCATCAGCATAACCAGCAAGGATGGAACTGTGCTGGGAAAGATAATAGTTGAGGGAAGGGACCTAACATACAAGCCACAGCCCGAGTTCAACTTCAAGTCAGATATTCCCCCATTCCAGTCATTCCTCCTCGATAGGGTACTAGGGAACATGAAGAACACGGATCAGGAACGCGCTACCAACGGCGAGATCGACGCCTCGGAGACACTGGAGTTCCATGTAATCGAGGAGGAAGGCAAGATCAAGGAGATCTTCATCTCCAACTACGGCGGAGAACGAAGGCTACGAGAGATCAACAGCAGTCTTCGGTGGACCTTCGACAAGATGTATGATAAACTACAGCAAGGTTGAGTATGATGGAGGATGCGAAAAAGAATCCTCTCTGGCTAATTCTCGTCGAGACGGCGCAGAACCTGCCTCTCTACAACGCACATAAGGCATATATCCGTGACACAATTCTCCCCGAGAGACCCGAGGTCACAGCCGAGGAACTCACACATCGACTTAACATGACACTCGGAGAAGCATTAGTGATTCTAAGCGAGTTAAAAGATGAAAACGGGGACTAGACCACGTACCTGTACGTGAAGTACTCGCCCGCGGTTTCACTGTCCTGAGTGATCTTGACAACATCACCGGGCTTAGCGCCCAGAATAATTGCGATGGGATCAGTATTCTTGATCCAAGGGAACTGAAACGGCTCAGCGTGAAATTTCTTAGACAACGCATCGCGTTCCTCCTCATTAACGATCTCATGCAAAGGCACAAGCTTATGCTCGAAGATATCGAATACAGGCAGACTCGGCGGGATTAGCTCGATTGCCATATCCGGTGCATTGCTCCGCGCACTGTAAGTGTACTTACCGTCGCCGACCATGATGCCTCCTGTCACCTCCTCGGCAACCACCTGATCCCTGAGCTCCCTAATGTACGCAATGCCGATGGTCTTCTTAGCCAGCAACACATGTATAACGTACTTCTCGTCGCCCCGGCTCACACGGTATGTAAGCTTCTCCTCTTCCTTCTCGATGCTGTCCAATTTTAATTTACGGTACTTTATGATGAGGGCCGCTCTCTTCTCCTCAAGGGTCTTGGCTTTCTTTAGGCTTGTCATGTTACCTCGCCTTCACCCGTTTCACCACGGGTGCCCTGACCTTTCGGAATATTCTGTACCCACAGTAGGGGCACCTGAAGCTGATGTATCTCTGCAAGTCGCTGTGGGAGACCCTGCGTGCGCATCTTACGCACTCATATACCGGTCCCTCTTGGCCCATGGTTTCCTGTTTGTTCTCATCAGTAGACATTGACGACCCTAAGATTACTCTAAACCCTCTCTTTAAAACTAATCGATTTTTATTTGATATTCTGTGACACTCTTAGTTGATGGAGTCGGATATTTACAAGTCATCATTTTAAAAAGAGATCTGATATGGCGGTGATGATTCTGCTTCGAGAATTAATTGAGAACTGGTTGAAAGTGTTACATTACATTATGAGATTCAGGATACTCAACAAAACGAGGGCTATCCCCATTAACAAATTAACCCCACGCTGATTCTCTAATGACCAAAGCTTAAGATCCATAGTGGAACGAACCAAGCCATGAATAATGAGGGTTATGACAATAAAAGGCACAATTATGATCAGGTTATAATAGCCAAGTAGAGCAAATCCTTCCACGATAGAAGCTCTCACAGCTAACAGACTTAAAACAGTGAAGTATGGTGCTGATGAGCAAGGTAACATCAAAAATCCCACCAATATACCCGCCCAGAAGCTGTTTCTTGGGTTAAAGACCTGTTCTATGCGCGTCGAGATTTTTCTAGAAAAAGTTTCAGGAAGATATTTCACATCCTTACCTAAAGAGTCGAGAATCCTAAGAACTCCAAAGACGAAAGTCAATGGCGAGACTAGGTATTTTAATCCAGGAGTGCGCTGGAAGACCACGCTGAGGCCGAGCCCTACAAGTGTGTATGCTAGAAACACCCCGAACGTGAAAGACAAACCGATCTTCATCACGGATTTCTTGTCAACATCATAGAACACAAAGGTGAGCAAGATCACGAATATACTGAAACTGCATGGATTGATCGCGTCGATTGTCGCCGCCGCGGTCACGATAAAGAAAAGTTGTAGAAAACTTGTCTCGATATCTATGCCAACGATTTCTGGATCGGTGAAAAGCCTCTCGACTGTCTCAATAATATAAGGGTCACTGATTAAGACACTAATTTCCATCTGGTTCTCTGTCTCAGCAATGTATACCGGGACACCATCGACCGCTTCAGTGATAGATTTCTGCCAATCGTTCGCTGAAAGCGCTCCACTACAAACTGCGGTTATAGCTCCGTCTTTGAATATTCCTACCAAAGGCATGAAAAGGACTTTACCGAGAATCTCTGAGATTTTATTGAAGCGTTTAGAGTTATTACCTTCAGCGACATCGAAGAAAATTATGGTCCCTTGAGGATACGTGTCTTCAAGAACATGCATTCTTTCCTCGAGCCCCTCACACGTAGGACAGGAAAAAACGTAGAATTGAAGCGATTCTGTCTCGGCGTTAACCTGTATTGGTCTAATAAAAAATATCAAACACAACGAAACTAGCAGTATCTTAGCCGTTACATCAGTCCATCTTTTTCCCATAAACGCTATAGGTTTCATGAATTTTTTCCTGTCGCGGCTCCATGCATATAGTGCGACCCCATTAAACCGCCAAGAACTAAACCAGTGATAACCGCTAGATCTAGCCAGGATTGTCCCATTCGAAATAATGTAATAAAAACCGCGTAAACGACCCAACTAGTCATCCCTAGGTTGAGACCAATCAATCGTCTGTCTTGGCTACCGGAATAATACCGTAAAAGCATCCAAGAGGTCGCTCCACAACTTAGCATTGCCATCATCATGAAAACTAATCCCCAGAAGAAACTTTGAGATTGAGGAGCAAAAACCAACCCTACCCATAACGGCGAGTTAGCTATCAGTGCGCCGGCGATGTACTTTTTAATCATTTCGCCTCTTCTAACATTTTTTCCAATTTTTCGAGGTTTTCCGGCATCTGAAGAGTCCATATCCATTTCTCCTCTCTGTGACCTAGAAGAGGAATTACGGGTCCTAAAAGGAATCGAAACAACATTCCACCGAGTAGACTTACTGGTTTTCCTGCCCGAATGATCAACAATGCAGCCACATGAGCGTTTCTATCATCGATCATCTTGAAGATGTCTTTAATGACTTCTTCCTCTTCTTCAAGAGTTACTGGTGTGAAGATGCTCATTCTTTTCCACTTCCGAAATCGATTCGGCTAGGGTGTCTACTAAAACTGAGGCTTGTTCCGCAGTCATCACCAAGGGTGGTGCAATCCTGATACATCCTGTTCCCCATGCTCCCATATTGAGTGTGTATACTCCTCTCTTATAGCATTCCTCAACGATCTTCGTAGCATAGTCAGGCCTCGGATTGTTGCGTGAACCAACCTCAAGTGTCAGTAACATTCCCATTCCTTCCGCCCGACAGATTATCGCTGAGTCATCCCTAATCTTTTCCAATCCGTCGAGAACCTTTCTGCCGATCGTCTTTGAATTGGAAACTAGGTTTTCGTCCTCAATTATGGATATATTTTCGACTGACGCCTTACAACTAACTGGGTTTCCTGAAAATGTGTGACCATGAGGGAACCGGCGGTTAACTAAGTCGTCCTCTAACTTTCCTACAATGCCGCTCATGGGCAATCCTCCTCCCATTGCCTTACCCAACACTATGACCTCGGGGGTAACATCATAATTTTCTATCCCCCACATCTCACCGGTTCTACCGTATCCAGTCTGCACCTCCTCAGAGACAAAGTAGATTCCATGCTTGTGACATAAGTCGGCTAAAGCCTGAACGAAGCCTCGATCTGGGAATATCCAACCTGCATCTCCGGCCACAGGTTCAAAGAACATTGCTCCTACTTCTTCTGGAGGTAAATAAGTATCGAATGCGTATTTCATCAAGCTAATTACCTTCTCGGAGATGTCTCCATCCTGTTCTCCTGTGAACGGGCTTCTAAACCTGTTTGGGTAAGGGAAATGGCTAACCCCCGGTATGTGTGGGCCAAAGCCCTCGATCATGCTATTCTTATACGAACTCACCGCCATGGCTCCATATGTTGTGCCATGATACGCGCCTGCGAATGCGATCACCCTCGGACGGCCTGTCGCCCACCTAGAATACTTGAGTGCTGCGTCACATGCACCACTACCACTTAATGCCAAACTCGTTGTCTTCTCCCAATTTCCGGGGGTTATCTCCTTCAATCTCTCACTAAGGGCGACTCTACTCTCATGAACCCCATGGGTCACAGTCATCGACCCAAGGAGCTTCATAATCCTAGGGTGACAGTGACCGATGTTCACTGCGCAACGACCAGAGACAGCATCCATAAAGATGTTGCCATCGTGGTCTTCTATCCATAATCCTCCGGCGTTCTTAATGACAGGAATTGAACTCATCCCTGTCCTGGCGTTAATCTCGCTCTGTCTTGGTCCAGGGACCTCTCCAACCTTAGGTTGCTTTAATTTCCATAACTCTGCAGGTCTCATCTCTCTTCTCCTTCCTACTGTTCGGGATAGATTCTCTTTCGCCATTCATCGTAGGCACTCATCCACATGGGATCCTCGAAGACTATCCCAAACTCTTCGTCTGAATCCTTGTTTAGTGACATTTTTACCACTTTTAACGCAAAGAAAAAATAGAGGAAAGTATGGTTCTAGCGTTAGCCACCCATTAAGGCGGTTACGAAGTTCTTGATGTACATTAGTCTGCCAACAAGCTGAGTTAGGTACCAGACAAGCTCGCCGCTCCAGTTAGCGCCGAGGCTAATCATTAGGAACTTTCTTCCTATCGACGCGCTCTTTCCCACAACACCTGTGTGTTCTTTGGTAAAGACGAAGAAGGTAATGCTTGTCACTACACCAACTGCTATGATTATGGCGTTTATGAGAGACCCGCCTGAGGTGTTCCAGTTAAGTACATCGGTCATTGTAACTGCTATTTGGTCTAGTATTTGTCCGCTGACGGTTCCAGCAACCATAACTCCTGTACCTATTCCTACAAGAACACTCGATGGGTAACGTGCAAGCCATGCAGTGCTTCTTCTAAGTCTTGTATACATCAACAACCCTAGTATGAGAGGGATAATCATCATGATATCTCCGTTCATAAGGGGAGTCCATGCATTGTTGTAGACGTTTTTCATGTTATATAGTATAAAGTGTGCAATGCTGCTTCCCATGACGGCCATTTGGCCGACTCTGAAGAAGACGTTGTCCTTGTATAGCATGGAAAGTGTTGAAAATATTAGGAATGTCCCGAGGGCCATCCCTAAGAGTTCCATTATTCCCGCCATTACTGGTCGTCCTCCTTCTTCATGTATTTGTTAGCGAAGTAGGCTATGTTACCGAACGCGATGAAGACTAGCTGAGGTAGTATCCCAATGCTCTTTGAGTCACTCATAGCAGCTCCTGGCCCGGGGTTTCCAGAGAGGACCTCTAGTTCGGTGCCTGCTCCAGACCCTGAGAGGAAGCCTTCTATTTGTGAGGGATAGTAGGGTGCAGCCATAGGTCCACAACAACCAAGTGTAGTAGCTATTACCTTGGTTTGATAGGGTACCGACCACTGCCGCACAACCCATTCGATGCTTGTACATGCTGTATACTGGAACATCAGAAGGTCAATGCCTGAATAGTCGTTGATATCTACCATCATCGGTAAATCGTCTAGTGGAGTTCCGTATTTGTCCGCTGCGTAAACACCTCGTATATTTGCTGCGAAGCTAGCTTCTCCGGGTTCACCTAGAGGAGAGAATCCTAACTCAACGTAGTCTTCTCCGTAAGTGTAACCATAATCCTCTGGTTTCACTTTATCCCCGAGGTGATCCTGAAGAATCATGGGGCCATCTTCGGTCGTGGAGTAAAAGAGAACTTTATGTCCAAGAGAGAAGATAGTCTTCCATGTAGCAAGGAATTGTGCTTCCTGCTCATCTAAGAGCGACGCACTTCCTCCAAAAGATACAGCAATCACGCTACCCTCAGGAAGATCCTGAATAGCTGAGTAGTAGTCCTTCACAGGCTGACTCAAAGTAACAGACAATCCTATCGGGTAGACTAGGGGTATAGCGGTAAGTATCAGCGAGGTTATGTACAGCCATCTGTAGTCAATTTTTCCTAGCTTGCTTAAAACACTCATTTTAACCGCCCTCCGTGATGGTTGCTTCTTGTCCCATCAGAGTTCTGACGCCTAAAGCGAGGGCACCAAGTGCAGCCGCGATGACAGCACCTCTGCCTCCTCCTACGTTAGGAACCAGCATAACCCACTCACCAGCGCCTACAATTCCAGGTATCATGACCTGGAATAACGGAATCTGACGGAGAGTGTAGATGATGCCTCCTGCAAGTAACGCTGTAGCGTCCCAGCTACTAGCAATGAATGTTCTGTACGCACTCGATGCGAGAGTGAAGAACATTACAGCGTATACAGTGGCTCCGATGTTTTGGTAGATATTAGTGAAGTACCATCGATACTGTGGGCTTTCGACTCCGTATAGAATCCCTGATCCAAACTGGAGTCCGAAGACGACGAATGGCACAATGAAGTAGATCAAGTGCTCTATGCCTTCCTTTTTGTTTCTCTGGTAGAGCCGATAGTTCGCATAGGATGCATATACTGCGCCCAGCCATACAGAGACAGCGGAGATTGTTACTGTCCAACTTGTGAGTTCTGCCTTTATTGTGTCAAAAATCGGGATAGTAGTGAATGATCCTAAGAGCATAAATAATCCAAAGATCATCACGATGAACTTCGGAATTTCTCTTCTTAGTGTAGCCATTTTTATACCCCCAGTAATGGGGCTATGTTAAAGCCCACTAATGCCAGTATTACCCCGAGTATTGTTATACCTATGCTGAAGAACTTTCCTAGCTCTTCAACCCAGATACCTGAGATCATAGTTGGGTTTTGCGAAACTACTGCTGCAGCTGCATAGATTTCTTCACCAAGGAAAACATAGTCACACATCATCGCGAAAGCATAGACCATTATCCATCTACCAGTCCCTCCTATATTCATTCCACCCATGATCTTGGCCATTTCAAGGCTGATCGGGCAGTCGCTGTAGAAAATACCAATAGATAGGTTTAGTCCAACACCTTCCTGAGCATAACTTGCCGTGACTCCCTGTGTCCAAGTGAGAGCCCCTCGTCCATAATACCGAAGATCCTCTACTCGGAATTCTTCTTCTTTACCTTCGACACTATACCCTTCTCTTACCATCCCTTCAATCATCGGGAGGGATTCTGTTTGATAGGGCATGTGAACGATAAGTCTAGCCCCAAGTCTCGCACATGTGCTTGAGATAAACTTGAGGAAAGCAAAGGCGGTTAGAGTCATCGATACAAGTGTGGAGAACAGTTGTCCTCCCGAGGCACCCATCGCGTAGTGAACAGGCTTATCCTCTTCAATCGATTTTCCTACTCCTTCCTCTATCGCAGCAATTGCTGGGATTGTTCTAAGTTGTGGAAGCGTTCCTTCAATCGCTTTTTGTAGGTAATAGTTTGTAAAAAATGCCATTAACGCTAGAAATCCAAGGTCCAACCAAGAACCTGGTTCTATCATACAATCATTTCCTGTGTTTTTCTTTTTTTCTTGTGCAGTAGAATCAAATCATAGTTAGCTATTTCTAGCTCCAACTAATGTTCTCACCTACCACAACTTACACTACCGCTAAAGAGTTATAAAATGTGCCTATCTAATCGAGACTCCGTATATTTTTTATCAACTGAAACCCATTATTTGAAAACTAAAATTACGAAATATTACATAACTATAATAATAAAATACTTAATTTACTTTTAAATGGATATAAATATCATGAAATTCATGTATTTGTTTTTTAACTAAA
>JAOZHP010000033.1 GCA_026014815.1 Candidatus Bathyarchaeota archaeon
AGTTGAAGCGGGTTGCAGGCACACTCAACTGCCCAGACTGCTACACCTACAGCCCCCACACTCACCCCGAGAGGCTGGGGAGGATCCCTAGCTTCCCGATCGTCTTCGTTTATGGCACAGGGGACATAACGTTCTGCCCGCGCTACTTCGTGAGGAGGACGTTCGAGGCGATAGACGCCCACCGGCCGCGGATGGAGAAGACCTACTACTTCCAGAGCAAGAACCCCGCCTGCTTCAAATTGTACCTCGACTGGTTCCTAGAGAACCAGGACAAGGTGATACTGCTGACTACGCTTGAGACTAATAGGGATGAGGGATACAGGGAGATCTCCAAGGCCCCTTTCCCGACTATGAGGTTCCACGACTTCTTGGAGCTGGATTATCCTCGGAAGGTGCTTACCATCGAGCCCGTCCTAGACTTCGACCTGGAAGACTTCGTCGAGATGGTGCTGAAGCTACATGAGCAGGGCTCCCTCGAGTACGTCTGGTTTGGCTTCGACTCGAAGAACTGTGGGCTACCTGAGCCCTCCATTGAGAAGGCCCAGAGATTCGTTGACATTCTACAGAGCTATGGAATCGAGGTCAGGGGAAAAACACTTAGAGGGGTTAACATTCTCGATAAAAAAGTAGGGGAGGTGAATGGTATATGACCAATAGGCACGAATACAAGGAGGCCTTGGGCAGGCTTGACAAGGACACCAGGGTTTGCATCAAGTACCTTGAGAGACTGATTAACGACAAGTTCAATGCGACAATAAGCACCCAGCAACCTCCCCCGAGGGTTAATCTATCGAAGATCGAGTCCACCCTGGATAGCCTGCAGAAGCAGGTCGACGGGCTGAGACCGAAGGTGGACGCAGCTCATAGTTTCGTCCACGAGCACGGTCAACAGGAGAAATACCTGAAGAGACTAGCTAGAGACGCTGAGAAAGTGTTGGATGGAGTGAAACAGCACTTCGAGGAGCTGTACGATTCAGGCTATTATAAAGAGGGGACGCGACGGAAAATCCGGGATGAAGGGCTAATCGAAAACCGGAACGAACGCTCATAGAAATGTAATTAATTTTAGTCCTCGTCTTCTACTTTCTGGACGATCATTGTGTCGTCTTTTATGTAGATCTCCACGTAGTCACCGGCTTTCCAGTTTAAGGATCTCTCAATGTCCTTGGGTACTCGTAGGGTGAGAGTTCGACCCGATTCCGTTAGTCGCCGTCTTAGCCTTAAACCCATATCTTTTCACTACATAACCTTCGCAACCTTTATACATAATAATTGCGTAATGAAACATAGTGAATAGATACGGTTTAAATGGTGATAAGTTGATGAGTACGGATGATTGTATGTCCGACAGTGCCACTAGAATTCGTTTAACCCTGACCCTGACCAAAGTCTACGTAGATGCCCTGGACCGGCTGGTCGAGGAGGGACTCTACATGGAGCACCAGGTGGCGATCAGGGACGCCCTGAGGCATCTCTTCAAATTCCATGGGATAGAGCCGTTCTCCGAGAAGGCGGAGCCCGCCGCTCCTTCTGAACCGTGATTCGGAATAATCCTCCTTATTTTTAAGTCGTTTTATCCCATAAAAGGGAAAAAACAACAGTTTTTACCCCAATGGGGTGAATACTCCCCTTTTTCGCTAGAGAAGGCTTTTAAACTTCTCTTCCATGTCCATTAACTAAGTCTGGTGGAGTGTAAATTGGTCGACGATAAAAAGCGTTTAACCCTGACCCTCACGAAGGTCTACGTAGAAACCCTGGATTACCTTGTCGATAAGGGGTTCTACATGGAACACCAGGACGCGATCAGGGCCGCCTTGAGACTCCTCTTCCGACACCATAAAATAGAGCCTTTCCGCTCGGGGTTGGTCGAGGAAATCGAGAAGATTCAAGAATAGCTGCGCACGCGCATAACCGGTTGAGTGAGCAGAGCCTTATGAGAAAGGTGGGGAGTGTTGCCGGCCTTGGAGCAAGGTGAAATGAAACCCCGGGAGCAGGAAGCCCGCCTGGCCGGACTAACATATGGGATAACTAATCCCCTCCCTGCGACGATTTACCCGATATCCAGGATCCAAAGGCTCCATTGGGCCCCTAGCCCTCCCCACCATGCTTCCTTTGTCTTATCGAATTTATAGAGAAT
>JAOZHP010000034.1 GCA_026014815.1 Candidatus Bathyarchaeota archaeon
CCTCTTAAACACCCCTGCTTAAATAAGCCCCTATCCTCAAGGGGGGGGAAGAGATTCGTGAGAGGGGCTTAGCCCCCTCTCATCCCAACTCCCCCTTCCCCTTATCAAGGGGAAGGGGGACAAAGGGGGTTAGGATTTTGAAGTTAGGATTTATCCTTAAGGGCAATCTGCCGCCTATCCAAATGGAGAAAAATCCGTTATAATATGTAGAGAATAGAAGCCGGAGTTTAAAAACTCAAGATTTTAGGATAGGGACTTGACAAATGGCAAATTTGTGTTATAGTAATTACGCTTTACCTGTTGACAGGTAGGGTATTATGGTAAATGAAGGAGGTGATGCTATGGAAACAGCCCGCAAGGGGAGAGTTAATGAAGTTTTGCAAAGCTGTAAAGCAACCTCGTCTCCATGAAAAGGGGATAACTTGGTTATATACTCTTTTGTGGAGATATGTGGATAGTTAATTTTTTTAGGAGGAAATTTAAAGGTCGATGAAAAATAAAATTCTTAAGATAATGGGCGTAGGCTTAACCCTGGTACTGGTGGTATCGCTGACCATTGCCATCGCTGCTCCGGTATCGGCTGGGGAGAACGAATGGTCATCCCCGGCGGTACCCGCCAAGGAAGGCGGCGACGGCGACTGGCTCTACAGCGACAACATCACCGAGGGTCCCGGTCCTCTGACCCAGGCTATTGACGGCACCTTCTACTGCTATGCCATGATAGATGGCGAAGCGCATGTTTTCCAGTCCACCGATGACTGCCGCACCTGGGATAAGACCGACTACTACAAGGACCTGAACAGCGAAATGGGAGACCCCCCGGCAGGTGTGGTAGATTTTGCCGTATCCAGCCTTGATGCCGATGTCCTCTACGCCACCGACGGCGACCATGTTTACTACACCAAGAACGCCGGCGACAAGTGGCAGACGGTAGCCGATGTCTCCCTGCTAGATGTGATCGACGGTACCATTACCAGCATTGATATCGCCTATGACGCCGCGGACGACCCGTTTGTCTTCATCGGGACTGAAGGTGAAGGTGATGGCAGCGTCTACTATGTCTCTCAGGGTGGCTACCCGGCTCAGTGGACTGACCTGGATGTCCAGGCTTTTGATGGTAGCTGCGATGTTTACGCCGTAGCTGCCTCGCCCGAGTTCGCTGACACTGACGAGATATTTGCCTTAATCTCCGGCGGCGATAACACCACCATGGTCAACAATATCAGTGGCACTATCGGCGACTGGGATAAGCTGGCTGACCTGCTTGATGACGAGGACGGCGAGATTCAAATTGACGAGGCTTCCCGGATTTGCTTCCCCGACGACTTTGATGACGACAACTACGAGATGTTCGTCGGTATTTCCAATGAGTCGGGAGAAGGTAGTGTCTACCGGGTGGATGATGGTCATGCCTACTGCCTCGGCAAGGAAGACGGCGATATCATTGATACGGATGTCGTCAGTCTGGATGTGATTGGCTCCTTCGGAGGCACCAGCCTGATTGCCGGCACCGAGGGTGGAACCGATAATAAGGTCATCTACAGCACCGATGACGGCGACAGCTGGGCTGATGCCAGCAAGGACCCGTCAGGCGACGATAAAGCCTTCGTGATAATGGACGAGGACTTTGCCGACAGCGGCATTGCCTGGGCAGCCTGCGATGGCGATGATGGCGCACTCTCGCTGACCGTTGACGGCGGCGACCTGTACAACCAGATTTCGCTGGTCTCCACTGACATAACCGCAATCCTGGATGTCTCCTTCTCCCGCAGCTATGCCAGCGACGAGGCCATGTTCCTGCTGACCACCGCTACTGACAACGATGACAGTCTGTGGCGGCATGCCAGCGAGTGGGAGAGGGTCTTCACCAGCACCCTGACCACGCCTGACCTTACCACCGGAATAGACAAGGTGATGGTGTCAATCCTCTTCACCAAGGACGAGACAGTCTATGTGGCTGACGCCGCTGGTCCGACTCTATACCGCTCCACCGATGGCGGCAATGACTGGGATGACCTGAGCCAAAACCCCGGCGCTTTTACTGCCTGGGTAGTGCTTGATGCTGATACCGTCGTTGTCGGCACCGATGATGAAGAGGTGTGGAAGACAGGGAATCACGGCCGAAGGGCATGGGATGACTATGATGTTGACGGTGCCACCGTGATGACAGCATTCTCGGTATCGCCCAACTTCATGAGCGACGATACCCTGCTGGTCGGCGATGATTCCGGTCAAGTCTTCATCTCCGAGGAGCTCGGTGAGGACTGGGACCAGGTAGGCAGTGAGCTTGCCGCTGGTGCCTCTACCATTGTCACCTTTGACCCCGACTACGCCAGCAACGACACCATCTACGCTGCTTCCGGTAACGAGATTGACCGCTGCGTCATTGACACCGACGATTCCTGGGCAGACCAGACCTGGAAGGAGTTCACCACCGCCAAGACAGAACTGAATATGGGAACTGCTTCCGGTCTAATGTGCTCGGCAGACGGCACGCTGTACGCTACCGATGCTACTCCGGCTAGTGACAATGTTGGTGGTGCCTGGCGCTCGCTCAACCCGACCGCCGATATAGGCGATGTCATCTTTGAGCAGATGGACACCGACTTTGATCTTGATGCCAACGCTGTGCTATCCGGTCTAAGGCTTACCGCCGGGACCAATGTCCTGTGGGCAACCGATGGTGCCACTACCAACGAGCTCTGGACCTATGAGGACTTCCTGGCGACAGAGGTAGAGCTTGATACGCCAAGTAACAATGGAGACGTTCCCGACACCGATAAAGCCTGGCTTGAGTGGAAAGAGCTTAACGGCGCTGACGATTATCAGCTCAAGTGGACCGACAACGAGGGCTTTGATGTCCATGTAACCACGGTATCTGACATTGATGAGCTTGACTATCTGCTTGAGAGCCTGGACGACGGTACTGCCTACTACTGGAAGGTAAGAGTCCAGCAGGGTGGGCCTCTGCTCAGCCGCTGGTCCGATGAGTGGAGCTTCACCACCAAGCTGGCAGCAG
>JAOZHP010000035.1 GCA_026014815.1 Candidatus Bathyarchaeota archaeon
TCCCTTCATCGGTTTTTGGGCTCTACATTGTATCAGTGTTCAAAAGTGATCTTCCGATACCGTGGTTTCTGCGGCCAGAGATTACTAGTAGCTGGGTCTCGGTCTTGTTACTTTTCAGCTTCCTGATTCTTTTCTCGGGAGTTGCATCGTTCTTTGACCCAGATTTTAGTTCACGACTATCACTGAAAGACTCTCTGCTAAGACTCATACTGCAAAGAATGAATAAAGAAGAGGCTGTCGAAGAACCAATCTTCGACGAGGAGTATGAGGAGTATAACCCTGTTGACTATGTCCATGTTCATAAGATAAACATCGAGGAGCCTGATGAGGTCTAAGGATGCGGATCTATGGGCTCCCTTGAAGTTTTTATGGATAAGCCAAGACGCCTCGTCGTTTTTTTCTTACTTTTTTTTCTCGCAGCATCCAGTCTAGTCTTTAATAATGTTTATTATGGTTTTGAGTCAGAGTCATTTACCTCTATCTCTGGTTCAGATATGATACTTGAGGAGGGTACATCTGGAGTCAGTGTAGTATACGCGAATGGAACAAGCGGAGCATTTACAGTTGATTCATATTCAACCACTTTTTACCCGGAAAACTACAATGTTTCCTGGGGCGAATATGAATCAGGATCAACTCCAAGCAGTGTGAACCAGTTAGATTCTAATTACTTCATTGTAAACAGCTCTGGTTCTCACACATCAAACTTGGTTTATTATCCTTCAGAATTCACACTTTTAAATGGAACTTCTACATCATTTGATTGGGGAATTAATACATCTTCATTCACATTGGTCGCAACTCATGCTATGTACCGCTACATGGGAGGTACTTCACCTGACTTACCGAACATGAAGGCCACCAAGCTTTATATAAGAACAAATGGGGTGGGCACGGTAGCCATGGCGCTCTACACAGGGGGTACACTCACAGACCCAACTGGAGCAGTGAAACGAACAGAAGCATACAACATAGCTGTATCAGCTGGTTGGAACGAGATCGATGTACCAGATTATAACTGGGAGAACAACACGGTCACTTGGATAGGGTGGGCTCATAACACGGGGGTATATTACTCGGATAGCTCTGCTGACGCTGGTGATTTCCAGACCGCCAGAGGACGGTGGTCCCAGACAGCTCCTGCTGACGCGGATGAGACAGCATCGATGCCAACGAATCCAGGCGCAGGATCATTCAGCAACTATTGGTACGCTGTGTACGTAGAATATGATGTTGGCTCGATTAGTAACCTTACAGCGAATGATGGAGAATTCATGAGGTTCGGGAGTTATCTGAGCGCGAACACTGACCTTGAAGACCCAGTTGATAATGATACAAGTGATGTGGATAGTAGCTCGGATAAAGGATTCAATTCAAACTTCACTCTTCAAAAAGTGGGACCAGATAGCCATTATGATGAACTACGTGAGGAGTATTTCGGTGATTTACTGCTTGATTACGTGGATAACAATACAACCGATCTTGACTCGTCGGCAGGTAGAGGAACACATTCTAACTTCATAGCTCAAAAGAGTGGTCCTGACTTGGTTTACGACACACTTAAAGAGGAAAAGGTTGTAAACGTCAACGACTGGGGAATTAACACTAGTTCGTTTACGAGCAACTTCGGACCGGCTAACTATCGTTACATGGGTGGCACATCGCCCAATGTTCAGAACATGAAGGTGACTAAACTCCACATTCGGACCACGGGTTCTGGTACCGTAGCAATGGCACTCTATACAGGAGGCACACTTACTGACCCAACGGGTGCAGTGAAGAGAACAGAGGCTTACAATATAGATGTCTCTGCTGGATGGAACGAGATCGATGTACCTGACTATGACTGGACAAATAGCACTATCACGTGGATAGGATATGCGTTAAACACAGGGATCTATTATTCAACTAGTTCAGGTGACGCTGGTGACTTCCAGTCAGCTAGGGGACGCTGGTCCCAGACAGCTCCTGCTGACGCAGATGAGACAGCGTCGATGCCGACAAATCCGGGAGCAGGATCTTTCGATAATTATTGGTACTCGGTATATGCGGAGTATGAGATCACAAATTATCAACTTGATTTAGAAGCGCAATGGATTAATGTTCTTGATTATTATCAGGGAGCGGAAGTGACGATAAAAACGGGTTCTTTTAATGGTACTGAACAGCTTCAGATCGATTTCTGGAATAGTAGCAGTCAATGGATGACTTTAGGAACCTTGACATCAGGTTCATGGAATAATTTCACTATTGGATCTTATCCTGATGTCACGAATTTCACTGTGAGGTTCAAAGGAGATACTGAAACAGGTGACCCTAGTAGAGACACTTGGCAGATAGATGCAAGTGTAATCAGGTTAATGGGACAAGGAAACAGAGATGACCCAGTGGACAGCGACACAAGTAATATTGACTCTTCACTCGATGTAGGTACTCATTCAAACTTTACAGCACATCAATCTGGACCTGATTCAGTATATGATGTGTTAACTGAAGCAAGATTTTCTAATACTACACTCATAGACTCGGAGAGCTTTGAAGACATTTGGCCTCCAACAGAGTGGACAGATAATGGAGGATGGAATAATGAAACAGACCAAGCACATGATGGAATCATCTCTGCGGATATCGATGGTGTTGAAAATGTTACTTTGATAGACGCTGAGAGCTTTGAAGGCACTTGGCCTCCAACTGGATGGAGTGTGTCGGGAGCATGGAACGCAGAATCAAACCAAGCCCATCAAGGAGTAAATTCAGCAGACTTCGACGGAGACGGAGGTTACCCCACTGGTGACCTAGATACCCCCAGTTTCAACATGTCTGGGGTGCACGCTATCTATGTGAGTTTCTGGTTTATGGACGATGACCTCGACGCAGGAGAACTTATGCTTCAATATTGGGATGGAAACACATGGGATGATATCCAGGATCTTACAGGTTACACAGAGGACACATGGCACTTTTTAGAGTTCAATATTTCTGATAGCCAATACTTTGTAGATGACTTTCAAGTAAGATTTAGTGCCGGACCTTGTTGGTGGGGTGAACACTTCTATCTAGACGAAGTTACAATCAAGAAGCAACCAGCGTTAGGAGACCCGGAGACATCAGGAGACCTTGACACACCTAGCTTCAACTGTACAGGAGCACACGCAATCTATGTGAGCTTCTGGTTCATGGACGACGACCTCGACGCAACCGACCTGTATCTTCAATACTGGAATGGAAGCGCTTGGAACAATATACAGGACCTTACAGGCTACACGGAAGACACATGGACCTATTGGGAACAGAATATCACAGATAGCCAGTACTATGTCAATGATTTTAAAGTACGTTTCACCGCCGATAGTCTTGGATATAGTGAACACTTCTATCTGGATGAAGTAACGGTCATAATGGAGATAGAAGCATCACTCTACGAAGATTTAGATCTAGAGATACAGTGGACAAACGTCGCTTATGATCTGCTATACGAAGAACTTTGCATATACGCTGGTTCTCTGAGTGCTGAGGACATAGTCGTAGAGATATGGAACACAACTTCATCGGACTGGGACACCATTTTCTCTGATCTTACAGCTAGTTCATGGAACAACGTATCTATTTCTGGATGGTTAACAAGCGATACGGTAACAGTGAGATACAGAGGAGGCGACACAACGGGAGACACCGTCAAGAACACGTGGCAGATCGATATCGCTCTCATACACACATGGGATGATGGAACAGCAGAATATAGCCTAGACATGGAGTATCAGTGGACAGGAGCCGACTTCACTGAGTCAGACGAAGAGCTATGCATCTATGGAGGAACGATGGGCTCCGAAGACATACTAGTTGATGTATGGTTCAACGGTTCTTGGAACAACGTTTTCACAGATCTCAGCACTGGATGGAACAATGTCTCAGTAACACAGTACCTCAACTCCAGCATATTCACGATAAGAGTAAGAGATGGAACCCAGACATCCGATGCATTCTTCGATACATGGGAGATAGATGTCGCTCTCCTACATGTTTGGGGCTCAACTTATACAGCGGAAGTCGAATTCGAAGGCTCAAGCAACCTATACGAGTGGCCGCAGATCGAGTGGACAGTAGACAGCCAGTTCACAAACGCGTCCATCAGAGTGGACATTCATCTTTATAATCAATCTGCAGGAACATATCCTGCCTCAGGTCAGGGTCACCTGAACTATACATCAGGCGTCGCAGATACAGACGAAATGAAGAGCCAAGTTATCTCCACGAGCCCTGAGGACTTCAGAAACGAGACCAGTTGGTGGAAGATAAAAGTCAAAGCCGAGCATACATCGGAGTTTGACCTCAGTATTGATTACATCGCATTGAACACGACTTACTATGACGAGTATACTGCCCAGACTGAGTTCATCTTCACGGATATCACTGATAACCAGTCACCGAACCTGAACTTCACAGTCACGAGCCACAACAGCATCGATAACGCCAATATCACAATTCAAGTCTATAACTATACATCTGGTACTTATCCGTCCAGTGGGCAAGGATACTATTTTTTCACGTCAGTGGGAGCTAACAACACGCAGTGGCTGAATATAACGAGTAACGCACAGACCTGCCTCAACGGCTCATACGCCAAAATACGGGTAACATCAGTTGAAGACACAACTGATAGCTATCAGCAAGTAGTAAACTTCGTAAGAATGCTTCAAGAAGAAGCACAGCAACTGCATGACTACGCTATCAGGCTGAATAACACCGGCTTAGACCTTTACCAGGTGAGAATAATTAGACTTGGTGACTCGAATATCGGGAGACTGCTCAACTGTACTGTCTATTATGAGACAGGCGAGATACAGTTACAGGTAATAAACGGAGTGGTAACAGTGAGCACTGGGCCATGGGTAGATATTCCGGGTTCAACTACCCTCGATATTCTAGTAATGGCATCATCGACCATCACAACGGAGACGAGTAGCTTCGACACCGAGGTCGAAGTGTTGAAGAGCGGAACATCGACTTATACCAAGCTACCTCTTCAGATGACCATCAGTTAAACACGTGGATAATCCACCTCGTAGATGTTTTATAACAATAACAGGATGATATCTTGATTCATCATGGCTGACATAGAGAAAAAGACAGAGAAATACAAGCAGTCTGCAGCCGATCTCCATGACACTTATCACAGACTCCACCCACAGGTCCTCAGCCAGTTCGAGGATGAGATGCCCAAGATATGGGGAAAAAAATGGAAAGCCAACACCACCATAGGCAAACTCAACACGGTGCTACTCCACCGCCCTGGGAAAGAGTTCCTAAGCGTCGGAAACCCTACCCCTTGGCCTCCACACGAGGACAGCTGGAGAGCATGGAGAATGTTCAATAAACCAGACCTGGACGAGTTGATAGAGCACCACGAGAACCTCGTGGACGGCTTCAAAGGAGAGGGTGTCGAGGTCATCATAAGAAAACCTGACCCCTACGATCCACCCTACACAGTGAAGAGCATTTATTGTGATGATGTGGCTCACCCAGCGGTGTACGGCCACATCATCATGAGGATGTACGATAACATCAGGAAAGGCGAGGAGCTTCCAACGTACCAGACACTAGCCGAGCACGGCATCCCTGTTGTGGGGATGGTGTTCGGAGACGGGATGGTGGAGGGAGGACCCTGCGGATGGCTGGACGAGAAGCACGCCATAATCGAGGTCCACTTCCCCAGAGGCAACACGAGAGAGCCCGGAGTGATGAGAGCAAACGAGTGGGGACAGCAGCAGTATGCCAACATTATCAAGGCACAGGACCCTGAAGTCGATATCAGGATGGGGCCAGGATACGGCACAAGGAAGGGCACCATTCACTATAGCATGCTTGACATGCACACTAGCGTCGGCGAGTCAAGTTACTACGACCATTACCTCACGGATTGGATGCAGTCGGAGATGGACTGGACATTCATCAAGCCACCGGACGAACTCGTGAACATCGACACCCGGGGCTTCGCCAAGGGACCTGACTGTGGAGTCGTGCTTGAACCTGGAAAGATCATTACCAGCGACCAGTACCCCAAGGCAACCAAGTGGTTCGAGAGCATCGGCATCGAGGTAGTTGAGGTTCACGTCGACAGCCTCATTCGTCCACGAAACAGCGGAAGCATCCACTGCTGCGTAGGCACACTGGACAGGGACCCTGAACCCAAGAGCTACTAGGAAACTTTTTCCCTTTTTCTTCTCCCTCTATTATGATGAAGCTATTACTTGATGAGCAGAGTAGCGGTCTCAAAGAATACCTTGAGTTACTTGGCTGGGAAGTGTTGACAATAAACGACGTGAAGTTAAGCGGGAAACCGGACAAAGAGGTTGTCAAGTACGCGAAGCAGAAAGGTTTGACACTGATAACACGAGACGGGGGACAGGCAGACCAAGCTTCCATGATGGACCTAGATCATGTCTGGATATCGCAGGGATTGATAGCGAAAGCCGTTGACGAGGAACTCCGAAAAAAGTGAATTACTGGGTTTTGTAGCGTTCGATTGCTTCCTGCATTTTCCCGCAGGTGAATCTTCCCTCGGGGCAGTATCCAAGCTGATAGCAGTAGGGTCCCGCATGTTTGAATATCTCAGGCTCAGCTTCTCTGGCTTGGCTCAGCATCTCATCTGCCAAGTCTCTTACTTCCCATTGCGCCCTGTTGCAGCATCTTAGTCCGAAGAAGTGGAATAATGCTTGGCCATCCATGGTTAATAGGAGGCTTGTTTCCGCTGCGTTTGGTAATACGAACCTGGCGTCCTCCTTGGGTATGCCTTCCTTGACTAGAATCTGATATGTTTCGCTTGCCTTCTCAATGAGCTCATCGAACTCCTTGGAGCTTGCCTCATGTATAGAAGGCGGGACGACTACTCTTTCTCCTAGCTTTTTCACCGTGATGTAACGCTGACTCTGCTGACTGAAGCTAGCAGCACGGTGACGTACTAGCTGGTGGCTGCAAGCCCTACTGATCTTTTCCACTGCGTAGGTGTACGCGAGATGCGGGAGTCTCTGTTTCCATGGAACCTCAAGGTTGAGCGGCCCCAGATCCACATTTCTTGTGTAGGTTAGAAGCTGGGTTTTCAACTTGTTTTCCTCCCTAAGAAACCAGCGATGTTGGGAGCTACGTCCTTGATGGATCTCGTGAGAGCCTCAGTGAACTCGCTTGACTTAGACTGAGCGTACTCTGCTACCGTGCGTAAGTCACCGCTTACAAGCCATCTTCCTTCGTTGAGCCTCGTAAAGGTGAGGAACCTTGTATCCAGTATTATCTCCATTACCTCTGGATCGGTTGCCTCCAGCTCCCAGATGAGCCGGTTATGCTCCAGTATGTTACCGTGCTGAACCTCGACTCTTCCCAAGATATCCTTGACCTTGTCAGGGTTTACCTTCAACCGCTCATAGAGTCTGCTTGGCAATGCGCCGCTTGTAGTGGTAAGCATGCTGGTGGCTATCATGGTCTCTATATCTGAGGTGCTAGTGATGAGACGAAGATTCAAGAAACTGCCCCTATATTGGTGCGACACTGGGCTTTTTAGGCTTAGCCTTCAACTCACTTGGTACATCTATGGCTCTTACGACGTTCATGCTGTTGATAACATAGATAGGTGTGCCGTCTGGCTCGTACCGTGTGAGGCGCTTAACGCCTCTTAGCACCAGTTTTACTTTTAACTTGGTGCCGTCCGCAAGATTGTACTCGTTCCAGTATTCTTTCTCGTCGCTGAAATCGATCTCCTTGGCGTTCTTCAAGGCGTCTGGTGATAATTTTGACATGCTGTTCGAGTGAAAGAAGAGACTGCAATGTATAACTGTTTATCGTCTAAGCAGAGTCAATTACAGTGATTTTGCCTGCGGTCTCTTTGCAGAGGTTAACTAAGTCGAGTTTCTCCTCTAGCTCTGTGATGATGTTTAATCTGGATCGTGTAGCCGGAGAATCGGGGACGCATTTACATCCCTCGACCTTCCGCGCTGTGATACTATAAGTGCCAACGCGTCTCGCAATATCCTCGATCTCTACTTTATCGAGACCGACTAGCGGCCTGAGAACAGGCATGGTAGCTACTCTGTCTATGACATGCATGTTGTTCAGAGTCTGGCTGGCTACTTGACCAAGACTCTCCCCCGTGATTATTGCCTCGGCTTTGTTGTCTTCCGCGAAGAACTCAGCCATCCTGTACATGCTTCGTTTGCAAAGGACACAGGTGAACCGAGGTTCAGGGCTTTCCATTATCCGCTCCATGATTGGACCCATAGGTGCCGCGTATAGGTGAAACTTTTTGACTGGCGCGTACCTAGCGATGGCTTGGAACGCTTTCTTGGCTCGCTCGACGTAGCTGTCGCCTACGTATGGTCGTTGGTCCATGAAGAGAGGCATGACTCCCACGCCTCGTTTCATCATGAGCCACATAGCTGTTGGGCTGTCTATGCCTCCACTGAAGAGGCTTACAGCGGTTCCTTGGCTTCCATAGGGTAACCCTTTGACTCCATGCACTATCTGTGAGTATATGTATGATGCTTTGTCTCTGACCTCGACGTAGAGTGTCACGTCCGGTGCGTCTAGGTGGACATGGACGCCTTTGTCTTTTAACGCCTCAAGAACCTTGCTTCCTGCCTCAATGGCCACATCTCTGCTGTTGAATGGGTGGTTTCCCACCACTTTTGGTCTTACCGCGAATCCTTCGCCTGGTTTTATGGTTTTCTTTGCCTCATCAACGATTGTGGTCACAACGTCTTCAAGATCTATTGTAGTCTTTGTGCTTGGCATGGCTGCTACTACGCCGAATACTTTACTAACGGTCTCGGCTGCCTCCGGGGGTGCTCCTTCGACGTATATGCGTCCGTACTCTCTGGTTACTTCGGTGCCTGTGAATCCATCTCTTTTTAAGCTGAACTGGATCTGTTGAGCCAGCTGTTTTTCCAGTGTGTTGCGGACATATCTGCTTTTGAGGGCGATCTCGCTGTATGATGCTAGGATTGTCAAAGTAATGATACTTATAAAACGGTGTTTTTTAAGAGTAGAGGAAAAAAACTACTCTGGGGCTAAGAATCTTGCCAAGACCTTCATGGTTAATGGGCTCATTTTCGCTTCCTTGTCTTCCGCTGCTTTCCTGTGGTCCCAGGAATAGGATCTGACGCGTACTATGAACTCGTCTACAAGTTTGATAACCATTGGGAGGCGTTTCGGATCATTGAGCATGAAGTCTGAGGCTTCCTCTTATAACCATCCTCGTAAGGACTTATCATTGGGTAACATATCCCCTGCGGTCTGTCATTTCGGGTTTTCAGCATATAAAGAAAATTGAGGACAGATACAGTATAGAGATAGTCAAATGGTGTGCAATGATCAAGGTTATATCAGATGTTTTCTTTACGAAAAATGGTGAGCCTCGTTGAGCTTTTGGGATGAATGGTTCAAGAGATACGGAAAGCGTTCCTCCATCTTCGGTGATTTTGAACGTTTCATGGAGGAGATGGAGAAGGAGATGGCTGAGGCATTCAAGAGCATGGAAGGAAGAATGCCTAGGGAGATGTACAGGGAACGAAGGCTGCCGGATGGCTCGATTCGCCGCGAGTATGGACCCTTCGTATATGGTTACAGCGTGAAGATCGGTCCAGACGGTAAACCCATCATACGTGAGTTCGGTAACATGAAGCCTGGGTTGAAGGGAGAGAAAGGTGCGTCCCTCAACCTTCAGGACCGTAGGGAGCCGCTTGTTGACCTGATTGAGGATAATGGTACCATCAAGGTGCTCGCGGAGCTTCCAGGGGTCGAGAAGGATGATATAAAGCTATCCGCTACGTCTAGGGGACTGACGATCAACGTCGAGAACGTGGATCGTAGATACTTTAAGGAGTTGGAGTTCCCCGTGGAGGTGGATGAGTCCACGGCTCGCAGCAGTTACAGGAACGGTGTTCTGGAGATCTTGTTCAGTAAAAGAAGTAGAGATAACAGGGGCAAAGAGATCAAGGTGGAGTAGCCTCCATCTTTTTTCGATAAGGTTTTACAGGCTCCCGTAGAGTTGTCCTTGGCCGATGATGTGAAGGCATTAGATTGATCTTATGATGAATCAGAGTTACGCTGAGGCCACTTTTAGTCTTGATTGAGCCGTGATTTTACGCTTACCAGACCGTGTTTTTGCATTGAATGAAATCCATTCTAGGCGATTCTGGGGCTTGTTTTTATTAATAGAGGCTGTTTCACGCTGTTGCGTGTTACCCCCCTCCCCCCCCCCTTAGATTTTCTCATATACTTCTATGTCATGTCCATATGGGTCAGTGAAATTAACTATTGGCTGCCGGGGCCGTGAATATTCTCACAGTAATTCACTTTCATCTCGTCTAGTTTAGATATGAAACCGTGGTAATCGCTTTTATTGACGCCAAAGAGATTAGATTCCCGGAGCCAGATACCCCTATGCCTCCTTTCTTATTCGGTGGGACGTCCTTCGTACTTGTACCTTAGATCATGACCTATGGGGCAAGCTTTTTGGCATGTGTTGCACATGAGCCACGTGTTTTCAGTCAGCATAGGGCTGTGCTCAAGGTAGATGTCTTTGTATTCAGGCGATAACCTATCCTCCCACTTCATGCCGAGGAGGCACTTGTCGGGGTCCACCTTGTAAGGTGATAATGCTCCAACTGGACAAGCTTTAACGCATTCCTCGCAGTCTCCACACAGGTCCTCAGTGAAGGGTTCTGTGGGCACTAGCTCCGCGTCAGTAAGTATGCTTCTGAGCCTCATCCATGGGCCATACGTGGGGTTCACAATGAGGCTTTGTTTACCGAAGTTTCCGAGGCCGCCCAGCTGTGCCATGCGTTTCTTTGAGAGGAGATCAGGTTCTAGCTCTGTTTTGTATCCGAGGCTGTTGAGGTGCCTCATCATTCTCCGTGCGTAGTAGCGACCTCTCCACTCGTCAGGGTACTCGTGGTGGTCACGTACTTTAATGACCATGTCGAAGAGGCTATCCCAGATACGTATACCTAGGATTATCAGAGACTTTGCTCCATCCATGTAATCCCCCGTCTTTTTAGTATCACACATGTAGTCTCTGTGCCCGATGAAGTGGCTAGGTACAGTGTCTAGGGTCTCCGCTGACACGATGCCCGCGAGGTCGAACCCGTAGTTTATTGCACATTTCTTAATGTCCTCAGTGAAAGCTACGGTTTCTTCCGAGTAACTCATATCTCATAGGAGTGAATGAAAGAGATATAAAATGTGAACCAATCTAGACGTAAGAGAAACTGCCGTAAAGTGATTGAATCTCAAGAGAGTTACCGTCCTTGGATGGCTTGCAGCGCCCCACAACCTGCACTCCTAACCCATATTTCTCGCCTATAGAGATAACATCATCTACAGCCTTTGGGTCCACGATAAACTCGTATCCTATACCCATGTTAAAGTCCTGGTACATTTCTTTCCATTCGACATGGCTCTCCGACTGAATTAATTTAAAGATTGGGTCAGGTTCAGGAAGTGTATCCTTAATGTATCCGACGTTCTTACCGAGGCGTAGGCACTTTGTCTGTCCGCCACCTGTGTTATGAACCATGCCATGGATATGGTCACCCACTTTGTCCAGAACAGACTTGGCTATGGGCGCGAAAAGCCGGGTAGGACTCAACAGAGCCTCACCAACAGTCATTCCCAACTCATCAACGGTATCGTCATAACTGAATCTACCCACGTATCTACCTCGTGCGGGGTGACTGATCTCAGGGTAGTCCTTCAGGTATTCGGGTTTCATGAGGCTTGTACGTGCCAGAGTGTGGCCGTTACTCATAATTCCGCTGTTAACACCGTCCTCGAAACGTACCTCACCGCCGCTTCTCAGGCCGACGATAACGTCACCGGGGGTAATCCTATCACCCGTGATGAACTCGTTGAGCTTGGCGCGGCCAAACATGGTTACACAAACGTCGATTGTTCGTAATAGATCAGGTAGGTCAGCTGTTTCCCCGCCAGCAAACATGAAGGATAGACCTTCCTCCCTCATTGTTTCGACGCAGCCTCCAAAGCCCTCGGCTAAAGCGTTCAATACTTCAACCCGCTCCATGGTGAGAGTGTTGAAAGCAATATAATCCACGAATGTAATTGGTTTGGCTCCTACACAAATCAGGTCATTGAGGTTCATCGCTAACGCGTCCTGCGCGATTCCTCTGAACCATGATGGGTCACCGGTCTCCTTATAGTGTAGGTAAGCTTGGATGGGCTTACTCCCAGCCGAGTCGGTGTGTGTCACCAAGCCCATCTTGGGGTCATCGGGGTCCTGCTGTACCACGCAGAAGGCATTTGGGTAAAGGTTCTCGATTACAGTCTTGAATTTCTCTATGCCCGGCTTCTTGACGTTTACTCCCAGCTCCTCGTACCTTGACACTTTCTTCACCAATGTACCTGATTGCATTGTGTCGGCTTATAGGCTATTCCCCTTCCCCGAGGATACTCTGTAGCATCGTCTGGTTCACCGAGTAGATGCGAGCATATGATGCCTCATCCAAGTGGACTAGAAGTCCTGGATAGCTGGAGTCAAGTACATCCCAAACAGACTGTGATCGTTCATTATAGTAAACCCATAAGGTGACATTGTTCTCGTGGAGCCATCGCGCGTAATCCATTGGCTCAGCTTTCCCGTAGTAATGAGGTGAGTAATGGTTACCTAGTAGATTTTTCGGGTTAATCCCCTCGTTAGAGACCAGCCAGTAGTTCATTGTGGGGTAGTCACACACGATGGTCCCGTCAATGTAATAGCTCTCCACTAGGTCAGCGGAGATGAAGCTACTTGATGTGTATCCCTGATACTCAGAGTAAGCGGGAATGAAGTAGAGAAACGATAAGACGAGTATAGTCAACAGTATTTGCTGTACCCACATTGAGACAGGTTCACCGAGATGTTTGGAGGCGTACACGTTCAGGAAATGTACAAACAGAGGAAACCCGAGCGCTGCAATGGGGTTCACCATCCTTAGCATGATAAGCAGATTGAAAGTATCAGCGCCGAGATACGTGATGAAAATGGGTGTCAACACCGTCAAGACCGACAGGAAGTAAAGCTGAGGCTGGTACCGTATCCATCTCCGAATAGCCATTATCGGGATCATGAGCACCGTAAATAAGCCGCTGAACAGGATCATTAACCCGGTGAGTTTCCTGGGCCATACACTGAGCTTCCAGAGTGCCCAATCAACCATGAGTGCCATGAAGGGTCTACCCTCATTAACGGGGTCAAAGCCACCGAACACGTTCATCAGGCTCCAGTAAAGGCTGTAGAAAGGGTTACCCGTTTGTGTGAACAAATGCACCGCGAATACGCCTGTGCCAATGAGCCACCCGAGGATGTAAGGAAGGCTCTCCGTGTATAGCCTCTCCCTGAGACAGTACCCAAGAATTATCATCATTCCCACCGCCATCAACTCGGTTCTGCTCTGCCCAGCTAAAGCCAATAACAACCCTGACCAAAACGGGTGACTTCTTATCAAGTAAAGAGAGGCCAACAGAAATGTCAACGCCATCGTATCCTGCATCGCCAAAACATCGAAAACTGAAGCAATGGGGAAAAACCCATAGAGTAGCCCAGACATGAAACCTGTGCGTTCCGAGAAGAAACTTGACGCAAAAAGATAGACAAGCACCGCGTTAAATGAACCGAGCAACAGGTTAATCACTCGCATAGGTAGAATTGACGAGGTATCGAGGACCCCTAAAACTGCTGCCTGAACTAGGTGAGGCACCACCCCCCACAAGTATTCGCAGCCATTAAGGTCCCAGAGTCTCCACTGACTGAACCCTACCTTGAGGCTGAGGTAGCTTATCTGCCAATGATGGTAGCTGTCCCAGTTCCAGTCTATAGGGATGTACAACCACACCGTTAGGCGCACCGCTAAGGCGAGAAAGAAGACTATTAGAGGCTTGTAACGTTTCGGTAATCGGTCCGCCCTATTCCATACCCCCATGGATTCACGTATTACCTAAGCAGTTATATATTTTAAGAAAAAGTGAAAGAAAACTAAAGGAGAACCTTCAACTCGGGGTCGGTTTTCTGCACCTCCCTGCACGAGTCGATAGTCTCGAATGCTCTTCGGATATGGGGAATAGTGATTGAACCGCCGACGATGAGGCTCACGTTCAATGATTCGTATAGCTCCTCGTTCGTTGCACCCAGTTGAATGAGGCGGATAAGGTGATATGTGACGCAGTCGTCACACTTCAACACCATGCTTGTGGTGAGACCCATGAACTCCAGTGTCTTCTCATCAAGAGCCCCAGGCTCATAGGCTCTGCCGTCGAGGGCCCAGAACCGCTTCAATCCTAGGTGACCGCAGTTGGTGATGCGTTCATTCATCTTGTGCCTAAACTGGTTGTATTGTATCAGGTCTTTCATAGCATACCAATTAAGGCTTCAAAAGTATAAGATGTGGCTTCCTATGCTACGGTTTTTATTCCGGATGAAATAATGTAGATTTTTTTTATTTACCCTTGTTTTCAATTAGACTTTTATCTTTAGCTGGGTGGACAGAAAATTTCGGTTATCGCGATACTTGTAAGTTGCTCTTGTGAGTTCTAGATTTTTTCGATAGCGGCTCTGAGTCTTTCCTCAATGGAATCTGGATCTTTCATAGCCTCATTCTTTTTTCTATCCTTTTGTGCGATGGAGTCTGCCCGCTTAAGTATCTTTTTGCATCTCTCTGCGGAGGCAATGTCAATCATCCTTCCGTCGACGTTCACTGACGCTGTGCCTTCCCGTATCCCCTCCTCAAAGGCATCAAGTTCTTTTTTCATCTGCTCCACGGTCTCAGGGGGTATTGAGAAGCCCTCATTTAGGTATGGGATCGGCGCTGGGTGTATTGACTGTGCTCCCTTGTAACCCAGTTTCCGGCTGTTGACCGCGGCGTCATAAGCCTTCTCCGGTTCCCGCCAAGTGAACGGCTCGACGCCGATGAGCCCCATAGGCTGGACACCCGCAGCGTATGCGTCCATCAGGACCTTTGATCGGGCGTACCAGAGCTCCTGTCCCTCTTTTGTTGTCTGAATACCCATCTCTTGTGTCAGATCCTCCGCGCCCACACCGATAGTTACAACTCGTGGATCAGCAGAAGCAATCTCAAATGCCTTAACTACACCTAAAGCGGTCTCAACGGCTACAGCAATCTGCACAGTCCCTATCTCGATGCCTCTTTTCTTTTCCAAGTCCGTTATAATTCCGGTTCTGATGGATATCTCCTCAGCTGACTCAACCTTCGGTAATGCTACGCATGTGAGTCCCGGCCATACCGAGGACTCCAGATCCTTGGTTGCTTGTTTGATGGGGCGGTTGATACGGACCGCGACGTCGCCACCTCCTTTTCCTACTAACGGGATGTATTCTTTGACGAGGGCTCTTGCATCATCTTTCTCGCTCTGGGGTATAGAGTCTTCAAGGTCCATTATTAGGCAGTCTGCGCCCCTCATGTGTGCTTTCTCCGCGAATCGCCTGATATTAATTGGAAAGATGAGAATTGAACGTCTGACTAATCTCTTGATGTCATGATAGTGGCTTGTCGTCGAGTTCATGTAAAGAAAACTATAGCATGGCGCATTTATTTTCTTGCCCAACGCTGGATAGGTCAGGACTTGGCTGTGCGTACTACTCCAACATCAATGAGTTTATCGATCTCCTTGTTAGTGTACCCGAGGCTTTGAAGCACCTCGACGGTGTCTGCTCCAAGCTCTGGAGGCAATGTCTCTATTGATGTAGGCGTCTCAGAGAACTTGATCCCTGATGCGATTGTACGATATGTGAAACCTGCAGGATGCTGCTTTTCCACGATCATCCCGCGCTCCTTGACATTTGGGTCGATGACTAACTCCTCATCTGTTTGAACCGGTGCTAATGGAATCTTCTCCGCGAGAAGGTTTGTTACCTCACTCCGGTTTCTTTTCTTGAACCAGTTTATCAGGAAATCTGAGGAGGGTTTGACATCGTCTGCCTCTACTCCGATGGTCTCGGCTAAAGCGTTTATCGCCTTCTCCCCTACAACCCGAATAGCTACATAACCATCCTTTGTCTCGTAGACGCCGTGGATGCGTGCGGAGGGTTGACGGGCTCGTTCATCAGCGGTGCTATCAGAATACAGGGTTCGCATCATGCTTAACCCCGATACGGTCATGAGTGAGTCTGTCTGTGCTACATCGATCCTTTGGCCTTTACCCGTGGTGTTTCTGTATTGCAGAGCCGCGAGGATGCTCAGAGCGCAGAAGAGCCCAGGGATAGTATCTCCTGGGCTTCCGGCGAGACATGAGGGGTCCATGGATGCCTGGCTGTTCAAGCCTCTCTTCTCACGGCTGTTGAGCCACATCCAGCCACTCATGGCTTGAGCGATTATATCGAATGAAGGTCGCTTGACGTAAGGGCCATCCTGCCCGAAGCCCGAGATGCTAGCAAAGATGATTCCCGGGTTAACCTGTTTAAGATCCTCATATCCTATGTTTAGCCTGTCCATTACCCCGGGTCTAAAGTTCTCTACAACCACATCAGAGATCTTGACGAGTTCCTTCAGCACCTTCTTGCCTTCATCAGATTTTAGGTCAAGGACGACACTTTTCTTGTTTCGGTTCACGAACATAAAGTAAGAATTCTGTCCTTCAATCGTGGGGTATTGAGGTGAGGTTCGAGAAGCGTCACCCCATGGTGGCTCTACCTTGAAGATTTTCGCACCCATATCTCCGAGGAGCATAGTGCAGAATGGACCCGCTAGATGCTGAGTGAGATCAACTATCCTGATGTTCTGAAGGGCAGAGGTCAATGAATCACCTAATAACAAAGGCTATTTTTCGTAGTTAAGAATTTTCCAATTAAAATAATCATACCGTAAATTCAAACCTCACTTTTCTTTCGGGGAAAACGCGCGATTCTTTTATTCTGGAGCTACTATTCTGGGCTGTGACTCTTATCAAGGAAGGGGACGAACTCCTCCTATACATGGACAAACGGCGAACGTACAAAGTCAGGGTAGAGCAGGACAAACAGTTTCACACTCACAAGGGATTCATCAAGCTAGGGGACTTAATCGGTAAGCCGTATGGTATAACCGTCACCAGTAGCTTAGGTATCAGCTTCTACGCGTTGAAGCCGCTCATAAGAGACAGGGTTCTTAAGACGGACCGTCGGACACAGGTTCTCTACCCCAAGGATATTGGATACATTCTCTTCCAGCTTGGTATCGCCTCGGGGAGCAGAGTAGTCGAGGCTGGCACTGGAAGCGCGGCGCTCACAATGGCGCTTGCGGAGGCTGTACGCCCCGAAGGCATGATCTACACGTATGAGATTAACGAGAAACACCAGAAGACAGCAAGGGGCAACATCGAGAAAAGTGGATTAATGCCCTACGTGGAAATGAAGCTTGGTGACATCACTCAGGGTATCCCTGAGAAAGATGTGGACGCCGTGATACTTGACATGGCGACACCTTGGCTTGTGGTACCCCACGCTTGGGACTCGTTGGCAGGAAGCGGCGTGTTCCTCTCTTTCAGCCCTACGATAGAACAGGTGATGAAAACAGTGGACGTGTTAAATGAGCACCCATTCATCGAGATAGAGACCGTCGAGCTTATGCTCAGGGAGATCACCGTGGCTCATAACAAGACCCGGCCCAAGACACAGATGATAGGTCACTCAGGGTACCTCACCACGGCGCGTAAGGTAGTTGAACTTCTCGAATAACCCTATATTTTCAGTATACATAGATTCATCATGGAACTCGTAAAGCCCAGACGGCTGAACCCAGGTGACAGCTTACGCATAGTTGCCCCCGCTAGCAACATGGTATCCCTTCCAGAGGCAACGGTTGAGATAGGTGTAAATAACCTAGAAAAACTTGGGTTCAACGTTGAGATCAGCCCCGATGTCTACAGATCTTACAAGGGCACCGCAGGTACGCCTCGGGAGCGCGCTGTGAGCCTCATGGATGCTTTCATTGATGATTCCGTGGACGGAGTCATGTGCGTCTGGGGAGGATACAACAGTAACGACATTCTGGCGCACTTAGACTACAACGTGTTCCGTGAGAATCCTAAGGTATTCTCAGGGTTCAGTGACATCACCATTCTCAATACTGTGCTATACACCAATGCGGGACTGGTTAACCTCAATGGCCCCGCGTTCATCACCTTCACTCGTTATTTTCTTATGCCGTGGGAGGTCGAGATCTTCAAGCAGGTAACCATGGAGGGAGACACCCCACTCGTGCTTCAGGCATCTCCAACGATGATAGATGACCCACAATTCTACTTGCACCCTGAAATCCTAGTCGAGGAGAAGCATAACCCGGGATGGAGCATTGTCAAGGATGGCAAAGCTGAGGGAAGACTCATCGGAGGGCATCTAGGTACACTTCTCTGCCTCGCTGGGACAGAGTACTGGCCAAGCCTTGAAGGACATATACTGTTCATCGAGGCAGATGAGGAAGACGGGTCACCTGCTAATGTGGCTAGGCAGCTTCGACATCTCCAGCATCTGGGAGCCTTCGATGAAGTGTCTGGTTTACTAGTGGGAAGGATACCTGAGATGCTGGGTTTGAAGGATGATAGAAGCATTGAGTCGCTGCTTAAAGATGTCTTAGTTGGCTTAGATATTCCGGTTGTGACTGGTATGGATTTCGGGCATACAAACCCAATAATGACTATTCCGGTAGGGATTATGGCTGAGATTGACACTCAGAAAAGAACGTTAACGTATCTTGAGCCATATGTTCAGGGATAATATGGATTAATATTCGCTTTTTTTACTGTTTTTTACCGGGGTATTTATGCATTTTATTAAGAAATTGAGTTATTCTCATGAAATGTAAGAATAGTTTTTTTAATTGGTTTACTGGCGGGTTACACTAGGGCTGGCTAGTGGGCGCTGGGCTCCCAAGGAACAGTAAGGTCTCCCGTTGAAAGTATTGGGCTACCGGAGCGGGACACCCCAACGGCAACGAGGGATGACAGCCTACCACGGCCACGCTCCATTATTCACATTTTATACCTGACAACCATATAAAACCTGTCAGCGTATTCACGTGTAACGATACTGTAAACTGACCCCCCAGACCGACGTGTAACTTTACTCCCTTAAAGAAAAAATCAAGCAATGAGGAACCCCAAAGAAACTATCAGTAGCTATGTTGCATAATGAAGTCAATATTGTGATATTTAGCCTATAATTCCTATTATATTGTTACATGAATAATGCAAAATTGAGTCCAAACACCCTCAACGTGGATTCATGATATTAAACTCGTCAAGCCTTTTCCCCACATTGGAGGATAACTCTAAAACATGGAATGCTGATCATATACGCGATTGTTATGCTCGACGAACAAGCACTCGGGATTATGAAGGAACTCATGGAGGCTTTCGGTCCCTCAGGGTTCGAGAGGGAGGTAAACGCCCTCGTGAAACAATACATTGAGCCCATCGCTGATGAGGTGCTCACAGATAAGCTGGGTACAGTGGCCTTCACTCTCAAGGGTGACGGTCCCAAGGTTCTCCTCGCGGGTCACACCGACGAGGTAGGGTTCATCATCAGCTCAATAACAAAGGAAGGATATCTCACATTCAACCAGCTAGGTGGCTGGTGGGATCAGGTTCTCCTTGCTCAACGTGTTGTGGTCCGTGGAAAGAAAGGGGACGTGCATGGGGTAATAGCCTCAAAGCCACCGCATATCCTGTCTCAAGATGAACGCAAAAAGGTTGTAGAGAAGAAGAACATGTTCATCGACATCGGTGCCTCAAGTGAGGAAGAGGTAGAGGAAGCAGGCATCAAGGTCGGTGACCCTGTGGTGCCATGGAGCCCTTTCAGTCTGATAAACGATGATAAAATCGCGATGGCCAAGGCCTTCGACGACCGAATAGGAGCATTCGTACTTATGGAGGCTATGAGACGGATCAAGGAGAACGGTATTGCTCACCCTAACACAATCATCGGCGCCGCAACTGTACAGGAAGAAGTAGGATTGAGAGGAGCACAGACCATCGCACATAAAGTTGAGCCAGATGTAAGCATCGTTCTTGAGGTGGATATCGCGGGTGATGTCCCTGGAATCAAACCCCACGAGGCGTTGACCAAGATGGGGAAAGGACCGGGTCTCATCACCTATGATAGAAGTATGATCCCCAACCAGCCGTTCAAGGAGTTGGTAATTGACACGGCGAAGCAGGCGCAGATCCCGTTGCAGTTGAGTCAGATGAGCGGCGGAGGCACCGACGCGGGCCGAATCCACATGGATCGCACAGGATGTCCCACAGTCGTCATCACTGTACCCACAAGGCACATCCACAGCCACGTTGGGATGCTAAGCCTGAAGGACACCGAGAACACAGTGCTCCTCGTCATAGAGCTCATCAAGCGACTCGACTGGGAGACCGTGGAGAGCTTTACAGCTCTTTAATGGTGTAACGCGTGAGACCTCTCCTCAAGTGGGCCGGCGGAAAACGACGCCTCGTAGAGAAAATATTGGGCTTACTGCCAAGAAGTGATGAGAGGTCTTACCATGAGCCCTTCGTGGGTGGAGGAGCAGTCTTCTTCAACTTAGAGCCAACGAGGAGCAGCATCAATGACATTAACCATCGGCTCATGAACTTTTACAGGGTCGTCAGGGACAGCCCTGATGAACTCATCGAGGTTGCTTCCCAGTATCGATACGAGAAAGAGGAGTACTATGAGAGAAGGTCAAGGTTCAATGAGATGCCGGAGGACCCGGTGGAGGACGCCGGATTGCTTCTCTACCTTAACAAGACAGGGTACAATGGACTCTACAGGGTGAACTCTAAAGGCTTGTTCAACGTGCCCTTCGGTAGGTATAAGGACCCCAGAATAGTGAACGTGGAGATGATTCATCACGCCTCCCGTCTTTTGCGTGGTGTAAATATTGTGAACACGGATTTTGGCTACATTCTGAATGAAGCTGAGGCAGGAGATCAATGCTATCTTGATCCACCTTATGTGCCTGTTAGCAAGACAGCGAGCTTTGTTGATTATTCTGTCGGTGGGTTCAAGGAGACGGACCAGGAACGACTAAGAGACATCTGTGTGAGGCTTGATGAGATGGATGTTACTTTCGTTCAGAGCAACTCGGACACAGAACTCATCAAGAGTCTCTACAAGGACACAGGGTTCAATATCATACCTTTACGGACTAGCAGGCTCATCAGCAGTAAGGTTTCAAGCAGGGCTTCTGGGTATGAGGTCTTGATCACGAATTCTCAGGTTTGATCTCGATATATGTGGTCCAGTCGATCTTTATCATAGCGTACATAACCAATGCGAGGAGTACAGTTGATAGGACTCCTCCGAGTATTCCGCTGGACGCGAAGATGTCTCTGATGAACGTGTAGCTGTACTTTCCGGCATAGGCAACCGCGGCGCACATCAGCGTCTTTCCGATGAACATGGCGGTCATTGCCTTCTTCAGGTTGTACCTGAGCATACCTAACGGGATTAGGATAAGGTCATCGGGTAGTGGCAGTAATGCGAATAGAAAGATTATCCACATCCCATAGCTCTGGATGAGAAGCTTCGCCGTCTCAAGGCGTTCACCGTATTTGTCGTTGAGAATTCTCCGGCCGCCGCTGCCTATGAGATAAGCCGAGAACTCGCCTATCGTTGAACCTATACCGCAGACGAGGCCTAGTATCAAAGGGTTCAGTGTTGCGCCGAAGGCGTAGATGGTGACAGTGAAGGGCACTGGGAAGAAGACTGTGAAGTTTCCGAACAGGCTGATCACGAATGCTCCCATGTATCCATAAGTGGATACCATCTGTGTCATCCATGCCCATAGGTCAACCATGCTCTGCACCGATTATCAATGAAAAGATGTACACTGTTATAAAGACAACAGGAAAACTAGTCCATGATGATAACTGTCAGGGATGTGACAGGTGAAAACGTAGATGACCTCATCATGGTTTGCGCTGGGAGACATCTGGAAGACCTATCCATGAAACCCGGTGTAAATGCCAGAAAACAGTGGGTCAGAGACATGATGGACAAAGTAGGGCCTGTCGTGAAGGTGGCTTACATGGATGGGAAACCCGTGGCACAGATAATGTACTACCCTGAGGTCTCCATTCCTTATGATCCCTTCCCAAGGAGCGGTGTCCTCAGAATAGAGTGCATCTATAACTCGCAGCCTGACGCACGGGAAAAAGGAGTGGGCAAAGCCCTGCTTGAAGCGCTTGTCAAGGAGGCGAGGGAGGGGCTCCCCTGTATGGATTCACAGTGTAGGTTCATTGTGGCTGATGCGTTCTACGGCGGGGAAGGCATACCGATGGATGAGTTCTACCAGCGCTATGGTTTCAATTGGATGAATGGTGAATTGATTTCGCTCATTCACGGCGAGTATGAATCAAAGAAAAAGAGAGAGTATACGGCACTGGAGGAGGACAAGGGGAAAGCCATAATCTTCAACAACAGGAACTGCGAGTATAGCTCACACTTTGCCCAAAGAATAGAGAAAACCATCAGGGATGTAGCACCAGATTACCCGATTATCCATGTTGATCTCTGGGAGAACCCAGAGGAAGCAAAACGACGAGGAGTCACAAGTCTCATAGTAAACGCCGTGCAGGTGAACGCCTTCATCGGTGATCTTGAAAAATTCACTGCCGAGGTGAAGGACGCCCTCGGGACTTGTTGACCAGTTCTAGGAAGCCCTCGACGCCGAGTCGTTCAACGTCCTCGTCGCTGATGACTAAGGTTTTGTTGCTTCTATCCTTCACTGCTTGAGTGAACACTCCGTCAACGTTCCCGATGAGCGTTGAGCCCTTCTCGTCGTACAGCTTTGTGTTGCCTACTCCACAGCTGGGTGATCTGGATTTTAAGATGTAGGCGTCAAGCTCTCTGAGTTGCATCAGTTTCTCATCGGCGTATCTCTTGAGTAGCTCTGTAACATCTCGCCATGTGTTCATCTGTATCGCGTGAATCTCGCCGTTTATCATGTGGAGGTTTATGGGCTCTCTTGGGACGCCCAGCCCTATATCGGCTTCGGGGCAGATGGTGACAACGTCAACGTAGGGTTTCAGCTCCTGTATGATGGGGCTGTCCTCGATCTCTCCGTTCCATCTGCATGGCTCGTATCCGAGGCATCTGCTCACTGCAACGATGGGTCTCACGCGGGTTGGCATATTATCAACTTTCTGTCGGGGTTATTTGGATTTATCCAAGAATGTTTAATCCAATGTGCTGGGTCACTTGTTGGTCGTAAGAGGTGTTGACTGGGTGGGGGAGAAGATAGGGCTAGTCCCACCCAGACTCTAACAGGACACACGCTTAGAGTGATTGAGTGACATGAAGAATAACAAAAAGGATTATGGAGTAGTGACGAATCTTTGTTCATCATCATTTTCAACCGATTTTTGGCTTGTAGACAGTTAATTATCTTTCATTGTTGATTTATGAAAGTTAACGCTGCTGAGAGTTAAATTGAGCCTACTCGGCTGTGATAGTTTCTTTTACTGGTAGTTTTTCTGTCTTCAATAGCAGTATGAAGATCACGGTGCCTATGGTATCGAGTATGAAGCTTACTTGAAACGGTACGTTTGGTGAGACGTTGTCTGTTAGGAAGCCTCCTAGCCATGAGGCGGGTGTGCTTACTAGGCTTCCTATGGTTCCCATGAGTCCCATTATTCTTCCGCGTTCTTCTGGTGGTGATAGATCGGCTATGAGGGCTTGCCATACTGGGCCTCCCATGGGGCCCCACATGGCTCCACCCATTCCGTTACCTATTGAACCAATTGATCTTACAATGAACATCTCATTGAAGTTATTTGTGAATGTGAATCCAAGGATGGATAGGGAAGTTACTGTTCTTGATGCTATTATGATGCGTTTTTTGCCTATTCTGTCGGCCAGGGCGCCCATGGGTGTGGTTATCACGGTGGCGAATACGCTCACTATTGTTCCTATTAGTCCCCACTGGGTTGTTGAGAGCCCGACAACTTCTACACCGTAGATGACCATGAAGCTCATCATCACCCTCATGGCGAACATACTGATCGCTCCAACCGCTGTTAATATCCAGATCTCTCGGGGCATTTCTCTCAATCTCTGTGTTATGCTTTTACCTTTTGTTTTGGGGTTCTGTGGCGCTGTGGGAGTGAATGTCTCGGTGATGTATCTCCAACGCATGGCGACGGAGAAGAGGCTGGTCGCGATGGAGGCTAAGAGGACGTATCTGCAGCCTTGGAGGATGCCATAATGATCCATTATTATGCCGCCTAGCAAGCTTGTGATGATTGGGGAAATTGATGTAACGGTCCTGTATGCGGCGAAGCCTGCGCCTGTCTTCTCTGGTGGTAGACTTTCGGCTATTAACGCGTTGTTTGCTGGTAGTCCTAGCATCCCGGCCGAGGCTAGCAGTATGGCGAGGGGGATGTGGCTCCAGTGTGTGGAGAAATAGTAGATTATTGGTGACACGACACGTAGAAGGCCGCTTATGACCAGCATTTTTCTTCTTCCCCATCTGTCTGTTAGTATGCCGCCGGGGTACTGGAATATGATGCTTGCTACGGTTTCGATCATGAGGAGTGAGCCCAGTAGCTCATTGGTGGCTCCTAGTTCTTTGATGAAGAGGCTGCGGAATGGCCACCAGAGGAAAGCGGTGAACATGAAAAGGGTCTGTGTGGTCATGAGGACGAGGATGTTCTTGTTTTTACTGATCTCTTTTATCATTCCGAAGCTGGATAGGATGCTGGACACAGTAAAATCAGCAATAATCCGTCTGATCACTATTTCAGAGTTTCCTAAAAGGCATATAATTTAGACTAGTTTTAATTTATACTGATACTCAGGATAGAGTTTAACGGGTTGAATTTATTTTCGCATCAAAGTATTCTCTTTCTTGTTTCAAGTAACCTGTAATATTGAGAAAAAAAATTTCTTGTACTCTGTTACATGGGACATCTGAATTTCAATAATTGTTTAGAGAATGTTTGAATTAGTCATGTAGTTATAGATTCGTGAGGTGGGTATGATGAAGGTGCTTGATATAGCAGCCAATCTGTTGGCTTCGTTAGATAATGGAACGCTATCTGAAAATGAAACACTTCGTTATTTCATGGATAATCAAAGGCTCCTAAAAAGCAACATAGAGCAGGCTTACTTCAAATATGGAGAAGAAAACTTATCCGAAGTGGTGAAACAGGTCTTCCCGAAGATCATCGATAATAGGGAGCTTATACTGTCCAACCTGCGGCGGTTAACCAAGATTAAAGATCAGGTATCAGAGAAGGTGGTCTCCGTCTACGGCAACGTCCCTGATGTGACTATAGTTCCCTGCGTCGGTTTATTTGTGGCAAGCGGATGGGCCAACAAGGAGGGAGAGTACCACGTATTCATCGCCTTGGAGTTCCCCCACAGAGAGATGGATATCATATTATCGCATGAGGTCGCCCACGCCGTGAGCCAAGACACTTGGGACACCGTCTTGGACGGTTTCTACAGGGAGGGACACGCCGTCTACGTATCCTCTGTGCTCTATCCCGGACACGGCGACGAGGAATACCTGTTCATGTCTGAGGAGCTCTACCATAAATGCCTCAAATGGATGGAGACAAATAGGGAAAAGATACTCAAAGATTCCACCGAGCCTCTCAAGGTGTTAAACAGATACCACAAGTTCTATTTCACTACTGGATACAATCCTGACTACCCTAACATAGGCTACGTCATTGGGTACCACTATGTGAAGTACCTAAACAGGAAGTACTCGCTACCTGAGCTACTGGACTTTGGTTTGAAGAAAAAAGAAACTGAAACAGAGTTCACTGATTTCATCAATGACGCTGGCATTTTTACCGAGGGGAGCTAGAGGCTAGAGTATAGTCATGCTCTTCAGTTCCTTAATGTGCTCATTAATAGGGTTAGTTTGATAAATTCAATATCCTTGTTACTAGGAACAAGCCAGCCAAAATTATACCTACAAAGCCTAAAGAAGTGAAGGGACAAGAATTTACAAAAACGTAGTGAGATGATGTTTTTTGTGTGAGGAAACAAGATACGAAAGACTTACTCCTAAAGCCCTAGAGTCCCGTAAAGCGGCGGCCCCGATAGCCTATCTGCCTCTTGGCACATTGGAGTGGCACGGTCCACATCTGCCTCTCGGAAGCGACCACCTACAGAGCCAAGGTTTCTTCATACAGCTCGCCAGACGCGTTGGCGGCGTCGTCTTACCTCCACTCTTTCTTGGCCCTGACTCGTTTAAGGTGTTCAACGGAGCCGAGTATTATGGCATGGACATCCACCAGAAGGAGTCAGCGACACCGATTCGCTTGGAGGGAAGCGCCTACTGGGTGCCAGATAGGCTTTTCTCGGAGATCGTTGACACTGTTCTCAAGCAAATCCGCCGTGCAGGCTTCAGGATATTGGTCGCTCATGGTCATGGTCCATCAACTAACTATATCATCGAGAACACTGCGGTTCTAGAGAAAAAGCATGACCTGAGGATATTCACTGTCTGGCGCAGCAAAGAAGAGAGAAACCCATCAACAGAGTTCCAATATGATCACGCTGCAGCCAACGAGACATCAATCATGATGGCGCTCCACCCTTCACTAGTCCACATGGATCACCTCCCAAGTGACCCGAAGGAGGAGCCCCTCGGTTTAATCGGAAAAGATCCACGGATCCATGCTTCACCAGATCACGGTAAAAATATCGTAGCTATTCACCTCGACAGGATGGAGACTATACTCAGGCAGCAGCTCTCAGAACTCGCATCAACAGGACAGTAGTAAAAGCGTTGATACGTGAACTCTGGGCTTTCCTATTGTCTTTATAGGACGAGAATGATGTCGCTTGTGGCGATTATGGATTCGATATCGGCGGCTTTTAGTGTTGAGTGTATTACGAGGCGTACGTCTGTTGCAGTGCAATTCAACTCTTTTCTCTGGGGTTACGCTTACCGGGTAGTTGACCCCAGGTGAGTCACGGGTAGAATCCGGATTGAGCAGCCCGTTCGGTTGTATAAAGGTGAATGGGACGGGGTTTGAGGTGTTCATGTTGCAAGTATCCTGCATCTTTCTTGCTTCAAGTAACTCGTCATATTAAGAAAAAATTCTGGCACTCTTCTGGGAATCATGAAAAAATGATTCAGAGGATTATACCCGCGTCATGTCAGAAATAATTAAATCTTATCAGAAACTAGCTTAACTTTAATCTATGTAATTTTACTAAGTGCTATTATTGGTCCCATCTCAACGTTCTGCATTTACAATACATTTTTTTTCCATCTACGGTTCGCCACACATTTGTTTCACAATCAGGATTGCTACATTTTAATTTGTTAATAGACTCCATGAAGATTTTTAGTGCTCTATTTGCTTCAGGTAATGTCATAATGCCAGGATGGACTGCTCGATTTGACCAAGTGATAAGTATTTCATATGCTTCGTCCCAGCAATCAAGTGCCTCTTGATATGTTTGATAATTTGATGTTTTTTTTATTTTCAATCTAGTCTTTGCTTCAGACATTAAATCAACTAAAAATTCTGGAGCCGTTCTGTAATCATTTTTAGCTCCACGCATGAATTTCATTGGTAGTTTGAGTTTCTCAGCGATTCTAGCGAACTCGTCGTCCATTGTTTCTCTCATTTTCTTGCCTGCTTCTGTTGGATTGTCAGGTAGGTAATTTCTGGCCTCCTTGAATCCATCAAGATAAGGTGAAATTCTAATTCCAATTGAAGGATCAACAAATGGTTTTAATGTGAAAAACTTCCACTGATTTGAATCAGTTAAGCGTCTTCTTAACTCGTCAAACCATTCTCTGTCATGAGTTAATAGAAGTACTTGTCGATTAGGCAATTCTTTTCTGAGCACATCAATGACGAGTCCTCTATGATCTCTATCTAAACTTGATACTATGTCATCCAGTACCAAAGGGTGGTTATCCATTTCCCCTCTATTTGCTAGAGAAATGAAAATAGCTAATCCTAAACTATTTCGATATCCTTCAGAAAGTGTTAGACGCGGGGATAACTGGGATTTTCCATAAAATTGGAGTGCGATGTCAATTGCTTTTTCAGCATCTAGAGTGGGAATTAATCGTATATCGGTTATTGGTTGACCCGGATGTAGCATTGACCAGATTTTTATTACATCTTCAGAAATCTCGCTCAATGTCTTTTCTGTAATCTTTGAAATTTGTTCACGAGTCTTTTTATGTATATTATTTAGAACAGAAATTAATGTCCGAATTTTTTTGATATTATTGGAGGTTTTTAGATAATATGGAACTTTTTCTGAAATTTCAAAATAAGCTGTGTCCGTAATAATTTCATCTATAGACGGGGGCGTAGTTGAGTATTCTTCAGTAATTATCTTGTGGATATCAATCCAAAGAGCTTGTCTTTGCTGAACGTCCTCTATTTTCCAGTTTTCATTTGCTTCAATGATAGATAATTTGGTCCATTTTGATAAAATTTCATTTAATTTACTTCTTTTCCCAATCCATTCTTTATATTCTAAAAGTTTTTTAACTTCACCTTGAATTCTTATGATTTTTGAGTTTATTTTTACTTTTATGGCTTGAATCTCTCGTCTTTTTTCTTGATATTCATGTAAGTTAGAGATTTCGTTTAATACATGTTCGCTAAACTTGTCCGATTCAACAGCTTGTCCGCATGCAGGACAATACTGAATTTCTTTATCAATTTTAATTAATTCATGTGTATATTCAAGAACTCTTATTTGATAACTAAGAATCGAGGACCCAAGATCTACTTCTTCCTCTACTTTGTCTATTAAATCAATTAATTCTTTATCTAAGTTTATATCTCGGATTTTTTGTAACGATTCATATCTAGAAATATCAGGTTGGAGTTCATCTCTCTTATCTTTTAATGCCTGTTGTGCTAATTTTGAATCTGAATATAAATCTCCAGTGGGACTAACATGATATTTCTGAAGTTTAGAATTAAATTTATTTTCAATTATCTGAGTGTCTTTCGAATCTAATTTAGATTGGAAATCACTTTCTAATGTTTTTTTTACGCCTTTTAAAAAATCGAATTTCGATTCTTTCTCAACGGATTTTCTTAATGATATGATATTCGAAGCAATATTCTCATAATAGTCAAGTCCAATCAAGGGCGATAATATTGAATATTTTTTACTTTTTGATTCCTTGATGAAATCTGCTACCTCGTGTTGTCTAAGAATGTGGCGTTCAACTTTCCAACTCCTTATTTGATTTAATAATTTTTTTGATGTATTTGAAAAATCTGCTTTATCATCCAAAGAAACATAAATTGTTGCTTCTTCACCACTATCAAATAAAAATTTAACAAAGGTCTCAGATTCGAGTGGAGCCTTCGTGTTTCGAATGTTTGTATCCTTTTTTGAGTATTCATGTGCAAGATGATCAATTCTTCCTCTCGAAAGTAAATATTCAAATGCGTCAGTAAAACTGGACTTACCAGTACCATTATCCCCAAAAATCACTACATTTTTTGATTCAAGTCCAAGTTTTACTTTTTCTCCTGCTCCCCTAAACCAGTTTAATTCTAATGTTTCAACCCTCAAGAATATCAAATCCCATTTTTTCAATCAATTTCATAGCATGAGGTTTTATTTTTGCAGGGGTAAGGCGACCAACAAGAACTTTTTCTGTTAGAGATAAAAGATACTCTTCTGCTTCTGGTGTTAACTTATCTTTAGAATATTCCTTGATTATTGTGAACAAATCAAGAACTGGTTCTTTTGAGGTCAAGTGATCACCCCTATGCAATTCAACTAAGAACTGAAAAGATTTACTAATAAATTTAATTTAAATAAGTTTCATGTGAATAGATATTTTCATCGAAACTCCAATTGATTTCAAATACCCACGGACGTATACTATTCTGATCGGTATGCCGGTAGTATCCATAAGCACCTGGACCGGGAAATCCGTGGAGCAGAAAGAGAAACTCATGAAAGGCATAAAGAAGGCCTTCATGGACATCGGGGTAGACCCAGCGGGCCTCACCATAATCATCCACGACATCCCACGATACAACTGGGCCAAAGGCGGAGAACAAGTCTCAAAAGAAGCCTAAACCCACCATTTTTATCAACAATTCACCTTAACGCATAATGTTGTTTTATGCGGCTGAGACCCATTCAAGGAAAAAAATAATGATAAGACACAAAAGTGTGCTCTTAAGGAACATGATCGTTCTGCTATAAACGCTTATACCACTCTACTTGGAACAAGGAGTGGCGCCGGGTGAGGGATTTGAACCCTCGTGCGCCAAGGCGCACTGACTTAGCAGGCCAGCTCCCTACCAGGCTAGGAGAACCCGGCAACCTAACAGTATGCACCACACCAGCGTTTTAAACGTTATTCTCACGGCTAAACACCAGTTTACAGTCCACAAACGTCATCTGGCACTCCCACTCCATCAGTTTCTCCGGCTCAACAGTCAACGGGTTCAGGTATTCGAGACAGCGTAAGAAAAAGGGGCGTATGGGGAACCCTTTACCATATAATAACAAAGCTATTGGAGTCAATATGGAAGTCATTTAAAAAAGGAGATTGATCAGCCTCGGGCGAGCTCTCATAAGTTTTAAACGGTGATGCTTACCATTCTGTGGTGGGGAGGGCTAAGGGGCCTAATGGAGCCTTTGGAACCTAGATATCGGGGTATCGTTGCAGGGAGGGGCTGAGTGGCCCTTTTCATAGCTCAGCCAGGCGGGCACCTGCTCCCGGGAACTCAACCCTTGCTCCAAGGCCGGCAACACTCCCCACCATCTACAAGGAGTGGAAGTAATGTTACCTGTTACTAGAAAAATCTCTGTGGTAATGAGATTAATTGTTATTGTGGTCTGGTATACAATTCACAAAGAAACCGAGGAGGTGAAGGGATGAAGAGAATAATTGTAACAGGTTGGAGGACTCTGCTGAGGTGCAATGAGTGCGGAAACGAGCATGAATCCGGATCTTATGGAATGTATAGTATAGATTCCTCCACACCCGCACCATGCCCATTCTGTGAGAAGTCCACCAATCATACAGTGGTAGGCATGATAGCCGATGTCACTGATTATATCGAGTACAAAGCAGAGGTGTAAGATAGTATCGCCTCGAAAGCTTCACGTAGCCGCTGCACAAGTCGGACCCATATACGAGAACGAGCCCCGGGAAGAAGTGATGGAACGCCTCATAAGACTCATGGAGGAAGCCGCCAGAAGGAAAGCCCAGCTCGTCTGTTACCCAGAGTGCGCTTTATCCACCTTCTTCCCACGGATGCTATTGACGGAGGAAGAGCTTCTCAAATACTTCGAGAAGTCCATGCCAAGCCCTTCCACACAGCCTCTCTTTGACAGAGCTAAAGAGCTAGGGATAGGATTCCATCTAGGATATGCCGAACTAAACGAAAAAGGTAGGTATAACACCTCCATACTCGTTGACAATGAAGGTCATATCATAGGGAAGTACAACAAGTCTCATATTCCTGGAACCGCGGAGCCTGTGCCTGGTCAAAGGTTCCAGCATCTGGAGAGGAGGTATTTTTTGGAGGGAGAAACAGGGTTCAAAGTCTGGGATGCCTTCGATTGCAGAATCGGTATGGCTATCTGCAACGATAGACGGTGGCCTGAGACCTGGCGGTGCATGGGGCTTCAGGGAGTGGAGCTGGTCGTAGTCGGCTGGAATACACCTTTGACTCATTATAGGAAAGCAAATTCATATAGCAGGCTGGCGGAGTTCCATAACAAGCTGTCCATGCAGGCTGGGTGCTACCAGAATGGCACATGGGCTGTGGGCGTCGCTCACTGCGGAGAGGAGGAACCAGGCTACGTTCTCATGGGTCAGAGCATGATCGTCTCGCCGCTTGGCGATGTTATCGCTATGTCCTATGCTAACGAGGATGATCTCATAGACTCCGTGATAGACTTTGATCTCTGTAGGGAAATCAAGGAAGGTGTATTCAACTTTGAGCTATACCGGCGTCCTGAATTATATGGATTGATAAGTGAAAAACCGAGGAGGTGAAATGCATGGGTGAAATAGTACTCTATGTTGCAATTGGAGGATTTGTAACATCACTGATCTTAGGCATAAAGGCAGCAGATAGGTCAAAAAGCGGATATAAAACGGGATATTTACACGGACATGCGGAAGCGAAGAGCACAGCGATGTTTGAATTAATTATGTTGGTCGCTATTGCATTAGGATTGCCACGTTTGATGGGTGATGCAACTAATTTTTCGATGTATGTCGGAGTTGCATTCTGGTTCGTCGTAAACTGGCTGATAATCTTAGGAATGATTAAACCGCATTCTCGTAAACTTTAAGCGGTGATGCTCTTCGTTGTTTGGTTGGAAGGGTTAGGGAGAGACTCCCTGAGTTTCTCCCAGTCTCTTCGTCTCTTTTATCAATGACCTCTATCTTTTTCTTCAAAGCTGCCAACTCTTGATGCCTAGGCTCAGGTCGAGGACTCTTCTTCTGAGCGTACTCGTAGGCGTTCATAGACACATCTATAGCCCAGTCACCGATGGCGTGGATGGCTACTTGGAAACCGTTAACGTGCCCCAAATGCACCATCTCCTTGAGATCATCATCACTAATCATCTGGTTACCCTTATGTTCAGGCCTATTCCTGTAACCGTCATAGAAGAGAGCGGTTCTCGGGCCCACTCCGCCGTCAACAGCCATTTTGAGTCCAATAATCCTTAGCTTATCGTCCCCACCAACCGAGTAGTTCTGCACCGCCCACCTTGTCTGCTCCATATCTTGAAGGAATCCTACCTGAATTAGAGTGCGTAAGCTGAGGTCACCTCGTCTATGGCTCTCCCTGAACGCCTCGATAGCCTCCGCCATCAACCCGGGCTCAATTACCGTTGTAAAACCCACTGCATGGTAGTCCCTGCTCGCCTGATTGATAGCCTTGAGTTTATCCTCCAGACTCCACTTGATGGCGTCAGTGACCAGTAATGTTGCTCTTCCCCTCAGCAACCCAGTTGGCTCACCGTTGTCATCCTTCTCGATCACACCGTGAAGCGGATCAGGGGTATCCTTGGTGATGCCAGCGATCTCCAGTGCCTTACTGTTGGCTACACCCATCTGGAAGACCCGTTTGATGTATACAGGGTTATCAGGACTGATGGAGTCGAGGTCATAGCGGGTGGGGAACCTCTGCTCCTCAAGCAGTGTCTCGTCCCACGCGTGCCCTAGCACCCACTGACCTTTACTCGATGACGTGATGCGTGGCAACAGGATTTCCTTGATATCCTTGATGCTCTTGGCCACGGGATACCTGATATTCGTGATGAAGGCTGACGAGATTCCGTGCTGAAGGAAATGGTCATGGGTATTCACGAGGCCCGGAGTAACGGTTCTACCGTCAAGCTCAACCACATCCGTGGTAGGCCCGATAAAACGCTTCACCTCGGGTTTGCTACCCACGGCTACGAAGACCCCGTCCTTAACGGCAACAGCGTCAACTATGCGTCCCTGAGGATCCATGGTGAGGATGGGTCCATTCCGGATAACTAGATCAGCATAAGACATGAGGAAGAAAAAGGTGGTAGCCGTATAAAACAGAGGCTACTTGGTGAGCTTCAACACATCGGTCTCGGTGCCCACGTATGCGAGGTCAGCGTAACCAATGAACAGCCCCGTCTCAAGGAGTCCCTGCACAGAGTGAAGCCTCTGATTCAGAGCCTTAGGGTCCTTGATGGGCCCAAAGTCCACGTCAATTAGGTTGTTACCGTTATCAGTGACAACTGGACCCAGCTTACCCGTGGCCTGACGTACAACAGGGGTTCCCCCTATTGCCTCAAGTTTTCGCATCACAGGGGTTACAGCGATAGGATGAACCTCACAGTAAACCGCCTGCCCTGTCCCGAGGATGTCAGCTAACTTGCTATTATCCGCGATGAGGATATATTCCCGGCAGCAAGAGGCCACGATCTTTTCCCTGAGCAATGCGCCTCCGCCACCCTTGATGGCGTTAAGGTCATGGTCCATCTGATCCACACCGTCGAAACCCATATCCAGTTCTGGGTACTCGTCAAGCGTTGTTAGAGGTACCTTGACCTTGATGGCTTCTTGGATCGCTTGGTAGCTTGTTGGCACGCCTTTTACATCTGTGAGCTCGCCGTTTCTTAGCCGTTCACCGAGAGCTCTGATGCCCTCCGCTGCCGTTGACCCGCTTCCAAGGCCGACCACCATGCCACTCTTCACGTGATGAATCGCTCTATCAGCTGCCTTTCGTTTTGCTTCCTGTTTCCAGCTCATAGTTTACCCCTCTAACTCTAGGCGGTCCAGCTCCTCAAGCTCCTTGAGGACGTCCTCTTTGAGCTTGTCCAGCCGTTCCTCAACGGAGTCTCTACGTCTCGGCCTTTCCTCGTCCTCAACTTCAGGCTCCTCCTCGTCGGTGTCCTGTGGCTGTGGGACAGGTCTTGGTCTACGTCTAGGTGTTGGCTGTGGCTTCATCTCAGGCTCCGGCTCCACTGGCTTGGGGGGCTCAATGTTCAGCTCACCGATGATGCGGTCAATCTGTGTCTGCGTCTCGGTGAGAGTGTTCTGGAACTCCTTGATGATGGTTGAACGTATGTCCTCTAGCTCGTTGAGGCTCACGATTAGCTCGGCTTTGTTGAGGTCCTCGGTGACGGATTTTATCTCGCCATCGTAATTCTTGCTGAGCCGCTCTCGTTCAACCTTGGTGATCTCGCCATCGTCCTCAGCCTCGAAGAGACGTTTCATCACCATGCTGAGAATCTCTTGCTGGATGGTGAGCATACGTATCTTGCTTCGGGCTTCTTCCACCTGAGTGCGTTTGGTTATCGTCTGGGGGTCAGGTACATGAACTCTCGCGGACGGGGCGATATCGACCTTTATCTCACTGGACTCGGTTTCGGGTTTCTTGCTGTCTCCGCCTAGTCCGCCTGTGGCTCTCATGAACATGAGGATCGCGACGCCTGCGACAATTAGGGCGCTGATACCCACGATCATGTCCGTGGTCAACTCTAGAGCCATGTGATTCACTTCATTCATTCAGCCCTAGATATTTAAGCGCTAACCTTGAAAATGAGACAATCCAATTAATTTTGCATTATTTAACGAAATAGATAATCAACACTAAATAACAATAATACAGCCTATTCCTAACATGTGAAAACCTTTTTAAAAAAAAACAGTGACTTAATGTTAAGGGGAGCTGGTCTCGTACCGGCTGAGAGGACATAACGTCGACCCTATGAACCTGATCCAGATAATGCTGGCGAAGGGACACAGAGTTTCATTCTCTCAGCCAACGTGAAGAAGTCTGTCTCCCTTCAAGGTGAAAGAAATGGAAACAAGACTTAAGACAACAAGCGGAAAGATAGCCTTCTTTGCGGTGATGACCGCATTAACAACAATAGCCAACCTCATTATGATACCTATGCCTCAGCCCCTAGCTGAATATGACCTGTCGCCTGTTCTGACTTATACCTTAGGCGTAATGGTTGACCCAGTCATGGCTATGCTGATAGTAGCAGTGGCCATGATGCTGGGGACTGGATACAAAGTGATGACATATGGGTTTCCAGTGGTGTTCGTTTTCGGCGCTATGATAGTGAGAGGACTAGAAGCCGGGTTCATCAGCTTCTTGGTTAGGCTGAGAGAACCAAAGGACACTTCTAGCGTAACAAGATGGGAGATCATAGTAATGGTGCTCGGCGCTGTGTTCGAGACGGTTGCGTTCTTTGTGTTCGACTGGTACTTATTCGGTTGGGGAGTAGCATTAACTGTGTTAGCGACAATCGTGGACGCTGTGTTCATACCAGTAGCTATCGGAGTTATCGTGGCTATACGGAGCAGGCTTGGAGTTAAAAGACTGCTTTAACAATAGCTAGGTGAAACGAAATGAGCGGCGAGTTAGGGTTAGGGAAAGTAACTAGGGAAGTCTTCAAGCGAAGCGTGTTACCTTATATCCCTGTAGGTAAGGCAATCGAGATAGATGGTGCAACTATCTCACTTACAGAAAACACGGTAGTCGCTCATAGCCCCAGCATCGGTGTACCAACAGAGGCACTAGGATTCTTTGCCTTTCACTACGCCGCCAGCAATGTTGCCTGCAGGTTCGGTAAGCCAAACCACTTGGTCATGGGTATATATCTGCCTCTAAAAACAAAAGAGGAAGAACTGAAAATCATAGCCAAGAGTCTAGGAGACGAGGCAAAAAAGTACAATGTCGCTGTATCCGCCGGTCAGACAGCCACATATTATGGACTTGATATCCCCCTAGTCACCGCCACCTGCATGGGAGAAGCAATCCGAACGCCTCTTCACCCAAAAAAAGGAGACCGTGTTGCCATTGTAGGAGAGATAGGGAAAGAAGGAGCATGGCTAGAAAAAATTGCCCAAGGACAGGGGAAAAACGAGTGGAGAAAGTTTACA
>JAOZHP010000036.1 GCA_026014815.1 Candidatus Bathyarchaeota archaeon
GGACACTCTCCTCCATCACAACCCCCATCAGGTGCCTGGACAACAACGCCTTCAACATGCCATTGGAAGGCAGCAACTCAAACGTCTTGTAGAGAACGCTCCAAGGGTTCCTGTAACCATACCCCGCCGTCAAACCCCCCATCACAGGCACCACGTACCTCATGAAAACCGACATGAACCCCCTGAGCAACGGGTTATCAGGCTTACCGATATCAATAAGCAGGAATCTGCCCCCCTCAGCCAAAACAGCGACCAGCTCCCTCACCGCCCTAGGCTTATCAAGGGAGTCACGCAACGCGTAAGAAGCAGTCACAAAACTGAAAGCCCCGTCACGGAAAGGAAGAACCTCAAACACACCCGCTACATAGCTCAACCCGAGGCCCCTGTTCCGTTTCCTCGAAGCCACAAGCATCTTACCACTGAAATCTAAACAGACGAGAGGCCCATCATGAACACCCACCACCATCCTGCTGTAGTTACCTGGACCGGAACCCAGCTCAAGGCCGCAACCATCACTAGACCCGATCATCGCCAACCCCTTCAGCCTGTTCCTGTCATCCTGAAACAAAGAAATAACGTGGTTGACCTTCTCGTAGTCATCGATAATCTTCTCGAGAGCATCCTCAACCTCAATCCACACAGTCACAGCGTATCTTCGCCCGTCTCGCCTGAACAGCGATCATATACCAATTAACTATTATTTAGCCCCACGCACCGAGCCAAAGCAACCTCACGAACCTCGAAGATACTTCAACAAGAACTTCAAGGCACCCTTTACTCGGATACCAGCCAACCCAGGCATACGGAGTTCACGCTTCGCGACACCCGTTGACCTCTTGGCGTCATCGATCTCCGCCTTAAGCTCCTGGTAACGAGCTTGTCTCTGAGAGGGGTCGCTTGTGGTGGCGATTATAACGTCTATCTTGCGCATAATGTCTCTGGCCATCTCCAAGCCAGCCTGAACAGTCTCGCCGTGACCCTGATCTGTGACACCCATATCCACCTTGAGGCGGTTCATCCGTATCATAGCCTCATACGTGGCCTCAGCCACCTCATCACGGGTCATCCACTGGGTGTTATAGCTGAGGTAGAGCTTCCAGCTAGGCTGATACAACGCCTCCTTATGTTCCCTCAGCGTGTGGTACAGCTTCGTGAACCCGTACCGCTCAGGATTCTCATAGATCTTACTCCCAGGGTCAAGGAACGGCGCCATAGGCGAAGTGAAACAATAGATCTTCTCGTTGTCCCCCATCTTCTCGTACAGCCGTCGAGCGTACTCGACGCTCTCCAGCGCTGACGTCGAAGTCTGTCCGCTGAGCCCCACCATGAAGTAGATATCAAGCTTCTTGGCTCCATGATTCAGCGCGCTTCTTATTGTCTTCTCCATGGTCTCCGACGTGTACGGCTTACCCATTATGCGCCTAATTGAGTCATCGTGGCTCTCAGGGCTGATCTCAAGAGTCCAGCTATCGGTGCTTCCCGCGATCTTCTTCATCCAGTCCTTGGGCACCATATCAAATAACTCGTAGGTGATGGTGTTATCCAGCTCAGACTCCTTGATGCCATCCAGAACCGCCTCAGCCCACCTGCGGCCACCCTGCCTCAGGTCACCGATAAGAAACATGGGTGCCTTGAAGTACTCGCTGATGATCCTCATCTCCTCCACCAGTTTCTCAGGTGACTTGAAGGCGGGGCCATCCCGGCCGAAGAAGTTTCTGAACGCGTAACAGCTACCGCCACACGTGATGCAGTTGTAGGCGCATCCCTTGCAGGTGAGCACTGCGGTGAAAGGGTAATCCATGAAGCTCTCATACGGCAATGTGCTGTCCAGGTCCCTGTGCTTTAGAACCATACGCATAACCTCGCCGTAATCGATCCACATATCATCCATCTCGGTGGGCACGAAGCTCAATGGATTCACCCGTTTCCTGCCGTCACTGGACCGCCATGTGAGGTTCTCCACCTTCTCGGGCTCCCTACCCGCCTCCACGTGATTCATGAGATCCAGCAACGGCTTCTCGGTGGTGTCACCCCGAAGCACATAATCGACCTGCGGGAAGTGCTCTATGATCTCCTCATGAAAATACGTGGATGAGAGGCCGCCAAGCAACACAGGCGCATCAGGGTGATGCTCCTTCACCACCTCCGCGAGGTCCAGGCTACCAGCAGCGTGAGCAAGCCAGTGAAGATCAAAACCGTAGACCTGTGCTTCAAGCTTGGAGAGAAACTTCTCCACATCAAACCTCGGGTCCTTGAGCATCCTCACCGCCAGGTTCACTATCCTTGCGCTGTACCCGTTCTGCTCCAGGTACCCCACCATGCTGACGAAGCCGAGGGGATACATCTCGAACACCGGCGTCGATGGCACCACGTCGCTGATGGGTCCATACATGGCTGGCTGCTTCCTGAAATCATAGACGCTTGGCGCGTGAAGCAGAACTAAGTCGACGCCGGGCATATCTACTCTGAATCACATGACCGTATTTTAATGCTGTCCAACTCTCGAAACAAAAATAATGAAAAAGAGAAAAGAAAAATCTATTCGGGAGACTTCCTCATCCTAGTGATGGGAACAAGTATCCCTATACTCATCAGGATTGTGCCGAGCCAGATGAGGTTCATCAACGGGAACTTTATGACGCTTACCACGAACTCGTCAGGCGCGAAAGGCATCCCGCCCAATGTGTGAGCCAGCGATCTGTACACGGTCTGCGTCTGGTGAAGCACCAGGTAGACGTCGTATCCAAGGCTCCGGACCACGGTGGGCCTGGTGACCACGCCGTGGATATTGTAAAGCATGATGTAGACATCCTCAGTGAGCTCGGTGTTACCGTCTCTTACAGTGATAGGTATCATCAACCCAGCGGCTTCGTGGCCCACCTCCATGGGAGCAGTGGATGTCAGTATCTCACCGAAAGGCTCGATTATCGTGAACTCGCCGAACTCCAGCGTTATGTCGCCGAGACTCTTGCTCGAATCAGGGACCGCCACGATCTCACCGTAATCAGTGGTAAGCGAGTTCCCCACAAGTATCCCAGCCATTATGAGGGTTGTACCCAGGTGTATCAGTCCCCTGCTGACCGTGCGGCTGTTCGGCTTCCTCATCAGACTCGTCACAGTGTTATAGGTGACTGCCAGCATGGCTGCTATCGTCATGGGTATCCCAAGGTTCGCCAACATGTTGGGGGTCGGGAAACCGATGAAAGCTCCTATGAAGCCAAGCACAATAATGCCTCCGAGTACACCGCCATAAGTCTTCACGGTGAGCTTATCGGATAGATGACAGCCAATCAGGCCGGCAAGGAATAGAAGCACGAAAGGATAACACCACTTGTTGAAGAATTCGATATCCATACTCACGTCACCCCCCGTTAATCCGCTGTTGACGATGGGAAAAATGATGCCCCACATACACACGACGGCTATCATCACCAGTGAGAGGAAGCTCAATGACATCGCCGTAGAGTACACCGAGTCTGTGTTGAACTCGAACTCGAAGAGACTGTACCCCTTCCTCCGCTTGTTAATAACGAAGTAAGCTATCACCACCACCATCATAGTAAGAAGCACGTACCCAATGGGGGATTCTCCGAAGTCATGAACCGACTGCGCGAGACCACCCCTCGTGATGGCGGTAGCGAAAATAATCAAGGCAGAGGTCACCATGTTCATGAAGTCCTGTGACATGCTCTTGGTCTTCGTCACCAGGCTAATCATGTGGAAGTACGCTGTCAGCGTGATCCATGGGACAAGGGACGATGTCTCTACTGGGTCCCAGCCCCAGTAACCACCCCATCCAAGAACCTCGTAAGCCCATACGCCTCCAATAGCTATTCCCAACGTGAGGAACAGCCAAGCGATGGCAGCGAGACCCCTGCTAAGCCGAGGAGAGGATGCGTCCTTCCCGAAGGTGAACGCCATGCTGAAGAACGCCATCACGTATCCGATGAAGACGATGGGTGGATGTATAAGCATCCAAGGAGTCTTCAGCAACGGGTTGAGCCCCTTGCCCTCGATAGGCGTGAAGGTCAGCGTCTCCAACGGGTTGTTATACAATAGCACTACGAGAATGAACATGAAGAGCACGTTGAGGAACTGGTACACAGGGTAGTGCTCCTTGTTCTCTCCCTGCGACAGCCTGATAATCAGGTAGCCCGCAGCGTAGAGAAAAGCCATGAACAGCCATGATCCTCCGCTTCCTGCCCACGTTGCGTACAGCCGTTCCATGAAGCCTAGGCCACTGGAGCTGTAGTAGTAGACATCCGCGATACGGAAATCATTGGTGATGTAAGCCGAAGCCATGTAGAGGTATTTGAAACAAACAAGTACACAGGCGGCCGCGATCGTAGGGAGACGTTCGTTTAGGAACGTTGTCTCATTCTTTCTGCGAATGTTGAAGATGTCCAGCATTACAATGAATGTTGAGGCATAGAGTAGAATATCGGTAATTTCCATCTTGCACAATAGAGCGGAATGATACCTTTTAAAGTACAATCATTTCCAGAATTTACACCTTTTAAATACTGCGCTCGGAATCATATTGGGGAAATGAAATTTCGTGAAGACATCTACCTCGGATTCACAGGAGTACTAGCAGCAATCTCAGTTTACTTCGCCTTATTCATCGCACCGGCTGAAGTAGAGCTTGGTGAACTCGTACGTATATTCTACTTCCACCTGCCACCAGCACTATCATGCTACCTCGCATTGATCGTATCAGTGGTCACCGGTCTCATCTACATCAGGACCAAAGACTATCGATATGACGCTGTATCAGAGTCAGGGGCGATCCTCGGAATCGTTTACGGCATTGTAACCCTGATCGGCGGAGCAATATGGGCAAACGCCACATGGGGAGTCTACTGGAACTGGGATCCACGCGAGACTACAACACTGATACTCTGGTTCGCATACATCGGATACTTCCTACTTAGGATGAGCATCGAGAACCCAGAGAGGCGAGCTTCATCCTCTGCTATATACAACGTATTGGCTTTCCTCACTGTACCTTTAAGCTACATGTCGTTCATACTCTGGCCTTCACTTCACCCAAGGCTAAGTGAAGGAGGAGGACTTGGATTGACACCAACAATGGTACAGGCACTTGTGATGAACCTAATCACCGGGTTTTTCATCTTCGGGTATCTCCTGAAGAAGACGTATGAGAGAAGGATGAAAGCTGACATGGTTGACCGTCAGCTACGGGAGGAGTTATGATGCCAATAGATGTAATAAAGGTCTTCGCGTTGTACTGGGTCACTACACTGGGCTACTTGGTCTGGGTAATCAAGTCCAACAAGGACCTGGATAAGAAACTAGACAAAGGTGATTAAGAATGAAGATACAGAATAAGCACATTATCATCGTCGTACTGCTAGCGCTTAGCGTAGGACTTGCCTACGACAGCTTATCCAATTACGTTAACCCATACATCTCAGTGACAGATATCCTAGCTGACACCAACAGATACCAAGGAAAAAGCCTCCAAGTGATCGGCGAGATCGTGCCCGCGTCCCTCCAGAGAAGCGACGACGGAAGCATCGGTTTCACATTAACCGACGGAACAGCCGAGATCAAGGTCTACTACACCGGTGTTCCCCCGCAGAACCTTGAACAGGAGGGAAACGAGGTTGTGGTCATCGGTCAACTCTCTGAGTCAGGGGTGCTTGAGACCTCTAACCTGCTGGTGAAGTGTCCATCCAAGTACGAAGAGGAAGGACAATCACAAGGATACTCACATATCTTCCTTGCAGCGATGGGAATAGCCGCGCTAGGCGTAGCGTACATCGCCTTCACTGTGTTCTGGAAGAGGGACTAGGTAACTGACATGTCTGTCGTTGAGCTCAGGGAAGTCACCAAAGACTTTGGGCACATACGTGCCTTGAAGGGTGTGACCCTCAGCTTCAAGCGAGGCGAGAAAGCAAGCCTCCTTGGACCCAACGGCGCAGGCAAAAGCACGCTACTCAAGATAATAGCCACCCAGATGGTTCCATCCTCAGGTGAGATCACGGTCCTAGACTTGGACGCGTTGAAAGAACGTGAGGAAGTAAAACGAAGGATCGGTGTAGTGGGGCACAGGAGCTTTCTCTACGACGAGTTGACGGTGCTTGAAAATCTAAGGTTCTACGGCTCGTTCATCGGTTCAACACCTGACGATTATGACCGTGTAATCAATGTGACGAACCTAGAACGTTGGAGAGACGTAAAGACAAGCCATCTCTCTTTCGGGTTAAGAAAGAGAGGCGACATCTCAAGGGCTCTCTTGGGGAATCCCGAGTTATTGCTCCTCGACGAGTTCTTTTCGGGCCTCGACAGGGAGACCTCGGCGGCGCTCAGCAAGTACATGAACGATTTGACTGAACAGACAGTACTGGTCTCGTCTCACTCACCTGAACTGGTTCAGGGCTTCTGTGACAGAGCTGTACACCTCAGGGCGGGTCTAGTCGAGAAGGACGTGGCTATATGAGTGACGAAAACCCTCTCAGCATAGCCCTAAAACTGGCCAAGAAAGACCTCACGGTAGAGCTTAGGAGACCCCACGAGATTCTGAGCATCATAGCTTTCACATTATCATCAATTATCGTAAGTAGCTTCTCGTGGAGAACCATAATTCATCTGGACCCACTGGTCATCTCCTCTGCGTTATGGATCATAGTCTACTTCGCGAGCATTCTCGTTTTGACCACCAGCTTCGCACGTGAAGTTGACCGTGGAACCATCGATGGACTAAGGAGCCTCCCATGTCCACCCTACGCCGTGCTGGCTGGAAAGATGATCTACGGCATGGTGACCCTAATCATCGTGCTTGTCTCACTCATAGCGTCTTCAATTCTTTTCCTGAACCTCGACGCATCGATAATACCTACATTATTGATGGTCTTCATCCTCGGAGTGATTGACTTTGCGTTGATGGGCTCAATGATGTCGGCAGTGCTCATGTACTCCGAAGGCAAGAACCTGCTACTGGCGTTCCTCTTCTTCCCAGTCAGTGTACCCATCCTTCTTCCGGGGATACAGGCAGGAGCTAAGATACTTGCAGGGGAAGGACTCGCATTTATTATGCCCGAGATTAAGCTCCTACTTGCATTCATGCTAGGAGTGATAGCAGTATCGATGACCCTGTTCCAAGAGATCTTCCTAGAGTAACTCAGGGCTCAACTTCACTGGATTTATCTACGCTAACGTCCGCTTCATCAGACTTTGTTTCACTGAACTCAGCTTTTTCAATAAAATCTAAGGAGGCTTGCAGTCCTTGAACAATAACCCTGTCTGGTTTTCCCCTCATGGTGTAAGTGAGCACGATTATAGTAAGCTCATAGAATACGTAGAAAGGAATGGTCATAAGAAGCATAGATACAGGTGTAGGGTCGGGCGTCAAAAAAGCCGTCAAAACAGCCAAGCCTACGAAAAGCTCTTTCCTTATCTCTCTGAGGCTGTCAACTTGCAGGAGATCCACCTTCACAACCAGATAGATGACAAGGGGGAAGGTGTAGAATAGGCCTGTTCCGATTAACCCAAACGTGATCAAGTCAAAAAAGTCCTTTACAGAGTAAAACGGCATTACTCTAGTCTGGTTTACGAACCGGTAGAGTACAGCGAATGTAGTAGGCACAATGATATAATAAGCGTACAGTACCCCTGAAATGAAGAGAAGAAGGAACACGGAGACAAATATGAACAGTCCTCTCTTCTCAGTTTCATAAATCGCAGGAGCTAGAAAACTATAGATCTGCGCCGCCACGTAGGGGAGACAGATCAATAAACTGATTGTGAACGAGATAACAACAAAGATGTAAAAGCTGTCAAGCCAGTTGAACGCGATCAATACGACATCTTCAGGTAAAAGCGTATCCTGAAGAATCTCTATTACCGCCGATACCAGAGGTGTGTAGTCCTCAAAGTCCAGTTGAATGATCTTCGTCAAGTCAGCCGGCACAGACATCACGATCATCATCGTGACAAGCAGTACAACTACAATGCGTCTGAGCTTTGAGGATAAATCCTCAAAATGATCCCATACAGTTAACTCTAGATCCTCAGACATACCGGCACCGAGTGTTAGAATCTATTTCTCTAGTTCCGTTTTCGCGGTTGCCTTGACTATGTCTTGAGCGATATCATTGAGGTCTCGGCCCTCGACCTCGATGCCGAGCTTCTTCGCTGCCTCTATGATAGCTTGTCTCTCCTCGGTCTCTTTCCGTGTCTTTTCGTCAACGTATGTTTTGGGATTGCTCGTTGCTTTGTTAAACTCTCCTACCGCCTCACCCATTGACCTTGCTAACTCGGGAAGCTTTCTACCGCCGAATAGTAGTAGAACTATGAAAAGGATAAACAATAACTCGGTGTTACCCATCATTTGTATTCAGTCCTGATATGGAGTCGACACGCGATAGAATAAAAGGGTTTATCTTAACTCGTTTCTATGCAAAATAAAGCCTAAAAATGAGCAATATCTCATTTTGAAGCGAAACGAGACTAATTAACTTTCATACAAAACAAAGACAAGAATCATTTTTTCATTGTATATTAAATAAAAGATGTGAAAAAAATACCATGGATCATGTAAAACAGAGGTAATTCGCCAATGCAGTTCTATTGAGCCAAAGAATCAACCTTAACAATCAAACTATGCTGAGTAATATCTCACGAGGAATATCAGTCTCATCCCAATCGTCTCCATACTTGGTCACAGCAAGGGGGGAAGATAGTCTATCAATGACGTTTTTTTCACTTGAGCACACAAATAAGATAAAGAGCTTTCCTGACATCGTTAAGTGAATCATCGGTTGGCGCTCTGGTGCTGGGCGCGATCGTCTTGCAGGAGGAGAGGAGCAAAATAAGCGGCGACAAGCCACTTATCAAACTTGGCAAAAAGGATCTTTATTGACGCGATCGTATTTAATGTCAGATTTATTTATTTATTTTTATTTCAATATTTTCAAAATGGAACAAAATTTTCTGCTCGCATAACAAATTTATATACTGAATAAGGTAATATTTACTTCTAGAAAAATAATATTGTAAGTGAGTTGAATAATGTCTGAAATAGAAAATATTCATGTGATATGGCTACCAGGTCAAGCCTGTACCGGCTGCACAGTATCGCTGCTGAACGCCAGCCACCCGAATCTTCTCGATCTTCTGACGGGATTCATCCCCCAAGCAGCGGGAGTAACCCTCGACTACCACGCCACGATCATGCTTCCCTGGGGCGACGAGGCTCTATCCGCCGTCAACGCTGCTGAGAAGGGTGAACTCGCCCCCTTCGTACTCGTCCTTGAGGGAGCCATCCCAGATGAGTCCAAGGCCAAGGAGACGGGAGGCTACTGGTGCGTGATAGGCGAGGACGAGGAAGGCAACCCGATAACGTTCAACGACAGGCTGGACAGGCTGGCCAAGAATGCCGCCGCTATCGTCTGCGCGGGTACGTGCGCCTCCTTTGGGGGCATCCCCAGCGGCAAGCCTAACCCGACGGGCGCCAAGGGAGCCATGGACTACCTAGGTAAAGATTGGAAGAGCAGCCTCGGCATACCCATCATCAACGTACCTGGATGCCCGGCTCACGGCGAGCACATGGCGGAGACGTTAGCTTACGCGGTCCTAGCAATGAGAGGTTTCCTCCCACTGCCGGCTCTAGACGAGCACAACAGGCCTCTGTTCCTGTTCGAGCACACGGCCCACGAGAACTGCCCTAGGGCGGGACTCTTCGCAGACGGCAAGAACAGCCACGAGTTCGGAGAGCCATACTGCATGGGGACCATGGGTTGCAAGGGCCCGATCAGCCACTGCGACGTTCCCAAGAGGGGCTTCATTGAGGGCGTGGGAGGATGTCCGAGCATGGGCTCCCCCTGCATCGGGTGCACGGAGCCGGAGTTCCCCGATCCGCCCTTCAGCCCCTTCCTTTCGAAGGCACCTGCGAGCTTCTTCGTATATGAGAAGATACGCAGCTTCGGTGGGAGCGCTGACGCTGTATGGTGCAGGATCAAGGACGCCCTGATCGGGCGGGACCTGTGAGGTGGACTGAATGGTAGAGAAAAAGATAACGATTGAGCCCGTGACGAGGATCGAGGGACACCTCGGTATCCACGCAACCGCCGACATGGACGGGAAGAAGTACACCGACGCTAGGAGCTTCGGTACAATGTTCAGAGGATGGGAGATCATCCTCCAAGATAGAGAGCCCGCTGACGCCATCTGGATCACCCAGAGGGTCTGTGGAGTCTGTCCCACTCCCCACGGCATCGCAGCCGCGATGACTGTGGACATGGCTTACCAAGCTCCCCCGCCCCCCATGGGTATCGCGGTGAGGAACTTGATTCAGGGCGCCGAGCAGTTATACGATAGCCCCTTAGGTTGCCTAATCCTCGAGGGCCCCGATTACAGTCAAGCTGTAGTAGAAAAGTCCAACCCGGATTGGTGGGATGCAGCAAAGATCACGGAATCCCCTAAGACTGAATTCCACGGATTCGCGACCATCGCAGACATCATGACAGCGCTAAACCCCATCTCGGGTGCCCTCTGGCAGAAATCGCTGGCAATCGGGAAAGTCGGCAGGAAGATGGCTGCCCTTCTCGGAGCCAAGCACCCCCACGTCAACACTCTGGTGCCCGGAGGCGTCGCCAAGACCCTCACACCTACAGACCTTGAGCAGTACGCCGCCATGCTGGCGCAGCACGTGGCTTTCGCCAAAGAGTTCATCCCCGTAATGGACGACCTTCTAGACTTCGTACTCAGCATGGGGTACTCCGAATGCGGGGCTCGTGAGAACAACATGGTTTCCTTCGGGGGCTATGACGACCCTACGGCTTACAACACCAACTACGCAGAGATGGGGGACTGGGCCAAGAAGAGGTCGGTCTCCCCAGGAGTCATCATCGATGGCAAGCTGAAGACCCAAGACCTCATCGAGATCAATGTCGGCGTACAGGAGATGGTGGAGAGCAGTTACTTCGACGACTGGGAGGACGTAAGGGTGAACGAGGACCCCCTCGGCAATCCCCTCACGAAGTATCACCCGTGGAACAAGTATACCAAGCCTCACCCGGGAGCCTACGCAAAGTGGGATGGCAAGTACAGCTGGGGCACCTCCGTGCGCTGGCTCGACTGGAAGGGAAACAGTGAACTCAACACCGTTGAGCTGGGTCCCATCGCTAGGATGTGGGCCACTGCTATCGGGAAGCTCGTTCCCGAATCGACGGGTACAAGCCTAAAATTCGCTCTCCCGAAGGCAACCATCATCCCCTACAGGAACGCCGAGGCGATGGAGTTCGAGTGGAAGGTCCCCGAGAAAGTCAACACCGTCGAACGGATCAGGGCCAGGGCTTACTACCACGCCTACTCGGCCTACGTCTTGTACCTCACAGTGCTAGCGGGGCTGGGGCTTGTCAAAGACGGCAAGGCGAAGATCTGGAACAAGTATAGCAAGGCGAAGAACGGTCTCGGCGTTGGAATGCACGAGGCCATGAGGGGCGGAGTCGCCCACTGGTGCATAATGAAGGATGGTAAAATCGAGAATTACCAGATCATGGCTCCAAGCACTTGGAACTCCGGTCCAAAGCTCGGCGAGAGCGACTTGGGACCCTACGAGGCTGCAGTTATCGGAAGCCCGATCTCCGAGGTCGGCGAAATCACGGGATTAGATGTCGTCAGAACCATCAGGAGCTTCGACCCTTGCCTAGGCTGCTCGATACAGGTCTACAGCGGAGACAAGAAAATCGTCCACATCCCCGAGATATAGGGATAAACACCCTATCCTATTTTTTTATTTAACTTTCTGAGAGCAGTTTACCTAATGTATCCATGACCATGGATGCCGCTTCCTCGACGGCCGACTTAACCTCGGGGGAGAGCTCGAGGGTGGGAACAAGGATCTTGGGCTTACATCCAATCAGGTAGATCCTCTCGGGGAGAGTTCCTATCGACTTTGAGAACTTTAGGAGTCCCTCGAGACCAACCTCATGGAGAGTTAATCTCGCCAGCTCGGCGGGGTCATCGATCCCAGCCTCAACCTTGAGGCGTGACCTTTGAAGGCTCCCCGGTTTCCCCTCAAATTTCGCCGAGTCGAGGAAGATGGCGATGTCGTATTCGCTTAGCTCCGTCGCGATGATGAGACCCGCCAACCCGAAGTCTCTAGCCTCAACTCCGGCCGGTAACTTTTGCGACAAGAGAAGGTCAACGACTCTTGGCCCAAATCCGTCATCTCCTCTGAGCCTGTTTCCGATCCCAGCAACGAGTATCCGTGGAGCAACCGATTCGGGATCTCTCATGTTTTTCACAGATACTCAACCCGTTGGTAAATTTATTCTCTCGTATTGTCTCTCCTCGCGATATCTGACTATAAGCTTAAGCTCGATGAGACAAGCACCAAACAATGATCTATTTGACATTGATAGCTTCTGTACTGGCTCTTGCAGGCGGATTCTTGGAATCATTGAATATAGCACTTACCACACGTGTGGTGTATTGTTTCAAAAGTATGCCCTATTTGTGATTAATGAAATATTTTCTCGGTGTTACGTGAAATAAAATTTATATTACTCGTGGGAGAATGTACTAAGATTCAAAGGTTGAAATGAATTGACAGAAACAGAGAACGTTTCAAGGCGTGACTTCGTCAAGATGGCTGGAGCAGCAATCGGCGGAGTAGCGCTAGGAGCCGTTGGAGGATACTCACTCATACCTCCAAAGGAGACAATAGTCACAAACGAGGTAGAAGTTGAAGTAGAAGTCCCACAGGAAGTCCCTGAGCATCCCTGGACATATGTGAAGCTGGACGTAGATGCAGTGAAGGCAAGAGCATATGATGCCTACTTCAATGGTGGATGCTGCTATGGCGTCTATGAGGGAGTTATTGGAGAACTCAAAGAGACAGTAGGATTCCCATACACTACGATCCCAACCAAGATATCTGTCTTCGGTAAGGGGGGTATAATGGGGTGGGGAGCTACATGTGGCGTCCTTACCGGCGCAGGCATGGCTATTAACGTAGTGACCACAGACCTTGCACCTGTGAATGAGATAATGGGTTGGTACACTGAGGAAGCGTTACCAATTTACACTCCAGTAGTTGCTTTAAAGGTAGAAGGAGATATTCCTACATCAGTTTCGGGGTCTCCTCTATGCCACGCGTCAGTTACAAACTGGAGCAACCTCACAGGTTTTGCAGAAAACGCACCTGAAAGAGCAGAACGATGTGCAAGACTCGTCGCGGACACCGCTGGTAAAGTAGCTGAGATGCTTAACGACCAACACGATGGTACATTCACAGCCGCATTTGCAGTCCCAGACTCTGTAATTGAGTGTGGAGCCTGCCACGGCGCTGACGGCCCAGTTAACAACGTCTTCGGCAAAATGGACTGTGAAACCTGCCACGGCGACGCCCACAATTAGAGAGACTAACCCTCTCTTCCAGTGACCTTTCTTCATATTTTCCCTGGAAAAGATTTTTTTTAAAACACATTAAACTAGAAGATTTCTGAAATAAAATAAGGAAAAGATTCTGTAATTTAGTGGGGGAAGATGTGTTCGATGTACACTTCTAAGGGGTTCGTGATCAACGCCGGCCAGATACCTAAGATTATTGACAGTGCACCCAGAGCCAGCAAGGTTATGGCCATCACCGTAGGCACACTCTTCACTTCTTTCAGCTTTTCAGGCAGATCACCGTAGAATACTCGCCAAACTGTCCTGAACTCGTATCCAAGGGTGATTAGAGTCGCCAAGCTTCCTGCTAGGATAGCTACAATTAGCTCCAACATGCCTGACTCGAAGCCTCTAACCATGGCGCCGCTCAGCAGAATGAACTTGCTCTTGAAGCCAACAGCCGGTGGTACACCTCCTATGGTAAGGAATCCTGCTAGTGTAGCTAGGATTACTATCGGCAGTTTCTCTGCTAACCCACCCATCTCAGTCATGTCACGTGACTCTGTTCTATACAGCAGGGCACCTGAGACCATGAACAACAGCCCGATAGCTAAACCGTGACTGATGCTGTAAGAGATGGCTCCGAGCACGCCGAATGGCACGAACGTGAACACGCCCAAAACACAGTAGTTCATCTGACTCATGCTCAGATAAGCTACGAGACGCTTTGTGTCCTTCTGGACCAATGCCATGACACCTGCGTAGAGAATCGTCGCAAGAGCCCATAACATAAACCATCCACTGATGTCGTGCAATACTGCTTGGAACGGTGGAAGTAGCCTCGACATCGTATAAGTGCTAAGCATCACCGAGGTGGCTCCCAGAACAGCGCTTACCGGTGCAGGTGACTCGCTGTATGTGTCAGGCATCCAGCCGTGGAACCCGAGTGCTCCTATCTTGACGAATAGGCCAAGTGATAATGCTAATCCGACCCAGAACGCGCCTGCATAGTCAGCTATGTGTGCGAGGTCTGCTATCTCGAAGCTGCCAACTGTCCAGTAGGCACCTAGTATGCCAACTAGGAACGCGCCGCCTCCGATATGAGTCCATAGGAAGTATAACAGCGAGTTACGTTTACTGTCTCCATAACCGAAAAGGAAAATGAGAAGCCAGCTGAATACCAGTGCAAGCTCGAAGAACATGAAGAACTGAATCAAGTTCGTCGAGAGCATGCAGGCTCCTACGCTAGCTGAGTAGAGAAGGAAGAAGGTATAGAACCTCGCCCACTGCTCGTTACTCTCCTCTATGTCATCTAGGCTGAACCGTCTCTCCATGTAAGGAACGCTGAACAGAGTCGCACCGGCGGACACGAAAAGGTATGTGAACATCATCGGTACACTTAATCCGTCGGCAAGTAACCCAAAGGTCAGACTAACCGGAGCAGATACCCAGCTATACTCCTCAAGTATCACATCGTGCTGTACTGTGGAGAAAAGCCCCGCAAGAGCAATGGTTACTCCAAGGAGTACTGTGAAAACGATCCAGCTGACTTTCTTGCCCATGCTTCTACCGAGTATGTATACTAGGGGTGCTGGCAGGAACGCCGCCAGAATCATCAGGATTAGTATGTTGTTTACCATTTCATTCACCTCACGCTAGTAGCCCCGCTACTACCTCCATTAATGGGTCTATGATTGGTCTCGGATAGATCCCCAGTACGATGCTGAGGAAACAGAGAAGCATCATGGGCACAGTCATTAGCCATGAAGCCTCCTTCACCTCTTTCAGGTGTTCTGGAAGCGGACCGTAGAAGATCCTTCTCATGGTCCACATCATGTAGGCAACAGTTAAGGCCGTTGACAGAATTCCTATGAGAGCGAAGATGAACTCTGCTGAGATAGCGCCTGAACCTGGACCGAAGGCTCCCATATAGATCATCATCTTGGATGGGAAACCTACCGTCGGTGGGATTCCTGAGATGTTCATTGCTCCGATCAGGAAAGCCAGTGCAGTGATGGGCATCCTATCTGCGAGTCCACCGAGTTCACGAATGTCCCTGATACCAGTCTGATGCATGATCGCGCCTACACTGAGGAACAGAGCGGCCTTTCCCAAGCCGTGACTGATGTAATGCATCATGGCTCCTGTTACACCTGTTGTGCCAGCGGTGGCGATACCTATGAACAGGTAACCCATCTGGCTCATGCTGCTGTATGCAAGCAGACGCTTGATATCTGTCTGAGCCAGCACCATCATGCCGCCATAGATCATTGTCGTTAGACCCCATAGTAAAAGCGGCATAAAGTTCGCGTCTATAACTCCCTGAATGGGAAGCAGGAACCTCACGATTGCGTAAGCCGCTAGACCGATCATGGCTGGGCTCAGTAGTGCGCTTATAGGTGTGGGTGCCTCTGCGTGAGCGAAAGGCAGCCAGATGTGTAGGCCAAACATGGCCATCTTGACTGTGAAGCCAAGGAGCATCATCAATACAATGAATCCAGCGTATGGCTGCCCTGATAGACTTGCTAACGCGGATATCTCGTATGATCCTGTAAGAGCGTAAGCCGATAGTGCGCCTGTTACGAATAGTACAGCGCCTACGATGCTCCACATTAAGTACATTAACGCGATCTTTTCCTTGTCCCCTGAGCCGTATGAATTGATGAGCGCCCATGAAGGAATGATCATTAACTCGAAGAAGAAGTAGAACTCGAACAAGTTGGTGCTAAGCGCTACGCCTAGCATGCTTGTGACGTATAGCAGGTACAACGCATAGTATGTTGCGTGTGCTTTTGGGTTTTCTTGGTGATGGTACTGTTCGTGTATGCTGTGATCCATGTATGCATTCGAGTAGATCACGAGAATCGCTGATAATACGACGACCGTGAGAGCTATTGGTAGGTTAAGACCGTCAGCGTATAACCCGAAACGTATGCCGGGGAGCCAGTCAAAGTACTCGCCCACTGGGGCATCGGCCACGCCTCCTAAGAGGCTGGTGAAGTATAAGGTAGTATATAATAACGGGATTAACGCTATCCAGCTAACTTTTTTACCCATCGTCCTTCCCAAGAAATAAACTACGGGCATGAACAGGGCTGGTAGTAGAACTGCAATCCATAGTGATCCGATCATCTAGAAACCTCCTGTCTCCAACATTAGTACTATAATCGCTATCAGCATGACCACCACGTAGACCAGGTTCATGCTTAGCAGACCTGTCTGCGTCTTCTTGATACGGTGATACGCGCCGATGATGACTGAGGGCACGCCTTTGTTGATGACGCCGAATATGGCGCCCTCCTCAAGGACTTGGTAAGTCATTTCGCTGAATGATTGGCTTACACTAGCCACAACGTCACTCAGGGGGACCAGTGCCTTTGCCTCGAAGCCGTCGTAGAGAACCTGTTTAAAGTTCAGAATGCCGTCAACAAAGACCCTGTAGAAGAAGGCGTTCATGTACCACCGGTTCCACAGGAAGTTGTGGATAGATTTCCTGGTGTCGCTGGCCTGGACCCATGCCCATGAGTCCCAGTTTCTGGCCCAGTAAAAGTTGTAACCAAGGAATCCGCCCACCGCTAGCGCGAGTGCGCTAAGGCCTGCACCGATCAACTTTGTTGTTCCACTAATGTGGGTGACATGCATTTGATCGGCGATCTCGGGGGGCAGCAAGTGATGCACTGTGTTGTGCATAGCTTCCTCAATAAAGATCTCGGGGTTCAGGTTTGGAACGAACACGCCCACGAGGCCGAGCAAGCCGGTGATACTGAATAACACGACCAAAATTGCGATTGGAACCCACATTACCTTGGGTGCCTCGTGTGGGGCATGTCCATGGTGTTCCATGTCGTGAATGTACTTGCTCGCATCTCCCCTGAACGTGTTACTGATGTATCTGATACTGTAAGCGAATGTCATCGCGGCGCTCACAACTCCAACGAACAACAAGGCATAAGCTAACGGCGTCCCGGCCTCTAATGCAGCTAGGAAGACCGCGTCCTTGCTCCAGAACCCGCTGAAGGGGGGAACTCCGGAGAGGCTTAGGGTAGCGATACCCATGAGTACGTACGAGTACTTCATGTACTTCTTCAATCCACCCATGTTGAAAGTGTAGATGGTATGGACTGCGTGGATGACGGATCCTGCTCCGAGGAATAGAGCTCCCTTGAACATCGCGTGGCTCGCGAGGTGATATATTCCCGCTGTTAACCCGGGTATGTATGCACCCTCGCTGAACCCACTGAGTCCCAGTCCCAGCATCATGTATCCGATCTGGCTGACAGTAGAGTAAGCCAGTATCTTCTTGAGCTCCACGGCGACTAGAGCCTGAGTCGCTGCAAGGAAACATGTGAATGCCCCAACCAGCGCGATGGCTATGAAGTATACCTGTGCCTCCGGTAGATTTAGCGTCCACGTGCCCACATAGAAGACGGGACTCATCCTTGCGACTAGGTAGACTCCTGCCTTGACCATGGTAGCTGCGTGGATAAGCGCGGATACGCTCGTCGGGCCTGCCATGGCCTCTGGAAGCCACTCATGAAGCGGGAATTGAGCTGATTTACCAATAGGTCCTCCGAGGAGTAACACTGCGAAGAGGGCCACCAGCCCTGGAACTTGCGCCATGTGGCTTAACCATTCCGTGCTGTGGTGTATCAGGTCATGGTAGTTGAATGTCCCTGCATAGTAGTAGAGAATGAATATGGCGCCCAGGATGAGTACGTCGCCGATGCCGGTGACCACGAAGGCCTTCATTCCGGCGTGGCTCGGTGGGTACATCTCTGTGGGTGGCGGTCCTCCCAGCCATCTCTCCTTAGCATCACGGTAATAGTAACCGATCAACCCATAGCTGCAGATGCCTACTCCCTCCCAGCCGATCAGGGTCATGACGAGGTTGTTAGCCATAACCAGCAGTAGCATGTTCCCGATGAAGTACAGGAACAGGAACCAGTACCTGTCAAGGTGGGGGTCCCCGTGCATGTAGCTTGTCGAGTAAACCACTATCAGGAAGCTGATGAACGCTACCACGTTAGCTATGATTATGCTTAGTGGGTCAACCAGTACGCCGAACTCTAATGGAGTACCATTAGGCAGCGTCATCCATGTTATAAGCTTGATGTCGCCAGCCGTGTGACCTGACAGAAGATCGGGCACCATCGAGGCCGCGGCTACCACGGCGCTGAACGCGAAAGCTACAGCCCCATAGTCTCTTAGCTTATGATTGATTCTCCCGAGGACGGGCATCATTAGTGCCCCGAATATTGGTAGCATCCAAGCCAAGAATGGTCCTGGGTGTTGCATGATTGTCTCTATTACTGTCATGATAATACAGCTCCAATGTAGTTGCTTAGGCCTTCAATCAGGGCCTCTGAGGCACCGGAAGCGATGCCCATTATCGGGTCAGGGAAGAACCCTAACACGATGATTAGCATAGCCATGAAAAGAGTTACTCCCACCATAAGTGGTGGAGCCTCCTTTGCAGTCATACCTTCATTGGTCTCCTTGCTGAGGAGAATCATCAAGACTCTGAGATAATAGGCCATACTTAGCGCGCTGTTTAAGACGCCGGCTATCGCTAGAATTGATACGCCTGCGCCAAGGGATGCGCTGAACAAAATGAACTTGCTTATGAAACCACTAGTTCCGGGTACTCCCCCGAGGCCAAGGAACGCGACAATCACCGATAGCGTAGTGTAGGGCATCATTCTTCCGATTCCCTTCAACTCGTTGATGTCTCGTGTCCCTGTCTCGTGGACTATACTGCCTACGGCGAGGAAAGCCATCCCCTTCATAATGGAGTGGTTGAACACGTGTAGGAATGTCCCGAGGAGACCGTATGTTAGTCCTGTCGAGACGCCTATGATCATGTACCCGATCTGGGCGATACTTGAATACGCCAAGAGGCGCTTCAAGTCATTCTGTCGAAGTGCCATGATGTTTCCCAGTGTCATCGTTACGAGAGCAATGAGAGACATGGGCAGCTTGAACACGCTTGGATCAAATAGCACATAGAGTACACGGATCATCGCGTAGAGCCCAGTCTCGATTACTATCCCCGACAGTAGTGCACTGATGGGGCTAGGTGCCTCAGGGTGCGCGTCAGGCAGCCATGTGTGCAATGGCACTATAGCGGACTTGACGCCGAACCCAACGATGAGTGTGGCGAAAACTACAATTGTCCATGGTGTCAGTGTGGCTCCACGTATGCTTGACGCTAGTACGGCGAAGTTGAGTGTACCAGTCATGCCGTAGATTAAGGCGATGCTCATCAGGAGGAACGCTCCAGCTGTGGCACTCATTATGAGGTACTTGAACCCTGCTTCAATGGGTCCCCAGTTTTGTTTCAGGAACGAAACTAGTACGTAACTTGAAAGCCCCATTAGTTCCCAGAAGATGAATAATGTGAACAGGTCACCTGACATAACTATGCCTAGCATACCGGCCATCATGAATGTGACCAGCGTGTAAAACTCTGTGAGTCGTGTCTCATGCTCCATGTAGCTGATGCTATAGATGCTTACA
>JAOZHP010000037.1 GCA_026014815.1 Candidatus Bathyarchaeota archaeon
AAAAGAGCGTCTCGCCTATTGATAGTTCTAGATAACAGCGTTCTCAGCGCATTCACCAGGCTGAACAATCTGCATTTAATTAGGGAAATATTCAGCAACGTAGCCATACCCATTGGAGTCTACGAAGAATATATTAAAGGATGGGATCTCAAAGCCTTACCCAGCTGGATCACCATAGAAAACCTAGGCGAAGAGGACCGTAAAACAGCGGAATCCCTAAACCTTGGAATAGGTGAAGCCCACGCCATCGTCTTAGCAGCACATCAAGACTGCTTCTTAGGCTTAGATGATGAAAACGCCAGAGAAACAGCCAAGAAAAAGGGCGTCGACATCATAGGAAGCATAGGCATCCTTAGGATAGCCTACGAGTCATGTCTGATAGAAACCAAGGATCAGCTGAAGAATCTTCTCGGTAAACTAGCCGAAGACCTCTACCTGGAAAACTGGCTGCTGGAGTGGGCTCTTAAAGCAGAGAAACCCACCAATGAAAAAAGAACCAAACGGCCCCAAGACGACAGGAGTTAAACGAAGAACTAGGAGTATACTAATCAAAACTTTGCATTAGCTCCTCTACTATTTTCTCAGAGGCTCCACCAAAATCATAAGGATTAACAGATTTTCTAAGACCCCCCGATCTAAAATCCTCGACAGCCTTCCTGATCAGCCTTGGCTCTGCACCCACAAGCCTATTCCACCCAAGCTCAACGGTCTCCCTCCACTCCGTATTATCCCTCAACGTAACACACGGCGTATCCAGCCAGAAAGCCTCCTTCTGAACACCCCCGCTGTCAGTCAAGACCATCTCCGCGTCACGGATCAACCGAAGCATACTATAATAACCAACAGGCTCAACCAAACGAACCTTAGAACCTTCTATCTTTTCCATTAACCCGGATTCAACTAGCCTCTTTCTTGTACGCGGATGACAAGGAAACACAATCTCCTCATCAAAATCCATCACGGTTTCAAAGATATTTCTAAGCCTAACCTCAATATCCGTATTTTCAGCGCGATGAACGGTCAAAACAAAATAATCCTCATCGACACCAAGTTTCTCCAAAATATCATCAGAATCAACATCTCCACGATGAGCCTGCACGCTCTCATACATGGTATCACCAACAAGCAAAACCCTATCAGATTCAATACTCTCCTTCAATAACTGGGTTCGAGCCCACTCCGAGACACAAAACAACAAATCACTACAATGATCAGTAAGCCGACGATTAACCTCCTCAGGCATCCCCATATCAAAACTACGACAACCAGACTCAACATGAGCAACAGGAATACCCATCTTAGAAGCAGCTAAAGCACCCGCCAAAGTACTATTCGTATCCCCTGGAACAAGAACAACGTCAGGCTTTAACTTGTTAAACACATTCTCTAACTCAATCATCATCTTACCTGTCTGCAAACCATGGCTACCCGATCCAACTCCCAGATTCGATACAGGATCAGGCATAGACAACTCTTTAAAGAAAATCTTAGACATCTCATAATCATAATGCTGACCAGTATGCACAACATCCAGATCAAAACCTCGGCTCTCAGCCTCTCTTAATAATGGAGCAGTCTTAATGATCTGAGGCCTTGTACCTATAACGATAACCGCGTACATGTTAATGAATGATAAGTTCTAGTGTAAAAAAATATGGAGTTATTCAACCTCATCGTAGCTAACTGCTTCACCGTTCTTAGCTGAAAGCAGAGCCACCGTGCATATTTTTAGAGCCCTGTATCCATCCATTCCAGATACAACTGGAGAAGTATCTTCTATCACTGATCTTGAAAAACTCTCCAATTCCTTGTAAAGCGGCTCCTCATATCTCAGGAACGGCTGCACTAGTTTCTCGTTATTCTCCAAAGTTACTTCCTGAGTTCTATACTGTACTGTAATGATTCCTTCTGACCCAGTGATAGACAGGTTCCGAATCACACGTGGTGTAAGCCAGTTAGTCTCTATGAACGCATTTCTATCTCCACGATACCTGAGGCTAATATTTGCATAGTCCTCAAAACCATGAGCAAGACTACCAGCAGTACAGAACACCTTCTCTGGACCATTCGGGAACAGCTGACAAATAATATCGATGTCATGGATAGCCAAATCCTTAATCACCCCGACATCACCGATCCTCAATGGGTGACGGCTCACTCGCCGGGTATGAGCCAAAATAACATCACCAATAGCACCCTCATTCACAAGCTCCAATGCTTTACTTACCGCCGGGTTAAATCGTTCAACAAAACCAACAGTGAACTTCACACCCTTCCTCTCAGCCATATCCATTAAACCCCGGGCCTCCGCCAACGTATCTGTCATGGGTTTCTCAACCAAAACATGCTTACCTGCCTCCAACGCCCGTAACCCCAGCTCAGCGTGAGTCACCGTAGGCGTACAAATAGAGACCAACTCAATCTCAGGGTCTTCAATAATCTTATCAGGATCACACGTAAAACCCGATCCATATAATTTAGCAATTTCTTTTACCCGTTTTTCATCGATATCAGAAACTGTATGCAAATTCGTAAACGGGATCTGCCTAAAAACACGTGCATGGTGCCTTCCCCAAACACCACACCCTATAACACCCACATTAAGAGACCCCAAGATATCTCCCTTCTATCCCATTAATGGGATAAACCATCTATATTAACGTTAAACTAAGAAAAAAATACATAATAATAACATAAAATGAGTGGGGAACTATCCTCCACTATTCCATTTACGTCTTTTCTCCAAGTACTTTTCCATTGGATACCCTGCGCGAGCTGGATTACCATAAACAAGCGTATCCGGAGGTACATCCTTAGTAACCACGGCACCCATACCCACTACTGCTCGTTCACCGACAGTGATACCCGCCTTCAGCATTGCACCAGCGCAAACAATGGCATCATCCTTCACGGTCACACCTACCATCCTGTCACTCATGGGGTAAGGATCATTCGTAAAAATCACTCCTGGACCTAGAAAAACACCGTCCCCAATTATTGTTAATGGAGGAATATACGCCATACCCTCCACCTTACAGTTCGACCCGATCTTAACCCCGTAATCAATGTGCGCCAAGGACCCGATCTTCGTGTTATCCCCAATCACCGCACCATTACCAATATACGTAAAATTCCAGATCTGAACATTCTCCCCCAGCTCCACATCCTTACCAATATGCCGAATAACATCAGACATGAAAGAAAGAAAAGCCAAACAAATCTAAAACATCTTCTAAAAGACACAGCAACCAGCCAAACACTTCTTCCACAAGCAAAATACCCCGCGGAGAGTCAATAAAGAAAACAGTGGAGAGAATTCTACGAGAGGAAACAGGGCTAACACCACACAGCATCCAGCGGGTAGACTTAATGGAACACATATTGCCTAAAACCAATACAGTCACAATCTACCATCATGTCGAGGTAACCAACGACAACATCCAGTGAACGACGAACACAGCCAATACAAATGGGTAGACTCACTACCTGAAAATCCTCATCCATTCCTGTTCAAATGGTAACAGAGTCGAAGATCTTCTCACCTTAAACATGCTAAGCAATAATTTGATTACCTCTCGCAGTGAAAATTCTCTAAATTTGCCCTAGATTTCATGGCTAGAATTTCTATCCACATGGAACATTCGCTTTATAAACAGGCAAAGAGGGGATCAGGGAACACAGATTTACTAGTAAAAAGATTGATTAGTTACCATGCACGCAATACAAGCCCGTCTCTCCGATACTGATCCTTTTCCTGTATAATTGAGTCCTGTTTATTCTGTAAAACGTCCTCCCATATCGATTTCTAGTGATCAAACCAGTAATCCCCCGTCCTTTTTGTATACTCTTCCAAAGGCATAAAATAGACGTCCGAGGGTTTGTCCGTAAATCCTATAGATTCAGTAGAAAGTAATATACTGATGAGAATAACGTCATTAAGGTGAGGATAACGTAGGAGAAAAGTCAACCAATAAGACGACGGTACTAGAAAAGAGGTGCGCGGATGTGAAAAAGAATAGAGTTGATAGAGTCATTGCAGTTGTCCTTGCTTGTTCCGTGCTTCTGTCAACGTTTGGGGCCTTCCCAGGTGTTGTCTATGCAAGTTCTTCCTATGATGTTCAAGCAGCAGTAAACTACGCTGAGACCTGGTGGAACGCACGCAATACTGAACAATATCACGATTATGGGGATTATGACTGTGCAAACTTCGTATCCCAATGCCTTATAGCAGGAGGATTAGACTTAAGTGCAGGGCCTGGAGTTGACGATTGGGGATGCATCCCCTCAGTTACAAATCTGGATTATAACCTACGTCACTATCAGAATACCCAATATCAGGTTGGTGGGAGCGAGCCTTTATGGGTTGTTAAGGGTGACCCCATACTTTTTTACAGTAATGACGGCATCCATCATCATTCTGCTTTTGGTGTCATTGGCGATGCAAGCCACTATTGGCATGGCAATGCTCATTCCATAGATTGTTACCATAAAAGCATATCCTGGTTTCTCTCAGATCCAAATCTGGATTATTGCGTCTACTTTCATATCAAGGGTAGTACACCAGTTCAGCCTCCTTATCCACCAACCTTCACGCTGACCATGGCGATAAATGGAGGTGGCAGCACCACCCCAGCAGTGGGTTCTCATAACTACCCGGCAGATACAGTGGTTAACATTATAGCCACACCAGATACGGGCTGGCAGTTTGTGAACTGGAGTGGCGAAGTGACTAACCCTAATTCTCAGACAACCACGGTGACTATGAATGTCAATAAGATGGTGACGGCCAATTTCAAGCAACCTCCGATTGTCCAAGCTTTTGATGTGCAGCCGCGCTCTATCAGCGCTGGAGGGCAATTCACAATCAGTTACACGGTATCAGACCAGGGAGGCTCGGGGTTGAAGCAGGTAGAACTCTGGCGAACCGATGACCCCAGCCATCTCAATTGGCCTCAACCCCCGAATCCTATCAATACTGCTTCTATTTCGGGTAGCTCGAAGACAGGACAGTTTCAGGATAATCCACCCACAAGTGGCTATTACTGGTATGGCCTTCACGTGGTAGATAACAATAATCTGTGGAACGAGGAGAGAAACTCCAATACTGGAAACCTGCCCGGCATCTACGGCCCAATTCAGGTCACAACGTCACCTGCACCAACGTCTGTGCCAAACGACATTTTTCCTGATGAGACCCAGGCACATGGGGAGTTGTCAAGCGGTATATCAGCTATGGTCGCTGACTCATCGGGTATCCGAGGGGACTTGGTGGTGAGAAGTTATGTAAATGCTTGGTTGAGCCTTTCTGCTACAGCTAAGAATGGAGCAATTGTAGGTTCAGACGATGTCTCCGTGAGCTTTGGAGTGATTCCACCCGGTGGAACAGCAACCTATCATTGGAGTTTCTCACAGGTTGATCAGAGCATTGACGTTACCGCCAGATACGATTTCGATGCTTGGCTTTGGAACACAGCCGATGCAGTCCTTTCTCTAATCCCAGGCAGTTCGGCTCTGGGGGGAGGAGGGTTAGTCGAGACATTGAACGCGTTAAAGGGGCTAGACGCCATCCAGAAAGCAGCCAGCGAACTTCAAACCATTCGTTACGATGGATGGGCGTCTGCTCCAGGACATGCGCTCTCGGCGGCGAATAAACTGAGGGAATTGGTTACGAATGAGCAGCAGGTAGCCGCTCTGCAGACTATTCTCGCTCGGGTGGGGCTGAATGTCAGCTACGATAGTCTTAAGAACCTGCTTACTTTGACTCAAATCTATGACCAGCTCGTCCGCATAGGACACACGCTAGTCTTCTTCATCGTGGCGCCAGATGGGGCTACAGTCACATTTAAGGCTCAGTATCTTGAGTCTGCACATAACCCCCCTCCTCCACCACTTCCGCCCTCCGTTGGCGAAGGAGCACCTAATCCGCAACTCTTCATCGACTGCTACAATCAAAACGGTGGGGCTACGATTCTTGGTTACCCTGTCAACAAGGCTCATCGATGGGGAAATGGATACATTCAGGACTTCAGAGGAGGAGAGGGGCACGAAGGCGTCATAATGCACCCCGATGGTGCAAATCAGGCCTACGCGGTCTACGGTTCGATATGGTCAAAGTATCTCGCTCTAGGAGGGGCCGAGGGGCAGTTGGGATACCCAACTACTGATGAGACGGAGGGTCCGACCTCATCAATCACGTCAGCGCGATGCAGGTATAACAAATTCGGGGACGGAGCCATCGCCCATCGTAAAGCCACTGGAACTTATGAGGCAAAAACCGTTTTCCTTGGTTGGGGCGTCTTTATCAAATGGGAGGAGCTCGGTTATGGGAGTAGTGCTCTCGGATTGCCAATTTCTGATGAAAGAGAAACACCTCAATCAGGAGCTGAGGGTTTTGACACCAGAGGAATCATCTGCGATTTTGAAGGTGGGCATATCTACTGGCACCACCGAGATACCGGAGCTTATGCCGATCAGTGCTTTGAAACTCATGGGGCGATAGACACCCTGTATACCCAAATGGGCGGCACGGCTAGCTGGCTTGGTTTCCCGATTAGTGATGAATATGAGAATGACTCAGGGTATGCCCAAAGTGATTTTGAAACTGGATATATTACAACGACTGACGAAATTACCTACCAAGCCTTTCCTTACAACAAAGCTCCAACGCTCTCCTGGACAGGTGAAGTCAATTATGATAACGATGGACTTGACCCTGAGTCGGGAAACTCAGACACGAACTTCGTTTACCGCATTAAGTATACGGACCAAGATGGTGATGCACCCAATTTCGTCAGGGTACACATCCTAAAGGGCGGCTCGGATATCACAAATAGCCCATTCACTATGAGCAAAGTAAGCGGCACTTATGAGAGCGGGGCTATATATAGCCACACTAAATCAGGTATGAGTAAGGGTGCTGATTACTCTTATTACTTTGAGGCCCAAGACATTCACAGTAACGATGCCACCCATACCCCTGAGTTGGATGCCCCGCATGTGTCCACAAATCAGCCGCCGACAGCTTACATTGATTCAATAACACCAAATCCGGCTACGCAAGGAGAGGATACCGTGCACTTTGAAGGTCATGGCACTGACTCAGATAGTGATGGCATCGTAGCACATAACTGGAGGTCAAGGATTGATGGACAGCTTAATACCTTCGGTTCGTTCGACAAGCCCGCTTCTGAACTCGCTGCTGGTACCCATACTATCTACTTCAAAGTCCAAGATGATGAGGGCCTATGGTCATCTGAGGTTACAGAAGTTCTAACGATAAATCCGTCTTCATCTGGTCCCGAGATAGCCTACAGTCCTAGTAGCTTCAGTTTTGAGGCTAGTGAGGCAGGGTCAAATCCATCAGACAAGACTTTAATCATCTGGAACGCTGATGGCGGCATCTTGAATTGGGAGGTGAACGATGAGGCAGGCTGGTTATCACTAGTCCCTACCAGTGGTAGCTCCACTGGAGAGGAAGACTGTGTAGCTGTATCTGTGGATATATCAGGGCTAGGTGCTGACACATACCATGCAACCATAACTATTTCTGCCTCAGAGGCTACCAACACCCCGCAGATCGTGCCAGTGAGCTTGACCCTAGTGCTCTCGGAGGAGCCCTCCACACACACCAACGCAGATCCGGGCGGCCCCTACGCAGCATCGGAAGGAGCACCGGTCCTCATAGATGGAGGCGGCTCAAGCGACCCCGACGGAGAAATCGTGCTATACGAGTGGGACTGGAACGGAGATGAAGTATACGATGAGACCACAACCACATGCACCGTCACACACACATGGAACGACGACTACTCTGGAGTGATCTGGCTGAGGGTAACCGATAACCAGGGCGCCCAACACGAGGCATCAACCGGTATCCAAATAAACAACATAGCCCCCACCATCGAGTCTGGAGACGACATCACAGTCAACTTGGGAGATGAAGCCGTACTCCAGGGAAGCTACACCGACCCAGGCGACGACTCACACACCATAACATGGACATTCGGCGACGGAGAAACATCCAGCGCCATAACACCAAGCCACATCTATGATAACCCCGGGCAATACACAGCAACGCTGACGGTGACCGACGACGGAGGGGAAGCCACTGACACCGTAAACGTCAACGTGCTCGCCCCGACCACTCTTAAAATCGGCCTCCATCCATCATGCAGCATCGGCTCCCCACTTGACATCGATGGAGAGCTCTTTACCCCGAGTTCAATCATCTCAGACGCACAAGTTCTAATCGAGTACAGCGTCACAGGAGGCGACACCTGGAACGAGATCACCATGACCCCCACAGACCAGGAAGGAAAATACCAGGCAACATGGATCCCCCCAGCCACAGGCAGCTACATCATAAGAGCCAGATACGGCGGAGAACCATCAAAATGCCTCAGGGAAGCCTCGCACCAGACAAGCCTCGCAGTCACGCCCGGCGAAGCAAACAACGTATTCTCCGTAGTATCAAACTCCATAATAACCAACCTGGCCTTCGACTCAACACGAAAGACCCTATCCTTCACCATAACTGGAGACCCAGGTACCAGCAGCCACACACAGATAATTATCGCAAAAACTCTGATACCTGAAATAATTGATCTCAAATTACATGTTGATGGTACTGAGGTACCTTACACATACACATCTGATGAATCAAGGTGGATACTCAGCTTCGATTACACCCATAGCACACACGATATAGTGTTGTCAATTCAACCAAGTATTAATCAACCCCCTGTGTCCCTAACAGTGCAGACCATTGAGGGAACTCTGGGGTCTCAGGTGATATTTTCTGCGTCAGGTTCTTATGATCCTGATGGAAGCATTGTAAAATATTCATGGGATTATGGTGATAGTAATAGCGGAGAAGGCGCAGTCTCGAGTCACGCATATACCTTACCCGGCGAATTTACTGCGTCTTTAACTGTAACAGACGATCAAGGAGCAACAAGCTCAACACTCTGTACGGTGACCATCGAGGCTGCTACCGGTGCTTCAAGTAGACTAATAATTGTTCCACCCCCACCTGTAGATGATGAGGTAACAGCGGAAGACCTTGAGGAAATGCATCACCTCAAAGCAATAAGTGAAGTTAACAAAATGGATCCTGAAGATGCATCTGATGTCCTTCCTGACGTAAAACCAGAAAAGCGCTTAGAGATCGTCAAAGGACTAAACATAACTCACCTCACTGACATTGTCGACGAGATGTCAAGCGGCGACGCCTCCGAGACGTTGACAGGTCTAGATCCCGCGGCGACCTCAGAAGTACTCTGTGATCTTACTGCAGAAAAATCAGGAAGTATCCTAGTCAAAATGGAGGTTGAAGAATCAGCGCAAATCATTCTGGAGCTTGAAGTGGAGGCAGGCTCAGAGATCATCGAGCAGATGGCAGAAGAAGACTTGACTCAGGCAGCAATAAGAGTCGAAGCTGCAGTAAAGGAAAGAATAAAAGAAGAATCTCCTGAGACCCAGCAAGAGATACTCGAAAAGCTCACAGTAACTCTGGAAAACGTAGACGTTGAATCACTAGTGAAATTGTTTGTCGAGATCGCTAACCTACCAGAGACTCCATCCACCGTGGCAGAACTATTCACGGTAATGAATGAAACAAAGTTAATTACAGTCATTGAGACTTGGATGGATCATGGAAACTTCAGTGAGTTAGCGACAGTTATAAATTATCTAAAAAATGATACCCTGCGTTTTGTATACGATTGTCTAACACCATCAACAAGAGTAACAATCCACTATAACCTATCTGACGAAGTTATCGCAGCTCTGCCCCCAACCATAGTTCCACGAAGTGACCCAGTATTAGAGGTCGTGATAATGCCTGTAAACTATCATGAATATTCTATAGATACAACGGTCCTAAACATGGGTGACCTCAAGACAGAGGAATTGGAAATTATCTACGAAATAGATGGTGTCACGAAAAACCAGACAACTATTCCAACTTTAACTCCTCAGGGAGCAGAGGAATCCACGCTGGAATGGCGCCCTGATTGTGAAGGCGATTATTCCCTAGTTGTCACATTAACATCTGAGACATCAGAACTTAACCCGGAGAATTGCCAATTCTCCGTTATGATCTCTGTAGAGTTCCCTGACTTACTATTCGAGCTCATATCAAAACCAGAAAAAATACTAGTCAATGAAGATTGCTGCTTGGAGCTTACTGTCAAGAACGTTGGAGCCGTCGATGTAGAAGGATTTAATGTAGATTTACTCATAAATAACAATGCAACAAAAAGTTATCCGATTACCGGCCTAGAGGCGAACTCCGAGGAGTCACTATCAATACTGTACACGCCGACTCACACCGGGTCACTGAATTTTGAGGCGGTAATAGATCACGAGAACGATATACTCGAGCGCGATGAAACCAATAACATCCTACAAGTATACGTCGAGGTAGAAAACCTCCCCCAACAACCAATTAATTATAATCTCGTGGTGGCCGGAGCCGTTGTACTCGCATCGATATTACTAATCCTCATTAGACGAAAATAAAGTATGAAAACCATCACCCCCCGCCGGTAACCCTACCCCAAGGCACCATCCTGAACCTCACCGAACTCCACACCCACCTAGACCAAGCAAACAACCAAGACCGCCCACAATCTGTCACTTTTAGTTGACTCTCAGTAGTGACTGAACCTTCATATGTCTTATAAGGTTCATCACGAACCCAAAACCAGATAAGATGAGGCATGTGACCGAGGGTAAAGCCTCCCAACACAGAATAAAAGATAACATGGTTCTTAGAGGCTACAAGGAAGGCTCTCCATGAGGAAAAAGGATGACGTCGTCCACGTCAGATGCATCATAAAAGGGGAGCCCGCCCAGATAATCCGGGAGCTGAAGCGCAGAGGCACAGTCACCAGCGTCAAGGACTCCCCCTAGCTGATCGGATTCAGAGCCCTTATATTGACTTCAAGGAAAAGTTATCCTAACGGATGAACATGAGATTCAAGATAGTTCTAGAGGCGGCAGAGAGTGGACGTAACGGTTACTGAAAGCCAACTGAACCAAGTATTGAATAGATTGGACTTGGTCAGGCTCGAAATCCTTAGGCTCAGAGCAATGCTTCTACCAGAGGAGGAGCTGACAGGAGAGGAGGCGAAGGAGCTTGAAGCGGCTCGAAAGGAGATAGCCGAAGGCTCAGGCGTAACCCTTGAAGACCTAATGAAGGAACAAGGCTGACGCCAATTGTTTCAGGTCATCACTGCTCCGAGAGCTAGAAAGGCTTTAAAGAAGCTACCTGAGCGTTACAGACGAAGGATCATCGAGCTACTCTTAATCTTCCGCGAAAACCCTGTCCCCGCCGAATATTACGACATCAAGAAGCTCAAAGGACACACAGACACCTATAGAGCAAGAATCGGTGATATACGTGTAATCTATGAAATTATATGGGACAGTAAAAAGGTTCACGTGTTACTCATTAAACGAAGAGAAAAAGCTTACCAGTGAACTACCTCCCTACAAGCAGAAAGGCTTCCGGTTTCACGGGAGCGACTTGCACCATTTCTGGTGTAGCGGTCTTATCCCCCACAAACCCAAAACCCACACAGTCACAATATGCATATCCAGGTAACCAGCGACAAAGTCCAGTGAACGACGAACACAGCCAATACAAATGGATAGATAAACCCCATGAGAACTCGCACCCAACTAGACCAAGCAAACAACCAAGACAACCCACAATCTGTCACTTTTAGTTGACTCTCAGTAGTGACTGAACCTTCATATGGCTTATAAGGTTCATCCCGAATCCAGAACCAGATACGATGAGGCACGTGACCGAGGGTAAAGCCTCCCAACACAGAATAAAAGATAACACGATTCTTAGAGGCTACAAGGAAGGCTCTCCATGAAGAAAAAGGATGACGTCGTCCACGTCAGATGCATCATAAAAGGGGAGCCCGCCCAGATAATCCAAGAGCTAAAGCGCAGAGGCACAGTCACCAGCGTCAAAGAAGCCATCGTACTGGGCCTCTACGCATACTACGACACCATACTGCAACTCGACCTGAAACGACTCGAAATAGAGAAATCGAGAAACCCGGACAATTACGCGACTAAAGAAAACATTGCCCCAGAGAACCAATGAGTCAGCTGAGTCTACGGGGCTGCACCCTCTCCCCGTTCTGGGTCTCAAACCCTCGCTTGATCAGGTGCTCGATATAACTGGACCTCTTCACTAGCCCCCTGCGCCTCTCTATCTTCTCTACGAGTTCGTTGCAGAGGGTGATGCTTATCCTGGTCTTCATCATGATCTTAAAAGACATTGTACTTAATACCTTATCTCCTCTAATCTTCCCTACTCATACCCACATATATCCCCACTATCTCCACCACACATGATTCTCCTATGTGTAACCATCTAAATTCATGCATCGTAACATCACGATATTTATCAGAATACCTAAAACATTAAGAGCATAATATCTTACATATACCACTAATCACATTCTTCCTACTAATCTCAACTATATTTATTGACCGCACCATTCTCCAATCATGTTCACCGTGAGGTTAGACAATAGGCATGCCACGGGACGCCTAAATAACATCCCCAACATACTTATGTATTACAAAAGTATACAAAAGATCGGATGGACGAGATAATCACCTCAAGGTTCAACGAGGAGCTGGTAAAAAAAATGGATGAAGCTGTAGCAAGAGGCCACTTCCGAAGCAGAAGCGAAGCCCTACGAGTCATGGTGGAGGAATACCTCAAAACACATCCAGACCTCTTCATAGGAGACGGCCTTAAAAGACTCGCAGCAGAAGCCCCAACTCTACCAGACAGGAAACTCGAAGAAATCGGAAGACACCTTTTCAAAGACGAGATAGCCACCTTGGTCGCCGAGGGCAGAGAGAGACGTTGACCCTCTACCTCGATACCAACGTCATACTGGCCCGGTTCGCCCCCACGGAGCCCAGCCACAGGGAAGCCAAGGAGCTATACCAGAAGATAGAAGACGGGAAACTAGAGGCAGTGACCTCCAGCCTCACCCTCATCGAGGTGGTCAGCACCACAGGCAGAGCCTACGACAGATACAGTACAGCCGAAGACATGAGCCGCGAAGAGGTCACGGGGGCATACCTCAAGAGAGTGGCAGCCACACCCAACCTATCCATCATACCCTTCAGCGGAGAAATAACCCTCGATATCGAAGGAACCCAAGTCAAGTTCCCCGCCCTCTACGCGGTGGCCATAGAGGTAGCCGCGAAGACTGGAGTCAAGACCCTTGACAGCATCCACGTAGCCTCAGCAATCACGGCGTCACGCATATACAGCGACAGGGTAGACTACTTGGTTACCCTGGACAAGGACATACTGAGACGGCGATCGGAGATCCACGACCTCACAGGGATAAAGGTCGTATCCCCCGGCGAACTAGAAGCAAACCAGAAGAACATCCACCAATGAACCCGAGACGTATAAGATAACGCGATAAAATACTAATGATAATTATCCTACACTTATTATAGATCATATACATCCTACTAATCTCAACCACATTTATTAGCATCACTTTCCTCCAATCATATTGACTGTGAGGTTCAGCAATGCAAAACAACACGCCAATCGCAAAAGCACCAGCAACGGAGAAACCCAGACACGCCCCAAACAGACCCGGCGTCAAAACCCTGAGCCTCGCCAAGAGAAGCCCCAAGGAAGCACAGCGTTGAAACTAGGAACCCGACTCAGACGCGCCATGCGAAGCCTAACCGCGACACAGCCACCTAAAGCCAAGAACATCCACACCACCCAGACGCAAGGTACCTACTACGAGGGCATGGACCCCGACTACCGATGGTTCAGGCAGGACGAGCTTGCCCGGAAAACCATAACCACCAACGCCGTCTTCGCCACCCAGAGCGGCTTCCAGACCATACAGGAACCCCCGGAGGAGCCCCTAGTCAAAGATAAGATCGACGAAATAAACAAGCGCCTAAACCTAGACAACACCCTCCTCGTCGCCCAGATCAAACGCAGCGTATACGGCAGAGCCGCCTTCGAGATAATACGAGACGGGGAAGGCTACCCGATGCGGCTCCTAAGCCTCCAGAGCACCAGGATCAAACCCGACATCGACGAAAACTGGAGCCACACAGGTTACACGTACCGGGGACAAAAAGGCTTCTACCAGCCAGAGGACGTGCTCTACTTCACCAACCTCGAACTAGAGTCCGACCGCCAAGGACTCAGCGACCTTGAGCCCCTGAGGGCAGTGCTGGAGGCGCGGCACCTCATCCTACGGGAGAACCTCCCCGAGATAGCCCGAACCCTCTGGGCACCATACGTCATCCTAAAAGCTGATACCTCGGGGCTCCCCCTCGACGAAGCCGAAAAGATCGTCCAAGACCTAGCCAACGTAGCCCGCGCCGGAAAAAGCATAGCCATCAACGAGAGCATAGAGGCCACCGTCATAGACATAACCCCCGACATACAGGGACTCAACAGGCTCCTCGACAAGCTGGAACAAGCCATAACCGCCAACTTCGGCGTCCCACGTTTCCTACTAGGCAGACCCATAGAGAACAGGGCCACCGCATACGCCGAGCTGGAGGCATACGTCGCGGGACCCATAGCCAGCGCCCAGCGCATCCTCAAACGCGAGGTGGAGAGACAGCTCTACGACCCCATCACACACCTGTACCTCAAAGAAAAAGGGCTACCCGAGGAAACCCCCGTGAGAGTGATCCACCAATGGAACCCCATCAGAGCCACAGACTACCAGATCCTAGCAGACGCGGCAGCCAAACTCTGGGGAACCCACGGAACAGGCCCCATAGGCGGAGACAAAGAAAAGCTCTGGGAGCTCATGGGCTGGGACCCAGCCGAGTTGGAGGACAAACCATGAACCAGCTCAAGTTCTACACAGCCGTACACAGCGTAGAGACATGCGACGAGAAGCGTAAAGCCACCTTCTACCTCATGAACACCACCGTCAACCGCAACAAGTGGGGCGTAACAGAGAAAGCCCTCGAAGAAGCCCTCACAACCATCATCGGCAAACCCCTAGGCTGCGGCCCCGAATACGAGACCGACAGACACTACCCAAACCCCCTCCGAGTAGGCAGCTTCACAGATACACAAAAACCAGACAGCTACGCCCTGGGCACAGCCGAGATAACCGACGGCAAAGCCTGGACCCACCTCACCACGGGTACGTGGAGCCCCATCTCCGTAGTCATCCACAGCTACAAGGAGTCATGTAGCCATTGCTATAAGGACCTCACCCACGAAGACGACCCCTTCAGCCACCATTGCATACGGGAAGGCGACGCCCACCTCCAAGTGGAGAGCTTCGTCTTCGACAGAGCCGACTTCATCGACGTACCCGCGTACCCACAGGCAGGCTTCATCAACCAGGCAACGGCACACACCCAGATACCCCTACAGCTACTCGCACAGCTCTACACGGATGGAAACCCCTCACAGTCCACACAGAGACAGGCAGCAGGGAGCCCGGGCCCAGACCCAAATCCCATGGAAGAAGAAAGGAGAAAACAGTTGGAAACCCAGAAACTTCAAGAAAGAATAACCCAGCTTGAACAACAGCTAACCCAGGAAACAAAGACAAAGGAGGAAGCCGAGGAGAAGCTTGGGCAGCTCAACGCAGCCCTTCACGCAGAGAATGTGGAAGCGACCCTACAGGCCAGAGCCGAAGCAGGGCTAGCCAAAGACCCCGACGCCGAACGAGAAAGGCTCAAAGAGTACAGCGAAGAGTTTCTAGCCCAGCTCAAGGCCGACGCTGAGAAGATCATCGAGGCCCAGAGCAGGCACCCAGAGACACCCAAAGCCAAGAACACCCCTGGCGGCACAGACCTCAAGGCAGCCATAGAGGACACCCGTGAACGCCTCTTCGGCTACAGGAGGGAAACATGATGACCGCTGGAAGCATCCTCAAGGAGCAGCTCCTCGTCATAGAGGAGTACACCGTCAAGGCAGACGAGGACATCGAGAAAGGCGAGATAGTCTACAACGACGGAAACGGCGTTCTAGCCGCACCTAACACCGCCATAGGCCCCTTCATGATGGCCCTACAGGCACATGACTACAGCGAGGAATCCACTCACAAGATAACCTGCGTTCAGATGGGCTGCGTCGAGGCCCAGAAGGTAAGTGGCAGCGGAGGCGGCAAGAAGGGACAGGCGGTAATGATCAGCGCCACAGCAGGCGAGGTCACTCTCTTCGTGAAGGGTGACGCACCCGCCAGCTACGCCGAGGCAGACGTACAGACGGCTCTAGACACCAACATAGGCGTCGTCGGAGTACTCGCCGAGGACGCAGCTGACGCAGATACAACAGCCAAGATCTGGCTAGGAGTGAAGTAAATGTACCCCCGAATATGGAGATCAAGCATCAGCGGAACATACCACAAGCAACGCAACCCCAACCTCTTTGAGGCAGCAGCCATCACCCCCACAGACATCGCCGACATCGAGGCAGTCACCATCCTAGATGAGGTACTGGGAAGAGCACGCCCCGGATACAGACTCAGACAAATATGCCGCCTCATCCGGATGGACAACCTCACCGCACGCATAGACGTAGCCACCGCCTTAACTGGTCAAGAAAAGGTACCACCGCTTGTCGAGGCAGAACTAGCCAGCGAGTCCTACACAGCCGTAGAATTCGACCTATGGAAGAACGTGGTCCACGTCGTAATCAGCGACGAGGCCGCCAAGAAAGCAGCCCACGACATCATGAGCCTAAACGTAGACGACGCAGCCCGAGACCTAACCAGAATGGAGAACAAACAAATCGCCGAGATCGCCGAAGCATGCACCGAGAAAGTATCAGGCACAGCATACAGCGACTGGGGAGCCATGACCACGCCACCCAACAGCGACACCAACCCATTCCTAGCGATACAGGCAAGCATCGAGTACATCGAGGGCAAGGGCTACAACCCCGACTTCATGGCACTCCACCCCAACATCTGGGGCAAGTTCGTTACCAACAGCTACGTCAAAGACCTCGTCCACGCGGGAGTAGCAACCATCGGCAGAGACGGAGGCCAATTCACACTACCCGGCTACCCAACAATCAAAATAATAACCGACAGCCACCTCACACAGACCCCCACCTCAACCAAAGGCCCCCTCATCGGCGACAGCAGAGCCCCATCCCAAGTACTCGGAGAAGGACCAACCGAGGCAGCCCAGTACCGCAACGAGAAAGCCGGATACAACGCCTACATCATCCGACAATACCTAGAACCCAAGCTAGTCATCGACGACGCCATAGACAAGATATGCACATAAGCGCCACAGGGGCAGCGCCCACAGAGCAACAAACCCCCGCGCCATTTGAAGGCGCATAACCCCCAACCACGGTGAAAAAATGTACAGCACAGCCACAGAAGTGAGAACCATCATCCACACGAGTCTAACCGACGCAATGATAGAGAACATCATCGAGCTCAGCGACACCGAGATCGATAAACGCCTCGGACCCCAAGACGCCTCAGACAAAGTCATAAAGAAACTGAGCATCCTCACCACCGCGAGAACCATAAAGCAACGCCAACCAGACTCAGTGGCGGTGGGAGAATACAAAGAAACAGCCGGCGACATCCAAACAACATGGAGCCAGGAGATCACCGCGCTGCTCAGACTCTACACGCCATCCACAGTAGCCGCATCAACATATCAACACGTGGACGAGGAACGCAGGTACGTGAAGAAACCATGAAACGATTCAAGGACCGGGTGAAAACCATCAAAGCCATCCTCCAATGCATAGAGGAACATCCCACCCAGTACACACCCCTCATAAGAACCACCCTGAGAGACTCCACACCCTGGGTGGCCCAGTCAACCATCCAGTGGCTGCTCACAGAGAGCTATGTCGAGAGACCCAGCCGAGGCACCTACAAGATCACCGAGAAAGGGCGAAGGCTACTGCAAGCCATCGCCGCCTGAAGCACGCGCCCAAACCATGGAAACACACGCAGAACCCAGATCTAACCGTACTCCGATATGTGACACAGAACCCCTGACCCCACGCCATCGAGCAGATCCTCAGCTTCACACACCGCACAAACCATCCAAAACCTCAACTGGAACATCAACAAAAAAATAAACACAAGTAACAACCACAGTAACACCCCAGACAGCTAACCCAAAACACTCGCCTCACACTCCAGGTGAACCACAAGCTACAACACAGGTGGAGAGGAAGAGCCCCAGAGTTAAACCGCTCAAAGAGGCTGCCCTTCACGCTCAGTTGAGGTGCCTTGTCCATAAATAGACCTACTACGAGGAACACCTAAATACGTATACATCATACTACAACGTATACGGAGTGATGTTGGTGGCCAAAGAGGTCGTGTCAGCCCGGCTCCCTCAGGAGAGAGTGAGTCAAATAGAGGAGATAGCAAGAGAGGAAAAGGTGGACAAGTCAACGGTCTTAGACCGGGCACTAGACCACTACATACGGGAATGGAAACTCCAAAAAGCCATAGACTCATACATAGAAGGGACGGCCACGCTTCCAAGGGCGGCAGAGATCGCCGGACTCACGGTCTGGGAGATGATCGACGCACTAGCAAAACGAAAGATACAGCCCCAAT
>JAOZHP010000038.1 GCA_026014815.1 Candidatus Bathyarchaeota archaeon
ACTACCTATAAAGGTCATCTATGATGTTCCGAAGAACATTAAAAATAATAAAACAGTTCAACGAACTCGAAAAAAATCTTCTACTATTATTTACGGCGGGCCTCGTTCTCGTCGTCGGCCTTCAGTTTATACAGCCTTTGTTCCCAGTTTTCCTTCAGAGCCTCGACGCATCAGAAATCCAGATAAGCCTGATATTATCTCTCTCAAGCCTAACTGGAACCGCCTTAATGTTGTCGAGTGGCTTCATCATGCGCCGATTAGGGATTAAGAAGATGCTGCTAGTCGGTGTCTCCATATGGGCCCTTTCTACCTTCCTGATTTCATTAACCAAGGACTTGAGGCTAGTCACAGTTCTCTACATGGTACACGGGTTAGCCGATGCGTTCGTTGGACCGGCGAGAATGACTATGATATCAACAAGTGCGTCCCCAACGACAGAAGCAACGGTTTTTGGGCTCATGAGCCTAGACTGGGCAATCGCTGGAACCATAGCTCCACCGTTAAGCGGGTTTCTCGCAGAAAGCTATGGATGGCGAGTTCCATTACTTGGCGCCTCAGTGATGTTTCTTTTTGGAACGATTCCTATCTTTATGTTAAAAGACGAAGCAAAAACTGTACGAGTCGAGGAGAACGTAGAGGATGTAGTAGACAATTTCCCTAAGCCGAGGCTTAGCACTACTCTTCAGTACTTTATGTTTGGTTTCTTGTCAATGGCAGCCCAGTCAGTAGTGGGAACCATGTTACCGCTATTTCTGATGAACCAATTGAGTCTCCCTGCATCCATTATTGGACTGTTTTTCAGCTGTGCGAATATTGTAGGCGTCTTGATCCAGGTGCCTGGAGGAATGTTCGCTGATAGATATGGGAAAAAGAAGTTGATCACACTGCTCATGCTTCCTATACCATTACTCTACTGGGTTTGGGGGCTTGTAGATAGTTGGTGGGTTTACCTGCTGTTATTCGTTTTATCGAGAGGTCTCATGAGTATGACTGGACCAGCGACCCTAGCCATAGTGTCAGAAGTCTTTCCCGAGGGACAGAAGGGCTCAATTTTCGGTATCAGGATGACTGGTGTTCGTTTTGGGTCAACTGTAGGGCCCCTGATTGGAGGTTTCATGTATAGCAATTATGGGCCTGCAAGCCCCTTCTTGGTTGCTGGCACCATGTTCTTGATTGCTATTCCTTTCATTTTCACATTGAAATAAATGCATGGACACTAATGGACTTGAGGATCTATTTTCTCTTCAAGAAATCTCTAGCTAGATTAATGTAAACTCTGACGGTGAGGTCCAACGTCTTTATCCTTATTCTCTCGTTGACTCCATGAACCGCTAACTCACTTTTCTTTGTCTCAGGGTCGAAGAGCGCGAACCCGTAGACTTGTGAACCTTTCCTACGCAGGAAACCGGCATCAGTCCTTCCAGGCATCGTCAAGGGAACAAGCGTGGAGTTGGGTACTTCTTTTTTCACGGCATCCTCCATAGCATCGACGAACCGTGATTTAACGGGACTAGTGAGACTGAAGGAGTCTTGTCCAGTGTTCTGTGAATCTGGTGTACCTTCTTCTCCGATTGTTAGTGCAAACTTGCCGGGTTCAAGAGGCCAACCTCCCGCTTCAGTAACAGCGTAATCCGTCTCGACTAGATCTGGATAGTTATTTAGCATCCACTCCATACCATATTTTCCTTTTTCTTCCTCGTCACAAACCAAGAGTAAAATAAGATCACCCCTTGGTTGAAACCCAGCGCAATGAAGCTCCACGAAAGCCTGCACCTGGGCAACGACGATAAATAACATATCCAAAGCACCACGCCCCCAAACATACCCCTCCTTGACAAACCCAGAAAACGGCGGCTCGTCCCAATCATCCGCGTTCTTCACCTCCGCGACATCAACATGACTGGGACCAAACATTAGCTTGGGGCCCTCGTCAACTCCACGAATTCTCGATACCAGATTCCCTCGGTTGGGTGCTGATTCAAAGACTTGGCTCGTAACACCCTGTTTCTCTAGGAATCTTTGGATGGTTCTGATTGAATTCATCTCGTTCCCAGGCGGGTTTATACATTTGTTCTGGATGAGTTCTGACAGCAGGTTAATCGTCTGGTTTAAGGAATCGCTGGCTATGGATGACATCAATTTGGGTTAATGTTAGGATTATATACAAAATTTTTTATGTCATCTCTAGAAGAAAGAAAAAAAGATGGGATCTGATTACTGATCCGTTTCAATGGGGTTTGGAGTCCCTATGAATTTCTTTACCGGGTTTTCACCAGGTGGCTTAAGCTCTTTCGCGAGGAACTCATAGATCTCGCCACGGACTCCCTTCGAGAACCTTGTATCGAGTCTGCTGAAGCCGTGGGCGCCTGGCGTTGGTGGATAGACCTTGTACTCGAACTCCCAGTTCTTTGCCTTCAGTGACTTGATGATGTGCTCTACCTCCAACGCGTTGACATCTTGATCGTTTTCAGTGGTATGGACAAGAAGAGGTGGATGAGTTTTGGAGTCGTACTCTGGGACGTTCCACGCTGGCGACCTGCGTTTATACTCAGCGTAGTTGTCGTTACCACTTTTTCCGATATGATAAGGAGCCTCGAACAGGTTCCGATAGTCCTGTGATTTGTATCCCATTCTCGCTATGATATCACTTACGGGTACGGAGGCGTGAGCCGCCTGGTAGGCTTCTGGGTGATTGAATATGTTGAACAACGTATGCATGCCGCCGTGGCTCCACCCCATGATGCCGATCCTATCCGGATCAACGTTCTCATAGTTTGCAACCATAAAGTTTCTAGCCGCGTAGGTGTCCTCTGACTCTAAGCCTCCATAATCGATCAATTCATAGAGCTGTTTTCCGTACCCTGTGCTTCCTCTGTACTCGGGAGCCATAACGATGTATCCCTGTGCAACGAGTTCCTTGACAACATTTGCTCCCATAGAATTGAAGTTAGCGTGAACTCCACCGTGTGGTAGCACGATCAAAGGATACTTGACGCCTTCCTCCCCTGATTTTGGTACGAACGTGTAGGCTGGGAAAGTGACTCTGTTACCCGCTCCTTGGGCTGTTGGCTCTGGTTGATATTGGGAAGGTGGTCCGGTTAGTTTTACCTTGTCTATGTAAGCAATGTGACCAACTTTATGATACCATAATATATCATCGACCATCATCTGAGTCGCAGCGTGCATGTGAGCTAAAGGTGCAAACTCCATGCCATTTATTACTAATTTTTTTAGTACTTTTTCAGCAATTTTCTCGATTTCTTCATCATTTAGCATATTTTTCCCTCAAGTATTGCATTCCCACGTAATTGTTTGACGGGTGGCGATCCAAATTGGAGCCGGTCTATCATCACAATTTGGGTCAGGTATTCCGGAGAGAGGTGAAAATTTACCTCATTATTTAAGCCACCTTTCGCCTCTTGTGGGCAATCCCCCCGTCGTGGGGTTAAGTGCGTTCCAATATCTCGTTTAAACGAGACTCTAAGCGATCCCTCTGCACGAGTTAAGCATTTAATCTTAGGCAAAATGCAAACCTTGTTTTTTTAAAAAAAATGGGTTATTCCTACAAGGGGAGTATTCCCACAACTTGTAGGAGGTATTCAATCCTGCCCGCGAGCATGGCCATTCTGAATAGGACGGTGTTGCCGAACATGACGCCGAGTCCTACCATGAGGACCAGCCTCCCTAATCGAGCGGTCGGTGCCAGTATTCCAGTGTGTTCTCTTGTGAAGAGGAAGTAGGATACAGAACAGATTGTTCCGAAGCCGATATAGAAGAAGTTTACCCAGTCCATCATCGTGGAACCCATGGGTGGTGTTATTGTTGAGGCCACTTGATTAATGATGTTTGGTATCAAAATACCTGAGGTCACAACGGCAAGCATCACTCCTACTAGTGTAGCAATAGAGTACCTTGAGACCCACCGGTATTTTTCAATGAAAACGGTGTACATTCCCAATCCTAAGAGGAGTGGAATGATGAACACGATTTCTCCATTCAGTAGTGGTGTCACTGCTATTCTGTTTGTGTTTTGTACGGCGACAACCGCCACTATAGCGAAAGCTATGCCAATGTAGACATGTTCTGCAAGTCGATACAGGGGGTTCTCTTTGTATAGCATATAGCTGTAGATCGCGACAGTAAGTATCGCTCCTACCCATAGCCCAGTTAACGCCCATAACTCTGTTGGATATGCCATCTTAACTTTCTCCTCTAACTTTGGATATTATCAATGGAAGGTTTGCTAGTATTATCAGTATAACGAATAACAGGTGTGACATGCTTATGGCGTCCATTCTGATTGTAGCGTCAGCTGGCGCGTTCGCTAGCGCTTCAAGTTCTGCTGCTCCACGTACGCCTACTGCCAGACCGAATATATCTCCGCTAGCTAAGTAAGGTGCAAGTGCTGAGCCTTTCATGGCGATACCCATCCCTGCGACAGGTATGCTATATGGCTCTCCCCATTGCTGGATCCATTTGACTTCTCCTTCTGCAGTGAACAGTACCATAGCATAGTCGTCAGCGGTGTTAGCCTCCACCATTAATGGTAGATCGCCTAATGGCGTACCAAAGTGATCAGCTGGGAATATCGAACTCATATCAACAGCCATCTGTGAAGCTGCTGCATCTTGACCCGCATAGTAACCAAGGAACACAACGTCTTCACCGTACTCAAGATCCTGAAGTCTTGGAATTAGTTCATTTAACCTATCCCAAGACCTCGCCACGTCAATCGAGTCACCAAGGAAAACTAGTTTCGCTCCCTGGTCGAGCAATGTATTCACCTCTACAACAAGACCGCCCATACATTCAGCCCATGTGCTGACACTCATGAAGATATCAACGAGAACAATCTCTCCTTCATTGACCCCTTGAATGCCTTCGTACAACGCTCTTGTCGATGGTTTCACTGTAATCGGTAGTCCAATCGGATTTATGTACGGCACTGTTAATGCGATAATGAGAATCCAAAAGTATACTCTGCGATCGAGTTTATCCAGTCGGTCCCAGATATCTTTTTTTTCACTCATCATGAGTCTCCTCCACCGAAGAATCCTTGTTCTTTATTGGTTACGACTCTGTAAGCATACGCTACAGCACCGAAGCCTGCGATCATAAGAAGCGTCCTGTATCCAGGTATCTGTCCTGTGGCCAGCAACCAGTCGCCAATGACTGGGAATCCTGACCATATTACTTCTCCAATAGGTGCATTTGTGAAAACCACGATACATCCAGAGATAAGCAGCATCGCAGCGTCAAGGTTTCTTGCTCGGAATGCCCTGTATGCTGAAGACACTATGAAGAATCCTGTGCTTGCGTACATTGTTTGTTGAAGAGTAGTGTAGACATGCTGGAACGCCCATTGATATTGATCACCGTCTGTGTTGACAACGCCGAGTATGAAGACAACAAAGAAAGTAAACAAGGCGACTAGACTGTACATCCATGTGCCTACTTCTTTTCTTTGAATTTTTTTTCCGTGTATCCTCAGTAAGCTAATAACTCCAAGTCCTAACGCCATGTTCGAGATAATTACTGCGAACTGTCTCAACGTTTCAGCCATTGAGCTGATGCCGGCGATATTTAGGAAATAGTCAAGAAATATTATAGTGAAGATGATAGCAGGAATTGCTTTAAAAGCCGTAGATTTTATAAACGACATTTTTCATCACATCCCAAGTAAATTAACTAGAAACGTTATACCCATGGGTGCTAAGACTACGCCAAGAGTCATTATGCCAAGTGTGATTAACTTGATCACGTCCTCGGCGGCAATGGGGCCAATCGACCCTGCTTCCCCGGATACAGCAGCTGCAGCGGCGTAAAGTTCCTCACTGATTAGACAATAGTCAGTGCTGGCGACGAGGAAGGGTATCTGATAGTAGTTTATAGTTCCACTGATCTGCATAGCTCCTATAGTGTTTCCGGCTTCCGCAAGCACTACGGACTCGTAGGCTAGTGACCCGATGAGGCACGCCGCCGCCGGGTTCTCTCTCTGAAGAGAGCCGAGGTAACGTGACACTAGAGAGCTCTGGTTGGCAATCAGTTCGATGAAATCCTCACTATAATCCTCAGGTTTACCTTCAAGCTCATATGCGTTTTTTATTGTCTCTTGGATAAGAGGCATAGCATCAATTGTTGATGTAAATAGTTTGAGGCGGACTCCTGCTTTCGCTAATTCTCGTGATAATGATCCGAGTATAGTGATACTGGCTAGAGTGTATGCGCCTGCTGCATTGCTTAGAGAACCTGTGATACCAGTGCAGTAGAACATGGGTTTACCCATCTCTGCGCATCTTCCCACTGCTTCAGGTATCGCTTCTAAGGGTGCTAGTGTCCGGATAGTGATTTTTTTTCCCTGCTCAATCATTTGACTATAGAGATAGAATAGTACAAAGGAGCCAAGTAGTAGAATTAAGGCAACGATTCGTCCTTCTTTAAGAATCATTTCATTTCTTTCTTTTTTTTACATTCCCGTCTGAAATACAGAGGGGCATTCACCCCGTTGTGGGGCATAGCGCTTTCCGTCTTCTACTGACCTTTTTACGGGTCAGAAGATTCATTCAGCAAACTCCCAGCGCGGGATAACCTAATTTAGGTTCATCAGATATAAAACCATCGAGAAAAAGCATATTTTTGTTACTTTTATGTAAATATGCATAAAAATTATGCGTGAGAATACAGATTTAGTTTAATATGGATATAAGTTATCAGCTTTGGTTTAAAGAGAAAATTGTTACTTTTTTACTCCTTCCTTTTTTGTTCTGTTAGTTTCTTGAGCCAGCATTCTCCTGATGATAGTTCATCGGGAATCTCGTCGTTAAATTGTAGGTGCTTGAACTCTGTTTGACATGGTTGACCCAACGAGACCCAGGTCTCAATCTCCTCTCCTATCTTGAATACCTGGCAAGACAAAGTAGTCGATGTCAAGAGTTTATCCAGTCTCGAACCAACAAACGCCTCGTGTCTGCATATAGAGTATGGTCCAGGTCCTTGATTATGGTCCTTGCTGAACTCTATGAGGTTATCAACCGAGACCTTGTCGAGACCCTTTAACAGTTGTTTTGCCCTGGTGTATCGTGTGAGTGTTTGCTGTCTCCCAATAATCTCAGCCTTTGTGATTGTAGGTAAATTATCGTGGAAGAGGTAGTGATTGGCTCTTGCGTCAGGTTTTTTTAGCTCTTTAACATGGGGCGGATACCCATTCTTCAATTCAATAATATACACATCATCGCGGTCTCCCAGGAAAAGGTTAGAGCAGCCGTCTATCTTGTTTGTTTGAATGAATTTTATTGCCTCCTCGGTATCTTCGCATTCCTCAAGTATGCGTCTGATAAGCACGGGCATAATCATACCTTCCTCGTATTTTCCCCCCTGAGTGGCAGTATTGAATATTGTAAGACTTTTCTCGTTTACTCCCTGATACCAACTTGCGTTTCCCCCGTTAGTCACCCCAAGAAAACGGTTGTATCCATTCAAGTCACTGTAAGTCAAAATCTGGGGGAAAATCCTCCTGTATGGGAGGTCACGGTTCTTCATCAATAACGAAGCCCCGCTTTCTGAGTGTTCCTTAGGGACGGTGAAGGCTGTGCATCCATCCCTGAATAACTTGAAGATCCCCATACTGAAGTTTATGGCGAAGATCTTTTCTCGTGGTAACCCAGACCCTTCTGCGATTCCCTCACATTCCTCCACGTATCTCTCAGGCATCTTCTCCATCAGCGATGGATCCGCCTCCATCAAGTGTTTTTCTGGGAGGTCAAAGAAATCTGAAGCTCTCTCCAGCTCCTTAATTGTGTGTTCAATAGCCGCCTTCTCAGTCTTGCCTCTTCTCTCACCTTGTTTGCTAGGAGATACCATAGACTATATTTATCCAGAAATAAATAAAGTGATTACTAACAATATCGCTGCCCGCCTGAAGTTTTTTATGACCTACTGATCCTAGCTTGTATGCTGTCTTATGTTTGTATGAGATAAGATAAATTTGCTCAGTGATATTATTTAATTAAGATGTCTAAGAATGCAAAACAGATAGCCAAGGAATGGGTTGACCGGAACGAGGCTAGGTTAATGGAGATCAGCGACGCGATCTGGAGTTACGCGGAGCTGGGATACGTTGAATTCAAGTCGTCGAAGCTACTTGCGGACGAACTTGAAAAACATGGTTTCACTCTAGAGAGGGGAGTCGCTGGAATACCCACCGCCTTCGTGGGGACATGGGGAAGCGGGAAGCCTGTCATAGGCGTGATGGGTGAGTATGACGCTCTCCCAGGTCTCTCTCAGAAAGTGGCGCCAAACAAAGACCCCATTGAGGCGGGAGCCCCAGGGCATGGATGCGGCCACAACATCCACGGAACCTCAGGCCTCGGCGGAGCCATAGCCCTCCGATACGCAATGGATGAAGCAGGGTACCAAGGAACAGTCAAGTTCTTTGGTTGTCCAGCTGAGGAGATGCTGAGCGGTAAAGTCTGGATGGTCAGGGAGGGAGTCTTTGACGGAGTTGACGCTGTGCTGAGCCACCACCCGAGCAGTATGAACGTCGCTGGATTATCTAGCAGTAACGCTAATAACGCTGTTAAATTTCACTTCCGAGGCAAGACTAGTCACGCTGCTGGGAGCCCCGAGCAGGGCAGGAGCGCCCTAGACGCTGTAGAACTGATGAATATCGGTGTCAACTTCCTGCGAGAGCATATTATTCAGGACGCGAGGATACACTACGTCATCGAGGAAGGCGGTGGTCAGCCCAACGTGGTCCCAGACTACGCCCGCAGCTGGTACCTCGTACGGGCGCCAGAGAGAGATCAGCTGGACCCCATCTACAATAGGGTACTGAAGATCGCGGAGGGAGCGGCCATGATGACAGAGACAGAGCTGGAGGTAGACTTCATCAAGGGGATCTATAACAAAGTACCCAGTCTAATCCTCAGCGAGGCAGTTACATCCAACATGAGGGAGATAGGTGCCCCAGAGTACTCGGAGGAGGAGATGGAGTTTGCTAGAAGTGTCGCAGACTTGATCTCAGCTGAATCTAAGAGGACTATACTCTGGAAGACGAAGAGGCCTGAATGGGAGAAACTTTTGGATGTCCTGATGGACAGTTCTGTGCCTGATGCTTGGAACGACGGCGAGGTTAGCCATGGCTCCACTGATGTTAGCGACGTTAGCTGGATGACCCCCACTATGGAATTCAGTACCGCTACGTATATCCTAGGCACACCGGGTCACAGCTGGCAAAACGTTGCTTTCAGCGGTATGAGTATCGGCCATAAGTCACTTTTCTTCGCATCCAAGGTCATAGCGGCTACAGCCATCGATCTATTGACCAAACCTGATCTGCTTAAAGCGGCTTGGAAGGAACTTGACAGGAGGAAGGCGGGTAGAGTATACAAGTCGCCTATCCCAGCTGACCTAGACCCACCTCTAGACCAGTGGAAGAAATAATTCCTTTTCTTCACTAATTTATTTAATAACTTGACGTAAGCCAACTTTCTAATTATTTTCCTTAACAAGTAAGCAATATGGGAATCTAGGGGTGTGCCGACATGGAGCGCTTACTCGTCTAAAAAGATTCGAACATGGAAGTTGTGATTATTGTTTAATTTTTGGTATTCGGATGAATCTATTCGTTCAATGATGATAACGATCCTCGGCTGGGTTTCATTGGTTAACCATTCAAGGAAAAATATGGTGATATCACCATATATGGCGGGGGCTTTTCCCTCCTATATTTTAGTTATTTTGTAGCTCATTCACGAGTAACGGCAGGAAGGTACCAACATCTGTCACTATCCCTACTGCTTGACTCGTACCCCTGTCGCTCAGCTTGGTCACCACGGCGGGGTTGATGTCCACGCATATAATCTTCACCCGGCTCGAAAGCATGTTGCCCACAGCTATGCTGTGAAGTGTCGACGCCAGCATGATAACGAAATCTGCGTCCTTGACCTCTTCCCTGTACCGTGCCTGAGCCTCGTCTGAGCATTTAATCACCTCTGGAATCGGGCCGTCGTCCCTTATGGACCCGGCTAGCACGAACGGCACATCATTCTTGATGAGCTGGTAAAAAATGCCGCTCCTCAGCTTGCCGTTCTCCACCAAGCCTTTAATGGAGCCAGCCTTCAACACCTCGTTTATCGCCGCAATGTGGTTTCTTGGGTCCACTACCCTCGGGTGCTCAAGGTCTACTCCTAGTGATGTCCCGTACAATGCTTGCTCCACGTCGTGGACCGCTAACGCGTTGCCTGAGAGCAGCGAGTTGACGTATCCTAGCTTTACCATCTTCGCGAGGTAAGGCCCGGCTCCCGTGTGGATGACTGCTGGGCCTGCGACGACGACTATCTTGTCGCCGTTGCCCGCGTTTTCCTTTAAGTTTCTAGCTATCTCTTTGATGATGGCTGTCGATGGCTTCTCTGGGGAGACATCGCTGTTCATGAACTCGAATACGCCTACGCCTCCTCGTGGCCTCTCCGGGGGCTTGATACGTATTCCCTTGTCGCCTACCACAACAAGGTCCCCCTTCTTTACCATGCTGATGGGCTTACAATAGGCTCTTTGCTTGTCAGGCTCCACGATGATCTGTTTGTCCATCATCTGGTCCTCCACCTCAACCCACTCATCACCCATGTACACCCACGTGGGGTGGTTGGTGGTGCAGTAGAACGCATCTGGAAGAACCATGTCTCTCTGGGCTGCCTGATACTCTACCTCTGGGGTCTCCGGTAGCGTCGCCCCGGATCGTATCAATTCCCTTAGAATCGTGTCTAGATGCTCCTTCGATCTGCCGTTTACCTGTATCTTCGTGGAGCTATAGTCGTCTTTCTTTTTCCCTACATTGAACTCGAGGAACTCGAACTCGCCTTCTTGATCCATTATGGTGTCTAATATCTTGGAGAGGATCATAGAATCGATGAGATGTCCCTCGACCTCAATGACTTGGGTAAAACTATCTTCATCCTTAACGGATCGGAAGATTATCCCTCGTCATCAATCTC
>JAOZHP010000039.1 GCA_026014815.1 Candidatus Bathyarchaeota archaeon
ACGACATAACGACGAAGACGCTGCCAGCTGGACAGTGGACGAAGATCTTCACCCTCCCGGCTGAGTACAGTCCCTTCATCGTGTACTGGAAGATCCTTATCGCGGACACCCCGTACATCCGGTGTATGCCCTACATCGAGGGGAGACCGGCTTCCCCCAGGGGCATAGACTTGGAGAACTTCTTTAACTACGGGATCTGGCAACCCCAACAATCGGGAGTGTGGTGCAATATTTACGACACCGTGAACAGCATATACGGTCTAACGTTCAACGTCGTAGAGCCCGTGCTTGGATCCTATGAATTCCACATTCAGAACTATGACACCGTCCCGCATACGCTCACGTACCTGTTTCTGAAGTGGTATCAGTGGAAGAAGAGGCGGATAGTGGAGGTGGAGTAATTGGTTCGGATGATAGCGGGTAGGCTGATAACCGAGTCGACGGAGGTGGAGCCGGGGGTGGTGGTGGTGAACCCTACCGTGACGTGGAACCCGTCGGCGTCGCTCGTGGAGATCACGCTTAAGGATTGGAACCGTGACTTTACGGAGGGGACTCTGGCGGAGTGGACTTATGTGGACGCGGAGGTCTCCACTGAGGATCCATACGAGGGCCCCTTTTGCGTTAACCTCACCAAGACTGGGGCCTATATGGTCCAGACCCTAGACGAGCCTGTTCCGGTGTACTCAGTCTATGAGTTCTCGGCGTGGTTTAAGCGGAAGGCCTCCGGCGACGCCGTCATTCTCGAGATGAGGCATACGGACGGCACCGTGAACCAGGTGGGCGCCTCCCTCCTGACGGACGAATGGTTCCGGTTTTACTTCGATCGGTCGGAGATGAGGACGGATAAAATACTGTCCGCGATAGCCATCATCTCCGTCTCCGGGGACTTCTTCGTGGACAAGGTTTTCCTAGGCATCACCACCGATGTCATGGCTGGATCCGTGGAATCGCTGCAGGCGATCCCGAGGAGCCTCCAGTCCGAGGTCATAGCCCGGCCCAAGGGTAAAGTGCTGGAGAGTGGTGACGTAACCTTTACCGGCGCCGCGGCCGCGTGGCAACTTGTCGCCGACCATACTCCCGACGACGGCGATAGGTTTGAGCTGACCAAGATATTGGTGAGCTGTGAGGATGCTGCTGTGTATCAGCTCCGGTGGGGCGGGGCGGTGATCGGCGCCGAGGAGGTTTACGTGACCGGTGGGATCCCGTTTACGGACTGGTTCCCCTGGAACTACCATGAAATGGAGGGAGACGGCTCCTTGGCGTTTGAATTGTATGTAATTGATCCGAGTGATGCCTCAACTGCGACCTGCTACGCCGAAATCGTCGGTGAGGACGTCCTTTCAGGGTTCAACGACTAGGGGGAGAACCATGAGCATCCGGGTGGGGCTTCGGCATATGGCGCGGAGCGCCGTAGCAGTACCAATACCTGAGCCTTGGATAGACGACTGGGATTACAGGAAGAGTCATGAAATAGACGGCTCAGTAGCAGGCGCACAGGAAGATTATCAAGTTAAAATAAGAGTAAACTATGGTGAGGGTACTTACTTTGAGGATAACGGAATGCACAATCCCTTTTTTGATGGAGACAACCCAAGCTCAGTTTACTATAACGGAAAGACATACATCGTATGGCAGGGAGGCGCAGGCTACGACCCATTCATTGCGAGCTACGACCATTCAGCTAATACTTGGTCATACAGAGTACAAATAGCCTCCAATCCGTTATCATCAGACTCACACGGGGTTCCAACGATTTTAATTGACGATAGTGGCTATATCCACATTTTCTATGGCTCTCATGTTACCAACCAAAAATATGCAATATCAGATAACCCAGAGGATATAACCGGTTGGACTGTACAAGCTGACCCAGCTACAATGGCAACATATCCAAAACCAGTTATGATGGCAAATGGGGATATTTACTTATTACTCAGAAAATCCACTGCCGCAGCTGGAAAACATCAAGAAATCTACATAAGATCAGACGATGGGGGCGCATCATGGGGTGCAGAAAACATAATAATAGAAGTCGATGCGAATACACACGCTATTTATAATTACACTCCACGAGTGCATGGCAACAATATTCACATGATATGGAGATACCATGATGGTACTGACTCGGAAAATGTCTATCATGCTTACCTTAACACTTTAGACGGGCATATGTATAGCATGGATGGAACAGACTTAGGCACATCAATTACCAAAGCAGAAGCAGACGCAAACTGTCTGGTTGCAGATACTGGAATCTACATACCCGGCCACATGGCACTCCGTTTGGATGGAGACGGCTATCCCTATATCATATACTGCGTTACATCCGCTACTGGGTGGGATTACAACTTTACAAGGTGGACTGGCGCAGCATGGACTGCCGTAGAAACCATAACTACCACAGATCACGGCAATAATGGCATGGACTTCATAGTACATTCAGCAACCAGTATAACGGCCTTCCTCATAGGTGATGGTGGAGCTGGGCAGGGAGGGGACATAAATGAATGGAGCTGGAATGGCGTAGCATGGTCAGAAATAAAGACAATTCTATCCGAAGCTGACTCAGGAAGGCCATTAATACACCCAGAAGTTGTGAAAGACTATGACTCAGAGTTAGTGTTGATATTCTCTCAATACGGCGGAGTAGATGTAGATAGTTTAGAACTCTACGCATACAATGGAACTAACTTTGTTCCCAGAGAAGATGAAAGTGTTTACTGTGATGAGAACTGTCGAACCGACTTCGGCGATGTTCGCTTCACTGAGAGCGATAAGGTAACAGAGCTTGAATACTGGATACAGGAAAAGACTGATAATGATTATGCCATATTTTGGGTAAAAGTTCCTAGTATCCCAACTGACCCAGATAGTGCCACTATTTACATGTACTACGGTAAAGCAGACGCCACTACGACTGAGAGCGGAGCGGATACGTGGATTGATTATGAAGATTGGGAGAGTTATGCAGTTGACGCTGTTTTACCTCTTGGAGAGTTTGAGGCCACGGACATCACCGAAGTATGCAAAATAGATGATAACCGAGCCTTCAAGGGCACCAAATCTCTATACCTTGACGACGATAGTGAAATAAATAGAAATAATATAACTTGGAACTACCCCAACAAAACAAGTGGAGGATTCAGGTTCCTATTAGCTCTCTACCAAGATACAAACTACGGCGATTTCAGTTGGATTTTTCACTTCTATAACAGCTTAGATGCTGGATGTATTACACTTAGAGCCGAAGATGATCTCACAATTGTAGACTACTACGCTGGCGGGTATCACGACACAGGTTTCTCAATGACAGAGGACATATGGGAAGTGCTGGAAATATGCGCTGTGATAGACGCAGACACATGGGACTTCGCAGTGAGTGGTGAATGGGCTATCAACAGACCGAAAAGAGAAAACCTTGATGCGTTCCTATACACGGTACTTAACCTCGCCTATGCGGGAGGACAATTCAGGGGAAACCTTGGTGCCTGTGTCATAGGTAAATATATTGACCCAGAGCCAACACATGGAAGCTGGGGACCAGAGGAATCCCACTAATGCCCATTAGAATACCGGACACAATACTTCGATGGAGCATGTATCCTTGATAGCCCCTCAGAATATAATTACCATATAAAACTATAATTTATTAAAATGGGTTACGCGCGCGCGAGACTGCGCTCATAGCGTATCTGTTCAGTTAGTTCTTCTATCACTGTATCTTCCTCCTCCGAAGTCATCCAACTATCGTCATAGTTTCTATCAGCAGAAAAATGAACCCAACCCTTCTTAGGTTCTCTTATCTGAACAAATAGACACTCAGTACACCAACGAATGAGGGTTCTCTCGTCCCACTTATGTCGGTTGAACAGTACACAGATCAGCCTCTTGATAATGTCCGTCATATACGTTCACCTCCCTTCTGCGCGCGCGCCTTAGAACGTTTCTCAGGACCGCTTAAAGGTTATGAGCGCGCGAAGGATTAATCTTTAAATTATTTTATTTTTCAAAACAAATTTTAAATAGACATTTTAGGGTATTTAAATTAAATGAATTTCAAAAAGATTCGCGAGGATCTTAAAATAGAGCATAGCCCTGGAACGGCGGGTCAATATTTCTGGCATATCCAAGAGTTCATGAACTACCTCGGAGAGAAAGGTTTGAAGCCGGAAGGGATTGAACCCCTTGTGAGCATTCAGGAGTTTACCGACCAGCGGGACTGGAGCAGGTCGATGGTTAACGTCTCTTTCTATGCCCTCAAGTGGTTCTTCGAGAAGCAGTTGAAGAAGAAGGTTGAGAAGGATTTTTTCATAAACCGCGGGCGGGAATCGACACATGAACCCCGTATTCTTGATAGGGAAGAGATAGGGCTGATATTTGTGGAGGCTGGAGACCTCGACACTGTGGAGAAGACGATGCTCCACGTGGGATGGGAGGCCGCGCTCCGTCGAGGGGAGCTCGTGGGCGTTAAGGGAGAGAACGTTCTGGACGATGGGGTGCTTGACGTCAGGGTGTTGAAGACCAAGAAAGCTAGGAAGCGTGTTAAACTCTATCCGGAGACCTATGAGATGATGAGTTCCATGATCGAGAGCCCCAGCCTAAGGGTCTTCAAACACTTCGACAAGTACGGGGTCTGGAGATCGTACACCCCGGGAGAGTGGTCTGGATTGTTCGCCGGCTGGAGCGCCAAAGTCCTTAAGGATGAGGGTTTAAGGTGGCACGACTTCGCCCGGCACACCCGGCTGACCCATTACGCCGAGGACACCAAGAGCTTCATAGCAGTCCTCCAACTGTCGGGGCATCAGAACCCGAGGGTCTGCAGGCAGTACTTCGAGAGGGCGAAGATAGAGGTCCCGGAGCTGGAAGTC
>JAOZHP010000040.1 GCA_026014815.1 Candidatus Bathyarchaeota archaeon
CTATCCTAGGACAGGAGGACCCAGCAGTCTACGAGTTCATCCACGAGGCATTGGCAGCCACACTGAACCCAACGAAGACAGCCGATGAACTAGTAGGGTTGGCACTCAAGACAGGCGAGATCAACATACGAGCCATGGAGCTACTGGATGCAGGTAACACCGGTCGCTACGGCCACCCCGTGCCCACCAAGGTACCTCTAGGCGCAAAGAAGGGAAAAGCCATTCTGGTCTCGGGTCACGACCTCAAGGACCTAGAAGCCGTACTCAAGCTTTCTGAGGGCAAAGGCATCAACGTGTACACACATGGAGAGATGCTTCCAACACACGGCTACCCTGAGCTAAAAAAGTACGAGCACTTCTATGGGCACTATGGCACCGCATGGCAGAACCAGCAAAAAGAATTCAAGAACTTCCCGGGAGCCATTCTCATGACCACCAACTGTATCCAGAAACCAACAGAGACTTACAAGGAGAACCTGTTCACCACTGGTCAGGTAGGCTGGCCAGATGTAACCCATATTGATGACAACGACTTTACGCCAGTCATCAAGAAGGCGCTTGAAATGCCCGGCTATTCAGAGGATGAGACAGGCAAGGAAGTTATGGTCGGGTTCGCTAGAAACGCCGTCATGGATGTCGCTGGAGCAGTTATCGACGCCGTGAAGGCGGGACAGATCAAACACTTCTTCCTGGTGGGTGGCTGTGACGGCGCTAAGCCGGGACGCAGCTACTACACAGAGTTCGTGGAGAAGGCGCCAAAAGACACCGTGATACTGACGCTGGGCTGTGGAAAGTTCAGGTTCTTCGACAAGGACTTGGGTGACATCGGCGGAATCCCGAGGCTGCTGGACGTTGGCCAGTGTAACGACGCTTACAGCGCCATAAAGATCGCGTCAGCATTAGCTGACGCCTTTGGTGTGGGAGTCAACGAGCTACCGCTGAGCTTTGTGTTGAGCTGGTACGAGCAGAAGGCGGTGTCCATACTGTTGTCCTTGCTGCATCTTGGAATAAAGAACATCAGGATCGGGCCGAGCCTCCCTGCGTTCATAACGCCAAACGTGTTGAACGTGCTGGTGGAGAACTTTGCCCTGACCCCCATCACTACCCCAGACGAGGACCTGAAAGCCATCCTCGGCTAATCCCATCAAATATTTGGTGAAAAAAATGGAAATGACGAAAGTATCGGAAACATCCCCCGGAAAGAACCCTCACGGGATCGAGACAAAGAAGATATACGACCACGAGAACGCTTTGGGCATCCACATAAAACTTCAACCCGGTGAGCGGCTAAGACGACACATCACACCAGTTGATGTATTATTTTATGTCCTTGAAGGCGAGGGCGTGATCGAGATAGGTGGCGAGAAAAAGACAGTCGGCCAAGATACAGTGATTCACAGTCCCGCGAAGATCGTTCATTGCTGGTACAACGAGTCAGAAAAGTCGCTGAGAGTGTTAGTAGTTAAAACTCCCCGTCCCGTAGATCAAACCATACTGCTGTAGGCGATGACATGAGCTTCCTAAAGAGACCCTCGGAGAACTATTGCCCCGGAATCTCGGATTTTGTCAGACCCAAAGTTGACTACGAGGTCTGCGAGAAGTGCGGTGGCAGAGTCGAGGTCTGGAGTGACGAAGATAAAGGTGAGTGCCTAGACTGTGGAGAGAAATGGGAGAAAAAAGAGAAGACTCCATCGTGTCTCGATTATTGTGCTTATGCTGACAAGTGTAGAGGCATCATAATGATGAAGCGTAGCCAGATTCCCAAGTAGATTAAGTATCATTTCAGGTGTCAAAGACCGTTCGGACACGCCAGCCATTGGTTTCTTGTTTTATCTCCATCATATGGAAGGTTACTGCTTTCACGGCGACGCCAATCTCGTGGGTGTCCCTGCTGAACCTTTCTCCCCTGCATTTTGCTACTGCCCGGTAGTTCTCTGTGTCTATCTCCATCTCGATGCTTCGGGGTACGAGAAATTCCACGTCGTTGATGTACAGGAACTCGTCCATCAGGTTGAAAAGTAGGCTTTCCATGTCCTCGCCCTTGGCCTCAAGTGTGAACTCCTCTTTCTCCTTTATGCCCTCGATGGGCGTCATGGCGTTGAGCATACCGAAGGCCAGGTTGGCGAATGCTTCCTCGAGGGTTGCTCCCGTGGCTTCTACTAGCAAGTCGGCTGTGGGCCCCTCGTCGGGGTAAGTGTATCCTATCATCATTCCCACTCTATGGTACTCGGAGGTTTATGGGTTATGTCGTAGACGATACGCGTGACGCTGGGAATCTCGTTACCTATCCGGTTACTTATGCGCTCAAGGACCTCCCAAGGCGCCTTGCTGAAGTTTGCGGTCATTGCGTCGATGCTCTCGACGATGCGAACCGCTATCGTGTACCCATATGCACGCTCGTCGCCCTTGACCCCCGTACTCTTCGTATCCGTGAGAACTGCGAAGTACTGCCATAGCTTCTCACTGAATGGGTGACCCTCGATCTCCTCGACCACGATGGTGTCAGCTTGTCTAAGAACATCCAATTTGTCCTCGTCAATCGTGCCTACTATGCGTACAGCAAGCCCAGGTCCAGGGAACGGCTGCCTCCACACCAGTTCTCTGGGGAGCCCGAGTCTCTCACCCAGTCCTCTCACCTCGTCCTTGTATAGGTCCTCCAGTGGGTCTATGACTTGTTTGAAGTCCATTATGCTGGGCAGTCCGCCTACGTTGTGATGGGTCTTTATTGTGTCACTGTTCTTGGTGAGCCCAGACTCGATCCTATCCGGGTAGATGGTCCCCTGAATGAGGAACTCGGCGCCGAACTCCTTTGCCTTCTCCTCGAAGACCCTGATGAATTCCTCACCGATGATCTTGCGCTTGGTCTCCGGCTCGATCACTCCCTCAAGCTTTTCTATGAACCTCTTCCTTGCCTCCACGACCACTAGCTGGAGACCTCGATCCTTGAAAGCCTCCGCGACTTGTGCTGACTCGTTCATCCTCATTAGTCCCTGATCCACGTGTACCGCCATGAGCCGTTTCCCGAGGGCACTCGCGGCGAGAGCTGCGGCGACGCTGCTGTCCACGCCGCCGCTGAGGGCGATTATTGCCTTACCGTCCCCGACGATTTGTTTGATCTTCTCTATCGCTTCCTCTACTGTGTCTAGCGGCCTCCAGTTTGGCTCTGCCTTGCTTACGTTGAACACAAAGTTCCTTAGCATCTCCATTCCGTGCTCGGTGTGGTTAACCTCGGGGTGCCACTGGAGCCCCCAAATCTGCTTCTCAGGCTGAACCATCGCCGCTACCGGCGCCCTGTCAGTGTGAGCTACCACCTTCCATCCATCGGGAGCCTCGAACACGGTGTCCCCGTGGCTCATCCAGACCTGCTCACACACCTCCATTCCCTCCAAGATGCCTTTGGACTCGTCGATGTATGCCTTAGTGACCCCATATTCACGGGCCTTCTCCAACCTTCCACCATGCATATTGGCGAGAAGCTGTAACCCGTAGCATAACCCCAGCACTGGTACTCCTATCTCAAGTATCTCTGGGTCTAACTTGAGGCTGTCCTGTGCCTTGACGCTGCTTGGGCTACCGCTGAAGATAATGCCCTTAACCATCATCATGGAGTCCAGCGCCTCTATGTCGCTTCGTGTGGCGTCGCTGGGTAGAATCTCTGAGTAAACATTCATCTCTCTTACTCGGCGTGCGATGAGGTGGCAGTATTGTCCGCCGAAGTCGAGGATAGCTATTCCATCAGGCAGAGAATCCGTGGATGACATTACAGTTATTGCATACACACCAGTTTTAATGGTTTTGTTAAACGGATATGCAATTTTTCGGATTTATTGCATGAAAAACTTAAGGAAAAGGGAGAGGATCAGGCATTCGCGAGTAACTTGTCGATATCCGCCTCAGTGTTATAGAAGTGCACTGAGACCCTCATGTGGTCACCATGAGCCTCCCTGCCAGTCACCTTGATCTTCATGGCCTTCAGCTTCGTCGCGATCTCCCGGGCACCCTGCTGGAAGTAGCTAACCACGTTGCTCTTGGGCTCAGGCGTCCATATCGTCTTCCCTGACTCAGTGAGCTTATCGAACAGGTAACTGACAAGCTCAAGGTTCCGCTTCTCAACGTTCTTTATTCCGAGCCGGTACAGGTACTCCAGTGACTTTTCCATTGCATAGTGACCCTGGAAATGGAGGGTGCCGTACTCAAACTTCTCAGCGGTCTCAAGGTCCACATCGTCCTCGGGGTTGTCACCTTCATAGATCTGGTTTTTCCAGCCAATGCGGTCAGGCGTTAATTCACCAATGTGCTCCTTCTTCACATACAGGAACGCTAGCCCAGCCGGCCCCATGAGGTACTTGTAGGGTGCGAAAGACACGTAGTCTACGTTGTCACCCTTCCAGTCTACGTCGAGGGCCCCCACGACCTGTGTTGAGTCCACCAGCACCTTGGCTCCGTGGTTATGGGCTATCTCTGACACCGCTTTGAGGTCGGCTTTGAACCCGTTGACGTAGCTCACCTCACTTATCTGAACTATCCGGGTCTTATCGTCCACCAGTTTCTCTAGGTCGCTTAACTGGAAGATGCCGTCACGTGGCTTCCATACTCTGGGCTCCACGCCGTATCGCCTAGTGGTATGGGTATCGAGAGGGCTGTGTTCCCACTCCGGGAACACTGTGTTCTCGCCTTGACCCCACTCGGTACCGTTGATGGCAATGTTGAGTCCAGAGCCAGTGCAGGTGGTATACGCCAATTCCTCTGGGGAGACATGCACGAATTTGGCCAGTTCTTTCCTCACTTTCCTCGCCTTGGCGAGCCACTCCTGCAGTATTGTCCTGTCTCCGGTTGTGTCGAACCGGTACCATTGGTCGACGTAGCTGTTGTAGCCATCTCTCACCTGTTTGGGCATTAGCCCTACGAAGGCGTTGTCAAGGTACACCCATTCCTTGAGAACCGGAAAGTCCTTCCTGATCGCTTGAATATCCATAACCTGTCAAGCATCATTGGGACTTTACTGATTTTAGGCTATGCACCGCATACCAGTATATTCAGCAATGAGCTCCGTTCACCGATCAATTTGATGGAAGCAATAGACCATGTCGAGGTCACTACCCGAAACATGAAAGAATCAGTAGAGTTCTACGAGAAACTCGGGTTCAAGCTCAAGAGCAGATACAAGATGGATGGCTCACGGGGCATAACTGAGATCGTCAACATGAACCTCGGTGAGTCGTGGAGAGGCGAGCCAAGGACAACAACGGCATGTCCATAGAGATCAGGCAGTGGTAGCAGCCACACTTTTCTATACATTTACCTTCATTTTCTGGGTGCCCTGATCCTTACCGCCGACCCTAATGAGCGTCCTGGACCCAAGCATAGTACGTTCACTGCCCTCGATGAGAACCTTGCCGCCGTTACTCTCCTTGGCCAAGAAGCCAGCGAACAAAGCGAACGGACAAATGTATCTCCCCGAGACGAGGCGCCGGCAGTCACCGCCAAACACACATTCCCTGAGATTAAACCTGTAGACGCCGTCCTCCCAGTACACCGTAGCTTTCTTGGCTATGCCTACCGACTCAAGGAACGCGGTATAACGGTCTAGAGTCGCTTCGACGTCATGAACCTCGATAAGGTTCAGTATAGGGACGCCCGAGACCTTGTAGAGTGTATCCGACATGTACTCTGTGACCCGTTTGAACCGGGATAATGGAATAAGATCGGCGGTCACCTGTACGTAGCTGAGAAAAATTCCGTGAAGAAGCCCCGCTAAGTCAAACCCGTTGGACTCAACAACACCTAGACTTTCATTAAGTACCTCGGAGCCCAACTTTGATCAACGAGACACTAAAAACAGTGAATTAAACAATTATCCAATCAGAATCCATATCAAAAACGCAGAGTCCACTCCCGAGGAAACGGATACTCTAGAAAATATTGGTTATATAGGAAAAGGGGAGGAAAGTTACTCCTTGATTGTCTTAAGTTCGCGGACCTCGACGGCACCCAGGTACATCTCGCTTAGCTGCGGGTGATTCAGCAGCCCCTCGGCGTCACCTTCGAAGGTGAACCTGCCGCCACGCATCATGTACGCGTAGTCGCCTACAGCGAGGGCGCGCCTTGCACGCTGCTCAATTAGAACGATGGGGAGACCAGTCTCCTCGGCCATCGCCGCGAGCTGCCTCATGACGTCGTTTACCAGCTTTGGCATCAAGCCCGCTGTGGGCTCGTCGACCATCATGATCTTTGGGTCCCTCATCAGCACCATTCCCTCGGCGAGCATCTGGCGCTCACCACCGCTCAAAGTACCCGCGGGTCGAGGCATGAAGCCCTTGAGCTGTGGGAACAGGTTGAAGACGAACTCCAGCTTGTCCTGAATCATGTCAGCGTCACTCACAGTGTAAGCCGCCATCTTCAGGTTTTCTGCTACGCTGAGCTTGCTGAAGATGTTGCCTGTCTGAGGCATGTAACCGATACCTAGCTTGGTTCTCTCGAATGGTGGAAGATCACTGATGTTTTCTCCATTGAAGTGAACCTCTCCGCTGTAGACGGTGGCTAGACCCATGACGGCCTTTAGCAGTGTCGTTTTTCCGACGCCGTTGGGGCCGACGACGATGGTAACCTCTCCGTCTGGGACCTTGAAGTCAAGGTCGTAGATTACGTGAATTGGTCCATAACCTACGTTCAGCTGCTTTGTTTCCAATATGTATTTGCTGCCCATCTTATTCACCTAGGTATGCTTTGATTACCCGCTCGTCCTCAAAGACTTCCTCTGCGGTACCCTCAGTAACTAGTTTGCCAAGGTCCATAGCGAAGACGTGGTCAGCGTACTGGGCGGCTACCTCAAGCCTGTGCTCAATGACGAGGAAGGTGATGCCCAGCTCGTCCCTCAGCCTC
>JAOZHP010000041.1 GCA_026014815.1 Candidatus Bathyarchaeota archaeon
AGGAAAAAGGCTGTGACACTTTGTCATTATTCTACAATCTATTCAAGTCAGGAATGAAAATGACTGGAAGCCACGATTTCAGGATATCCGCTGAAATGACCAGCTACAAGGTGCTTGCGGTGGTGGTCTGAAACGTTTAAGCACACTTTCGGATGGCTGCTGGTGATCACGACAGTCGCCATCGCCGTCTACACAATCTACCTGAGCATACGCCTGAAACCTAAAACAGAGAAGGAATGAGATGTTCAGAAAAGCCACGGCACGGAGCCGTGGAGGCGAGAGCTGCCTTGCCCCTGGACGGGGGAGTAAAGAGCCGACAATCACAAAGGAGATGATGAAAACTGGTTGAGAAAATTGAGGAAGGGCTGGACCACCCTGAAGGCTGCCCTCGTCGTCGACGTGAAAAGCCTAGAGGGTATGAAGTGGGGAGGTGAGACACGGTGAAGAGAATAATTATCACAGGTTGGAGGACTCTGCTGAGATGCAATGAGTGCGGAAACGAGCATGAATCCGGAGCTTATGGAATGTGGAGTATAGATTCCTCCACACCATCACCATGCCAAGTCTGTAAGAAGTCCACTAATCATACAGTGGTAGGCATGATAGCCGATGTCACTGATTATGATGAGTACAAAGCAGAGGTGTAAGATAGTGTCACCTCGAAAGCTTCACGTTGCCGCCGCGCAGATCGGTCCCATATACGAGAACGAGCCCCGGGAGAAAGTGGTGGAACGCCTCATAGACCTTATGGAGGAAGCCGCTAGGAGGAAAGCCCAGCTCGTCTGTTATCCGGAGTGCGCTTTATCCACCTTCTTCCCGCGGATGCTACTGACGGAGGAAGAGCTTCTAAAATACTTCGAGAGGTCCATGCCAAGCCCCACCACGCAGCCCCTCTTTGACAGGGCCAAAGACCTAGGCATAGGATTCTACCTGGGGTACGCTGAGTTCAGCGAAGACGGCAGGTACAACACCTCTATACTCGTTGACCCTGAAGGCCATATCATAGGGAAGTACAAGAAGGCTCACATCCCGGGGACCGCGGAGCCTGTGCCTGGTCAAAGGTTCCAGCATCTGGAGAGGAGATACTTCAAGGAGGGAGACACAGGGTTCAAGGTGTGGGACGCTTTCGGCTGCAGAATCGGCATGGCCATCTGCAACGACAGACGGTGGCCCGAGACCTGGCGGTGCATGGGGATTCAGGGAGTGGAACTGGTCATAGTCGGCTGGAACACGCCCTTGACCCACTACAGGAAGGCGAAGTCGTACAGCAGGCTGGCGGAGTTCCACAACAAGCTGTCAATGCAGGCCGGGTGCTACCAGAATGGCACATGGGCGGTGGGTGTCGCTCACTGCGGAGAGGAGGAGCCAGGCTACGTGCTCATGGGTCAGAGCATGATCGTCTCGCCGCTTGGCGAGGTCATCGCCATGTCCTACGCCAACGAGGACGACCTCATAGACTCCGTGATAGACCTGGAACTCTGTAGGGAAATCAAGGAAGGGGTATTCAACCTTGAGCTATACCGTCGCCCTGAACTATACAAATTGATAGTAAAGTGAAGTCATGGGCACTTTAAGTTTAGGCAACGCCGTGTACAGCAAAAAAGACGAAGACTTCTGCGAGCAGCGTAGCAGGGAGAACCTCGTAGAGACATATCGGGAAGAGCTCCACAAGGTCATCGAAGGCCATAACTGCGTAGATTTTTTGCCCCACCGCGTAAGGCGGCGGATGAGGAAGGAGGGCATACTCAAGAAGTTCGGAAGCAAGTACATCGTCACTCAGCTGGGCAGGGAGATACTAAACGAAGAGGCGAGCAACCGGCTCGTCCAATCACGCGGTGGTGGGGAGGGCTAGAGGCCTAATGGAGCCTTCGGATTCTGGATATCGGGGTAATCGTTGCAGGGAGAGAAACGTTCATAGCCCGGCCAGGTGGGTTCTTCTACTCCCGGGGATTAACCACCCTTGTTCTAGGGCCGGCAACACTCCCCACCCCACATCAAAACCCGGTATGTAAAAATGAAGATAAGGGCTAACAAGTACAACGTTGTGATCCAGAACGTCGTGGCTACGGCGTCCCTAGGAACCAAGATAGATCTAATAGCAATAATGAAGTTCTTCGGGAACATCGAGTACAGGTACAAGAAGTTTCCCGGCCGAATCTTCAGGACCGCCGAGTATAGACCAAATAAGTTTCCCGGCCTAGTCTTTCGGCTGAAAAGACCGAAGACAGCCACACTGATATTCTCCACGGGGAAGATGGTGTGCACGGGTGCCAAGTCGGCGAAGCTGGCTAGGAGAGCAGTGAGGAAGGTGGTGAAGGAGCTAAAGAAGGCGGGCTTCATAATACCGGGAAATACAGACATAGTCATCCAGAACATGGTGGCCTCCGCGCATCTAGGCGGTGGCGCTGACCTGGAGGCGGCGGCTGATATATTGGACGTGATGTATGAGCCTGAGCAGTTCCCGGGCGCCGTCTACAGGATGGATGAGCCTAAGGTTGTCATACTGATATTCTCCTCGGGAAGTCTCGTTATAACTGGTGCGAAGAGTGAGGAACAGGTCCACGAGGCCGCAGAGAAAATTCATGGAATACTATTGGAAGACGGGTTAATCTATTAGTATATTCACACGTAAGGCTTAAGGTGTGATGCTCACCATGGTTTGGGGGGAAGGCTAGGGATCTAATGGAGTCTTCGGATCCTTGATACCGCGTAATCGTTCAGTGCTTTGATGTACCTGTCTTTTGATTCCTGTGGCAGCCAGCTTCCCTCAAAGGCGTTCCTCATGAAGCTTAATAGGTCCTCCTTGGTGTAGCCGCTCCCCTCGACCGCTCCTATCAGGGTCTGGTTCATGTAGCCTGAGGTGAACTCCGCGGGGTCGTCGGTGTTCAGGGTCACCTTTAGCCCCATGTCGTACATCTTCCTGATCCTCTCAAGGTCGCGTGGCTCAGGGTATGGGCTCCTCCATGTGGGGCAGGCTGTCAGTGTGATGTCCCTCTTGATCAGCTCTTTAACCAGCTCCGGGTCCTCTATGCTGTTGACGCCGTGGTCTATCCGGTCTGTTTTGAGCAGGTCGATGCACTCCCATATGTGCTCCACTGAGTCTTCTTGGTCAACGTCGCAGTGTGCGGTGACCCTGTAACCTTGCTTCCTCGCCTTCATGTAGACCTCTGTGTACTTGCTGGGCGGGTTGTCCTTCTCATATGAGTCAAGCCCGAGCCCCGTGATCAGGTGCCTGTAGGGGTATGCCTGCTCCATCATCTCCCATGCGCTCTCTACGGTGCGCTCCCTGTTGATGCACATTATGAGGTTCGCCTCGACGCCAAAGTCCTTGTATCCGTCCTTTCTGCCCTCGTCGATGCCTTGTATCATGTCATAGAATGAGATGCCCCGCTCGGTGTGGAACTGGGGGTCAAACTTGATCTCCACGTAGACCACGTTGTTCTCCCTGCATGTGCGGAGGAACTCGTATGTGACCTCGTAAAAGTCCTCCCTTGTCTTGATGACGCTGACGAACAGGTAGTGGAGGTCGAGGAAGCTCACCAGACCGACTGTCCTGTTATTGAGGGCGTTCTCAACGTCCTTGACGGTCTTAAATGGATAATCTAGACCATTTCTTGCTGCGAGTTTCAGTACGGTCTCGGGGCCAAGCGTGCCCTCAAGGTGTACGTGTAACTCGGCTTTAGGTAATCCCTCGATGAAATCACGCATATCGTCTGAAATTATGGTCATTTCCATGAATGACCCTGCAACTCAATATTTGAGGACTTTGATTGTCCTTGGTTTTCAGCCAACGGGCTCAAGATTTCGTTGAGGCTTGCCTTACAACCCAGATCCGCTCACAGCCCTGCTTCGCGCACCAGCCCGTTGCTAAATTGCATCTATGAATCATTGTTCTTCACCATCCAAACGTGGCTATCGACATAGCTTTCGCGTGCGCCGCGTTCAAGAGTGAGGCCGTCGTCTTTGAGCGTGATCATTTGCTATTCGACAACATTGTGTGCAGAAGGATCAACGATCCAGCCATCTTTCTCAAGGAATTCGAGGTTTCCGGACAATACAAAACAACTGATTGGATGATTGATCAGGTGGTGGGCATACTAAAATATCTTGGTAGAAGGGGGGAGGCCAAGAGAGCGATGAAGCTGAAGCGGGGATGAGCTTAGTGCTGAGTATCTGGTGATGAGGACTAGGAAATGGTAGCCCGGGTGAGATTCGAACTCGCGTCGGAGGGTCCAAAGCCCTCTATCCTTGTCCGCTAGATGCCCGGGCTCCAAGGCTATACACGCGCGCGAGGGAGAGGGCTGGGGTGGAGGCGGATCTGTACGAGACCTTTGGGCCGTTGATTGACGTGAGGGAGGGCTCTAGGATAGGGTTTCTGGTTTGGAGGATCGCCGGGTCGGTGATGTTGGGGCTGTCCGGGGTGCTGGGGCTCGACAAGGGGGGAGGAACGATCTTAGGGACTGGGGTGGGATACGGGATTTTGCGCACAGGTTCGCCGAGTCCCTGCGCGAATAGCTCAGAGTGAAACCAAATCTTCCGCCGAAGGATCTTTCTTCATCTCGTTAATCATTCCTAAAACTTTTACTAGTGTAATGAACTTGATTAATGGTCGTGAATTTATTGGGGGAAGTTGGTGTAGCAAGACTTCTTTCAATGTTTCAAGGATATCCTTGGCTTGTAATTAAAATTGGAATATTAGAAAAAGTGTTATCTGATGAAGATTATTTTAAAATAGGCGACAATTATGAACGCGAAAATAGATTATTAAAAGAAATGATTAAATTAGAGATTATGGTCACCACTGTTCATTTTGCTGAAGTATTTGCAGCTAATTTGTTGTCTTTAAGTAGATATGAAAAAACATATCATAAAAAACTATTAGAATATAATACCGGAGAAATTAAGGATTTTTATGACAGCATTAATGTGAAGTCTAATGATTATGTAGCAAAATTATTGTGTTATCCTGATTTAGATCAATTAGACAGCGTAATGTTAAACGAAGTGGTTGAATCGTGTAACTTAGTAAAAAATTTTCTAACAGAAATAGGTAAATATTATTTGGATAATTTACAAATATATAATTCTTATAAACATGGATTTAGAATAGGAATTGCTGAAGGTTCGAATGAAAATGGCACTAATCCAAGAATGCAATTAATTTATCCAATGAGCACAAAAAATTTAGCGGAAGTCACAATCAGATTAGGATTAGAAATAAAGAAAGAATCAAGTTATTGTTTTAAAATGTACGATATTTTAAATAATGTTGTAAAGACATTTTCTCAAAGATTCTTAGATGAAAAATCAGAGTTTAATGTAACGGTATGGCGTTTAAGAGAATAAACTTGGCATATTGTAGCCAAATAACTACGCGAGTACTTGAAATCTAAAGGGAATCGAGTTCTCTTCGAAGCGTCCACAATTCTCCTTGAGAAAAATGTATTGGCCTTATCCTTTCGTTAAAAATCAATGACCAACCCATTTTCCTTCTTCATCGTAATTCATACATCTAGGCCATCCTGCTGCATTCCACACTGTTTCAAAAATTAGTTTTAAATATTCTACAGGGTTAGCATCATAGCTTTCTAACATTATTTCAGGTATTATGAGATTATCTCTGTCTATCGGAGATACCTTTCTAGATACGAATCTAAATCGATCAACCACCAGCTCAAATCCGTTAACCCCAAGAAAACTAATCATAATTAGAATTGGTGGCTCAACCCTCATCTTTTCTTGAAATGTGAGAAAAGAGGGTATTGCTTTTAGTAATTCTCTTTCATAAGCCACACTGGGTATTGCACCATCACTAAGAAGAAGAGTTTCAACTGCTTCAAAAATTCCATTTCTATAAACTTGGAGATATGTGCGTACGGTATTAGAATTACGGGACTGGGAATAGGTTAGGAACCCATCGAAATTATATCTTCCACTACAACCTGAGGCGTACATTGGCATTGGGTACGATTTAGCAATTGGAGTGAGATCATATGATATGGGTGAGCTAAAGGCACTAAGAGGTACTAAATGTAATACGATTTTTGGTACATCTCCAACACGAATAGGAGTTTCACCAGCTAAAACCTTACTAAGACGTTCCAACCGAAACGCCCTAATTTGTTCAGGAATAGTTTGTGAAAAGTTAAATAAATTTCTAATTTCTGAAACGTCAAGTTGATATTTACCCGCAGAGTTTCTTGAATAAAATCTTGAAAGATTATCGAATGTCACCATATGAGGCGACATCCAACTTTTTGGGATTCTTATTATGATAACCACGTTCGGTATCTGTAGTGATACACTAATCGTCTTTATCCCAGGAATTCTTGGCTCAATGCCTGATTGTAACATACTTTCAAGACGTAAAATTTCAGCATCAACATCAGCAACATGCAAACCAGAGATATCTATGGGAACTCCCTTTTTTGTTTCAATTCCATAAAGTATGTCGCCTCCAACAGCATTCGCAAAAGATGAAATATCCGATAAAAATTCTCTCTTTTGTGCATTTGAGTATCCAGGCAAGATTTTTTTATATTCAATTTTCTTATTTTCTCTAACTTGATTAGTGACTAATTGTTGAAGATCAGTTTCAACAATTTTATCTAATGTTTTAACACCTAGCGACATATCCATATAAAAAACGTTAAGGTATAATTAAAACTTCTAGGATTGGTAGCCCGGGCGAGATTCGAACTCGCGTCGGAGGGTCCAAAACCCTCTATTCTTGTCCGCTAGACAACCGGGCTCCAGAAACCATACAGGCCACGTCTCGATATAAATACACCCGATACGACCATTCATCGATTGTGGATTCCTCTCAACCGATGTTAGCATACGCGGTAGAGCCAACGCGAACAATCCTAGTCAGGTTGTCCGGGTTGAGGTCCTGGAAGAGCGTCCACCCGATATCCCTCGATAAAATCACGGTCATTTCCATGAATGACCCCTCAACTCAATATATGAGAACTTTGATTATCCTTGGTTTTCAGCCAACGGGCTCAAGGGTTCGTTGAGGGTTGCCTTACAACCCAGATCCGCTCACAGCCCTGCTTTAAACACGCCTCACCTATCAGGAAACCACCCTCAAGAACACCTTAAACCCCGCCTCAAAGCCCCAAGATCCACGTATCTCACCATTATCCATTACCAGATCCACGGCTTACGCTGTTAGCCCACCCCACGCCTGCCCAACTGAACCAAGAGGGATAGGTCAAAGCAGCAAGCCACATGAGCCTGAGACAAATACGCGTACAATTCAGAGCTATCTAAGAAACATTAGAAGATGGGTAAAGACAATTTATCTTTAAAAAATCATGGCTGTTTCCAGTCCAGCGCATCGAACTGGCACGCCTCGATACAAGCCCCACAGGCAAAACAATCTGTGTGAACACGGTTACCATCATAGAAGTCTTTCATCGCTCCACTCGGACAAGCCCTTACACAAGCCTGACAGTCCTTACACGCCTCCCGATCCACCGTCGGCTTCAATAAACTGAACTGCTCGGCAGCCCACCCAGCCAACCCGAACGGACAGACAAACCTGCACCAAGGACGATAAAACACCAAACTGGACCCCACCACAGCAAGCAACACCACACCACTCACCAGCGACAGCTGCAGCTGAAACACCCCAAATGGATTAAGCACACCCAACAAGTTCACGCCCCAAACCACAGCACCAATCACCAGCAACACCAAGAACATAGCCCTCGTCACCAAACTCACCCTCAGGCTCACGTTACGCTTAGGCACCGGAGCCCTATAGAGCAAATCCTGCAGTAGCCCTAATTGACACCCCCAGCCACATATTGACCTGTTGCTCACAACAGTCGCCCCAAGCATCAACCCAACCAGCACAACAGATAATGTCAACGGCACCGCTACAGGCATCCCAGTCACCCCCAATAACAGGTTACCAATCGAGGTCATGGGGTTCGGGTTCAACGGGCTAAGCCAACCATAAAGGAACCCAAACACCAATACTCCCGCCACCAGAAACATGGTCCGTGTACGCCCATCCATCCGTTTCCTCCTCAGCAGCATCGTTGCAGCGGTTATGGTTACGACCCATAGCGCCAGTTTTGAGAGTATAATCGGGTTAATCATACAACATCACATATATGTCAAATTGTCATACATAGTCTCTGGAACCCTTAATATAAACGTATGCCAAACAAGCATACATGAAACTCCTGACCATACGCATAGAAACAATACTAAAACAAGTAATACAACAATACACAGACACAGCAAATACCAACCTAAGCCAAACCATCCGAAACTTCATAGACCTAGGCATAGGCTACGCCCAAGAAAACCCAGTCACCATACAAGGACCCCTCGGGATCACCAGACCCCTCAGCAAACTCGCGTATGGAGACACCCAAACACGACTAAGCGTACGGGTAGAAGAAGAACAAATCACCCAAGCCACCCGGCTATTCAACGAGAACGAGACCACAGCCATCCGAGAGGCCATCCGACTCGGATTCATAATGCACAACGCAGACAAAGTAAAATTCACAGACAACAAAACCTCAACCACCCCCCTCGCACCCTTTAAGAAAACCAGCTTCAAAAACCAGAAAGCAAACCTAGCCCAACAACAACTAACCCGTAAACAATAACATCCAGACGGTAAAACTCACGCGCAGCGAAAATGAAACCACTGATATCATGTGTAAGGGAAAAATAGCGAGCTACTTCGCATAATTTTCTTCAACATTCACCTGGTTCAGGTCAAACCCCTCGTACAATTTAAACTCTAGTCGGGTTCGAACCCTACAGCCAGTTGTATATCTTCGCGCATGAAAACAGATGGTTCTTGATAATCGACCGCGTGCAGTCAAATAGCACGTACACATGCACTCGGTGTCCTACATTATCTTTTTATGGTATTTTATTATAAAAATGATTAAGGATGGATTGAATTGGTTAAGAGAGCAACGATTCTAGGCTGTGGAAGTGGAGGTATGACCATGGCTGTGGACCTAGGATTAAAAGGGTTCAAGATTAATATTTTCGATTTCCCAGATTACAGCAAAAACCTGAAACTAGTAGAGGAAAAAGGATCAATAGAAGCCTATGGCAACCTAGAGGGAAAAGTTGAGCCAGATGTAATAACCACTGATATGAATGAAGCGGTACAGGACTCGGATGCAATTTTCGCTACCATTAGAGCTTATGGCGCAGAGAGATTTATCCTGGAAGCCGCGAAACACATGGAGCCAGGACAGATAATCATGAACTGGTCGTCCTACCTTGCAGCACTAAGAACATACAAAGAGTTCAATAAAATCGCGCCAAAAGAAACCATACTCGGAGAAGGAGCTATACTTCCATATTTTGTAAAACCCACGGCACCAGGGGTTATGAACGTGTTTGGAGTAAAAGCTCACCTCTGGGCTGCAGCTATGCCTGGCAATAAAACACCTGAACTGATCAAGGTTGTAAAGGAGTTCTTCCCCAACTGCGAGGCAGCGCCGAATGTTCTTTACACCAGCCTTACTAACCCTAATCTTCAAGTTCATGTCCCTCCAGTATTATTAAACACTGGTTTCTGGGAGAAAAATGAAGGAGACCTCGAGTTCTATGGTACCCTTATGACACCGAAAGTTGCCCATGTGATGGATCTCGTAGACAAGGAAAGAATCGCAGTGGGAAAAAAACTTGGCTTAGAGCTAATCCCTAAACCCGAGGTGCTCAAAATGGAGTATGGACAATATGGAGTAAAAGGAGAGACTATGTATGAGGTATACAGTACATTCGCTAGTCATAGAAGCTGGAGACCAGGATTAAGCCTAGATGACTTCGCAGCAAAAACAGCTTTCGGAGAGGACCTTCTATATGGCTACGTCTTCATATCGAGCCTTGGAGACCAGTTCGGAATACCAACTCCCGCCATCGACACAATGACAAATTTAGCAGAACTGGTACTTCAGAGAGACTTCTGGAAAGAAGGAGTCTCTGTTAAAAGCCTCGGCTTTGAAGGAATGACTCCGGAACAGATAATGGATTATGTTATGAAGGGATAGATCCCTAAAAATGTAAGTTCGCAGGGATTTCTCCCATATAGTAACGATCTATCTATTGTGTGCGGAGTTGGGTAAGGGTGAACGCGCGTGTTATTTATGAGCTAGTTCGTGTATGAAGATTCTTCTATGCGCGCTTATCCACAGTTCTTTATACACTTCATATAATTAGTTTCCAAGAATTCAATCAAAAAATGCGCACGCGCAGTTAAATAATATTTCTGTAAATATCAATAACAAGCACAATGACATCCCAGGGACTACACCTAGGAGTCGATATTGGCGGAACCTTCACAGACTTCATGCTCTTCGACCCTTCTACGAAAAGAATGCGTTTCATGAAAATTCTCACCACACCAGAAGACTATTCCAAGGGTGTCATGGAGGGCATACAAAAAATTACAGATTCTGAGGGCGTATTGACATGTAACATCTATTCAGTGATACATGGCAACACAATTGGAATCAACACTATTATAGAGCGGAAAGGCGCCAAAACTGGGTTAATCACTACAAGTGGATTCGAGGACGTCCTGCTTATCGGAAGACAGACAAGACCAAGGATCTACGACTGGCGAATAGGGCGACCCACTCCACTCGTTCCAGGAAACCTTAGAAAAGGATTACTTGAAAGGATCAACCATCACGGAGAAGTTATTAAACCCCTAAACTCTGAGGAAGTCCTTGATATAATCAAACATTTCCAGATAAACCAAGTGGAATCATACGCCGTTTGTCTACTCCACAGCTACGCAAACTCAAATCACGAATCAATCATCAAGAAGATTATCGAGCAGGAAGTACCCAATTCATATGTCTCTGTCTCATCTGAGCTACTACCTGAATTCAGAGAGTTCGAGAGAATGAGTACAACAGTCATTAACTCGTATATTGGTCCAGTCATTTCAAAATATCTTGATTCAATGGAATCAGATTTGAAAGAGAAGGGTGTTAACCAACTTCTAATCATGGAGGCTGACGGCAGCTTGAATTCAATAAGTGATGCGGTCAAAAGAGCTGTTAGCACTATTGAATCAGGTCCTGCAGGAGGAGTACTCGCTGCTGCCTACATTGGTCAACTTATTGGGAGAGGAAACGTGGTCTCCTTCGACATGGGAGGTACAACCGCGAAGTGTAGTATCATAATCAACTCGCAACCTCTAATCACTACAATGTATGAAGTCTCTCCCCTTGAACAGGGAGAGAGATTAGTACGAGGTACAGGATACCCCATAAAAACTCCGGTAATTGACCTCGTGGAGGTAGGTGCAGGCGGTGGAAGCATCGCTTGGATAGATGCTGGAGGAGCATTAAGAGTGGGACCTCACAGTGCAGGAGCTAATCCAGGTCCTGCATGTTATGGTAGAGGAGGAAACAAGGTAACGATCACAGACGCTAACCTCATTCTTGGCAGAATTGATCCCAATTATTTCTTAGGGGGTGAGATGCAGCTCGACTTGGCTGCTTCAAATAGAGTTTTGGATAATTTTGTGGATGAGCTTGGGATAAGTAAATTGGAAGCAGCGGAGGGAATCCTGAGTGTCGCAAACTCGATTATGGCCCGAGGAGTGAAATACGTCACCACTGAGGTAGGGATCGATGTTCAAGATTTTTCTCTTATAGCTTTTGGAGGGGCAGCTCCTGTCCAAGTTGTAGACTTGGCAGAGATTGTGGGCGTGAAAGAGATCATCATTCCACCCTCGCCAGGGGTATTCTCTGCTTTCGGTTTCTTAGTAGCTGATTTAGCTCATAACTATGTTAAAACCAGTTACTCGTTATGTTCTGAAACTAGCTGGGATGAAGTGGAAAAAATCTTCTCAATGTTAGAGGAACGTGGAAACACGCAGCTTGAGAGAGATAATATTCCAATTAAGGATATGAGACTGATAAAGTCCATGGATATGCGTTATATTGGTCAAAGTCATGAACTCAACGTAACTGTAACGGACATCGAGGACCTTGAGAAGACTGTTAACAGATTCCATGGAGTTCATGAAAGGTATTACGGTTACTCAATGCCAAAGGAAGAGGTTACTATTGTCAACTACAGGCTTGTTGCCATGGGTGTTAGATCAAAGCCGGAGATAAAGTCGATTGACAAACTCAGTGATGACACGTCTCTAGCCCATAAGGGTGAGAGACGCGTTCACTTCAAGGAGGAGGGCTGGGTAAGATGCAGTGTCTATGATAGAGAGCTTTTACAGCCTGGCAACTTAGTTCGTGGTCCTTGTGTTGTTGAGGAGTGGGATACTACTACTATTGTGAACAAGGGATACAGTGGAAGCATTGACAATTATAGTAACATTCTTCTGACCAAGAGAGGAGATCAGCGATGAGCATCGACATCACGAATCTGGAGGTAATTAAGAACGCTTTCTTCTCCATCGCTGAGGAGATGGGAGCCGTTCTTATTCGTGCAGCATACTCAACGAATATCAAAGATAGAAGGGACTGCTCATGCGCCATCTATACAAAGTCTGGTGATCTCGCAGCTCAAGCAGAACATATTCCGCTACATCTCGGTATAATGCCTTCAGCGGTGAAGGCTATCCTCAGATACTGTGAGAAGGAATCCATAGAACTTAATCCCGGAGATGCGTTGCTGTGTAATGATCCATTCATCACTGGGTCACATACTTGGGACTTGATGGTTGTTTCGCCTGTGTTCTTTGAGGGTGAAATCGTTGCAATTGTAGGGAATCTAGCTCATCATGCGGATATTGGGGAGCATAAGAGTCATGTGGCTAGTGAGGCGCTTGATGAGGGGATTCGGGTTCCCCCTGTGAAACTTGTTAAAAGCGGCGTTTTGGACAATGAGATCCTTAGTCTTGTGAAGAGTAATGTAAGAGTAGAGGAGATTGGTCACGATTTGAGGGCTCAAATTGGCTCCAATGTGAGGGGGATGATGAGACTTGAGGAGATGGCCACCAAGGAGGGTGTAACGAAATTCGAGAGATATATGGATGCCCTGATTAATTACAGTGATAGGAGACTCAGAAATGCAATCTCCCAACTCCCTGAGGGCAAGTCTTCCTTTGAAGACTTCATCGAAGGAGACGGTATATCAGATGAGCTGGTTAAAATCAAAGTCACGGTTTCAGTAGAAAATTCCGAAATAACAATGGACTTCACTGGGACCGATACGAGGACGGTAGGGCCAATTAACTCGCCTTTACCTATAACTCTTGCATGCGCGGGTTACACTGTGAAGGCACTTCTTGACCCAGATGTGCCCAGTAATGAAGGTGTATTTCGTCCTTTACATACAATAGCCCCTAAGAACTCATTGGTCAACGCCTGTTATCCTGCGGCGGTAGCTTACGCTAATTCGGTGACTTGCATGAGAATCGTCGATGTCATAATGGGTGCTTTCGCAAAGATTACTCCCGATAAGATCTGTGCAGCTTCAACGGGAACGATGAATGCTTTGAATATTAAAGGAGTTAACCCTTTGACCAACAAGTTCTACGGGTACATTGAGACATATGCTGGAGGATGGGGGGCATCAAGAAACATGGATGGCTTAGACGCGACCCACACACATATGACCAACACAATGAATGCCCCAGTAGAAGCTATCGAGATTGCTTACCCCCTCCTAGTGCATAAATATGCTATAATTAGAGATAGCGAGGGAGCTGGAAAAAGACGCGGAGGAGTGGGGATCACACGAGAGATTGAAGCATTAGGACACACAGCCACTCTTGGCGGAAGAGGAGACAGAATGAAGATCAAACCATGGGGCATACAAGGAGGAAGGGAAGGAAGAGGATCAAAATACTATAAAAAACTGAATGATGGCAGCACGGTAATTCTTCCATCAAAGTTTCAGGGCATCCAACTAAAACCTGGGGAACGTATTGTAATCGAAACAGCTGGAGGAGGTGGCTGGGGGCCTCCTGAAGAAAGAGACCCCGAGCGTGTCTTAGAAGATATAACAAACGGCTTCATCTCAATAGGAAAAGCTCAAGCAGTGTACAATGTTTCAATCTATGAGAAAACCCTTCATTGAACACAGTAATGAATATAATCAGAATAAATTTTAGGCTCATACCTTAGTGTTCTATGTAGAACACCTATATTATTGCGATTGTGTACAGGAATGATGGGCTTAGTGATTTTTGCTGCCCTTTTCTCTTACTATGAATCAATTATATATGGTAGTTATGAAAACATCCCTGATACTTCATTTGTATATTAGTTACTCACTATTATTTTACCAAGTGTTTTGATGTATTTCAATAGAAAGAATAATAGTTACGAAAAAAAGATGATAATATATGAAAAGGAATTAGAAAACATCAAAAAAAGTGAAAAAACATACTAATCATTATAAACACCGATGTTTCATCCTTTTTATATGAGTCTTGGGCAAAGACCCCCTCTTCAAGTAATAGACAGCACACTTTTGACCTGGCTACTTGAAGGAGATGTCTCGATCCAGTATCAGGTCCACCGTGATCTGCTTAACACCGATAAACCAATGCTAAGAAACCGAATAGCAACGGAGGGATGGGGAGCAAAGTTTCTATCTTATCAAGGAGAAAATGGTTATTGGGGGCGAGGGTTTTACCAGCCCAAATGGACATCCACCCACTATACTTTACTAGACCTGAAAAACCTAGCAATCCAACCCAAAAACATGGAAATCAGACAACTACTAAAACAAATTCTCCAAGAGTTAAAGGAATCTGATGGAGGGATAAACCCGGGCAAGACCATCAAGAATAGTGATGTCTGTATAAACGGTATGTTTCTGAATTATGCCTGTTACTTTGGGGCACCACAAGATCAACTTGAGTCAATAGTCGATTTTATAATCTCTGAATAAATGGGTGACGGAGGTTTTAACTGCAACTCGAACCGTGGAGGAGCAGTTCATAGCTCACTCCACTCTACTATTTCAGTACTGGAAGGATTCCTTGAATACACCCGAAATGGTTACAATTACAGGCTAGACGAGATTACTCGAATCATGCCCGAGGCAAATGAGTTCATTCTACAACACAGGCTGTATCGTTCGGACCACACCAACGAGATCATCGATAAAAGAATGCTTATGCTATCCTATCCTTCAAGGTGGCGATATGATATCTTACGAGCACTCGATTATTTCAGGTCCGCATGGTTAACGTTTGATCCTAGAATGCAAGACGCGATAGAAGTTTTACTTCATAAGAGAAGAAAAGATGGCACATGGCCACTTCAAGCAAAACATCCTGGACAAACTTATTTTGATATGGAAAAACCTAGAATATCTAGTCGATGGAACACTTTAAGGGCGTTAAGAGTTCTAAAACAGTTCAACTCTTTAAATTAACATTTACACGCGCGGGAGTGAGTTAAGCACTCGTTTTCAGAGCATGATATGTGATTTGGAGATAGATTTAGAGCAGTCTTAAACTCAGGGAATACATGACGCAGGAAGTCGTTGAGAAACAAGATTGTAATCATGTATCAAGCTACACAAGCCGTAGACAAGGACTCGTTCAGCTGAGGCATTGGATGTCATAAACGGCATTATACAAGACGATTAACAAGACAAGCTATCTGTCATATGTATGATTAGACTAGCCAGTGTTTTGGTAAAATCTTTCCTATAACATTACAGATTATCTAGATTTATGAAGAAAACTTTGAGTTCGACACATCCAAAACGGGGTTAGATGCCTCGTATAAAGATTACCAAGTTATTGCGTAGAGGACCATCCGGGATTATCCTGAGGGTGCTTTATTACCTCCAGAAACTCTAGGAACCGTATGAGATCTCGTACAAGGAGGCCGTGCTATGAGCCCACGAATCTTTAGCCATACGTATTCACCGAAGAGATGTACGAGGCTAGGAGAAGGTATCAAGAAAATCTCAAGGAGAAGGATGAAATCTGGAAAAAGGAATGTCCCACGTCAGCATTAACTTCCGTCCTAGGAAATTGTTTATAGCTAAGCGAGTGGATGATGCTTTGATTTAGATGAATGAGAGCAGTACAATTAAAATGACAGCTTATTTAGTCAGCAAAGATCGTGGTAATAGCTGGGAAATTATAAGAGTACATTCCCTAGGTGGAACAGCAAGAGTGAAACCTTCAGACTTTGAAGGTACTAAATTAATCACTTTAGATGAGTATTAAATCATACATCCCCATCTTCTGGATATATTAACGTAACATCTGGTAGGGAACTACAAGATAAAACACACCGAGAAACCCTGAGGTTTTCCCCCAATACCTTATAGTTTCCTACGATGCCACATGACCTAATCAAAGTTATGCGGGAGAAAATATGGGGTTTATAGAGCGTCGTATTGTTTGAGCAGTATCAACAAGTTGTTGGACCAGTTCTCCAGAATCTTCTCACCAGTCTCAGCTGCAGATTGAGAAGGATCACCCATATATCCATCACATATATCCTCCACGTTATATGTCCCCATAGTACTCAAGCCACTGATCTTGGGTCCATCAGGAGTCGTCCATGAGAAATCGGGGAAATCCACCCTCCACTTTGTAGGCTCTTGGGGGACCTTGTCCATTCTCACTTCGTCGCCCAGCGCCATCAGGATGCTGGTCTCTGTCTCCCCGGCGTGGCCACTCCCCTGACGACCTGATTTGAGGTACTCCTCCCAGTCATCATCCTTGTTCTTCGTCCAGACCGTGTTAAAGAGCAAGATCTTGGCGTCAGTGCTATCATAGATCTTTCTAGCAGCCATATTGGTCCACATCATGTTCCCCCCGTGACTGCTTATTATGAGAATCTTTTTAAAGCCTTGACTGGCTAACCGACGCATATCTCTTTCATCACTGTGACCAATGTCTCAGGCTGTAACGCTATGGAGCCATGGTAATTCATGTGATGCAATGACTGACCGAATGGGATAGAAGGCGCTAAAAGCACACGTTTGCCTGTCTCCTTATAGAACTTTGCTGCTGCCCTTCGGGATACTTCGAACCCGATGATTGTATCTGACTTAATGGGAAGGTGAGGTCCATGCTGCTCCATCGAGCCTACGTGAACTATAACGATGCCTGTCTCATTCATTGCTTCCCTCACTTCAGGTGAGGTCATGTCGGCAATGAGAAACATTTTATCCAACGCATTACCTGTCAAATAATTTACCTAGAATGGTTTCGCCGTAACAATATTTAACTTTGACATAAAAAACAAAAAATAAATGAAAAAGAAGGGAGAAGCTATTTTCTGCGGAGAACCCTTCCCGGAGTACTTGGCTTGATCTTGCCTTTCTCAACAGCGACTATGCCATTCACGAGAACATACTCAATACCTTCAGGCTTTCTCCTCGGATGCAATGGATCACCTGTTACTTTCAGCTTATCAAGATCTATAAGGACTATGTCTGCGTACCCTCCATCGGTCAACACTCCTCGTCCTTCAATGTTGTGCCTTCTGGCTGCTTGAACAGAAGTCTTGATGACTGCCTCCTCCAAAGTGAAAACAGGGTCACGTTTAACATATCTGATATAAAACTCTGGTAACGCGCTGTACGTGCTCATCCAGTACACGTACCAAGGCGCGACATCAGAGACCCATTTATAGTCATCAGCCAACGTATCGAGACCCACAGCGCTCGCGGGATGCTCAAAAAATACTTTATGATACAAGGCGTTAGGGTCACCACCGAAGGCTAGACCACATTTGGCTCTTGGGTCCTCCACTATGAGGTCAAGCCATGTATCGAAGCCATCTGCTTCCCGTTTCATGGATATCTCTGCAATTGTCTTTCCGTTGTTCTCAGGATCTTTGTGCTCAAGCACTGTGATGTTATTTGCCCAATTAGGGTTCGTGTTGGGGTTGTAAGAGACCCGGATAAACCATTTTCCTCTCATAATAGCATCCTTAAGCTCCTCCCTACAGTCAGGCACGCTGAGCCACTCCGCGAATTTTTCCAATGAGGTTTGCTCACGAAGCCAGGGTAGGAACTGCGAGGACAAGTACTCCCATCGGCTGAATGGTTTGGGGCTACTCTGAGGTATTACGTCGAAGCTAATGTCGAGTCCCTCCTTTAGAGCCTCGTTTATGACATCTATGGTCGCCTTCCTATTCGCCTCCTCCAGTACAGCCGGGGCATTCTCAGGTGAGAGATACCACCCTGTATAGAGGTGGGCGATGTTCATCTTGACGCCTGTTTCCCGGCATAAATCGATGACCTCTTTAATTGCCTTGATCTTGTCAGGGAGCTTGTGCCCAGCCTTAATGTCCCTTCTGCGTCCAGTTCTCCTGCTATGGGGAACGAAGATGCCATCGTACTCCTTCATGATTGATGTATGCTCCACCAGCTCCGCTCGATCAGCAAAGACATCTGGATCATAATCAAGCCCAACGCTCATTCCAAAGCACCCATCTTTCATGGCTTGATGGATGTGTTCAGCCATCTCGTCTCTCTCAGACTTGCTGGCAGCGCGTTCATAGTCTTTACCAAGAACGAGGCTTCTCACATTTCTATGCCCCAGCAAAGGCGCATAGTTGCTTGATATTCCCTTTTCCTCGACAGTTTTAAAGAACTCCCCCATTGTGCGCCATGTGAGCCTGTACCCAACGCGTTTTTCCAGCATATCGCTTACTTGTCCACGTGGGAACATGTCGCTCTTGGGATAATACTTGAAAGGTGTTAAGTCACGCATGTACTCGCTGCCGAAGCTGATACCATCTAGATGAATTAGGTCGCCAATGGGTGCAGGCGAGGACCCGCAATGTCCACCTATAAATGTGGTGATTCCCTGCAGCAGATAGCTCTCGCAACCAGGGAACTGTAAAAGCCACAGGTCGTGATGGCTGTGGCTATCGATGAACCCTGGTAACGCCACCAAGCCTTTGGCGTCTATCGTCTTCTCGGCATCCGCTTTGAAATCGCCTAAGGCTGTGATCTTATCTCCTTTTACTCCAATAGAGCCCATGTATGCTAGCTTGCCCGTACCTTCAACAATTTTAACATTTGTAATTTGTAAATCCAAATCAATCATAGTAAAGTATCTAAATTACCCTAAACGTATAAGATTGTGCATCTGAGACATGTTTACTTTATATAATCAGTTTTCAACAATACGTCTTTGTGTATATGATGAAAGATATAATGGAATACTGTCTGGATTACGCGCAGATACTTGGAGCCAGCTACGTCGATGTACGTGGCGAGCATTACTATAATGAATTTATCAGCGTCGTTAACGCAGGCGTTGACAAGTCTTTCACCGTCCGCAAGAACGGTGTAGGTGTTAGGGCCCTTGTGGATGGCGCTTGGGGTTTTTCATCACTCAATCATCCTACAAAGGAATCAGTCAAAACTACCGTCGAGAACGCTGTCTCACAGGCCAAAATGATAAGCAGAAGCATTAAAGAGCCGGTCACGTTGGCGCCCGTCAAAGTCTATAAAGACAAAGTCGCTACACCTCGGAAACTTGATGTCGAGGACGTGGCGTTCGATGATAAGATCAAGAACACACTCGAGTGGGAGCAGGGGTTCAAAGTATCTGATGAGGTCAAGGAGACCATGCTCAACTACACAGCGATTAAGTTTGATAGAACATTCATGAGTAGCGAGGGCGCTGACATCGAATTTAACAACAGTGTTCTCTGGCTCGAGATGAAGACCAGCGCCACTCGGGGTGGAAAGAGAGGGGCTTTCGCCCTTTATCATGGTGGCTCAGGTGGATATGATTTCCTAACAGAAGGTGACCCATCAGAGTTAACTATGGATGTTGGTAACAAGGCAGTCTCCCTCATCGACGCTGAGTATGCTCCTTCAATGAAGGACACCACTCTCGTATTCGATCCTTACTATCAAGCAATTCTCACCCACGAGATCACTGGTCACCCCAGCGAGGCTGACAGGGTGCTGGGCAGGGAGGCAGCATCCGCTGGCAGCGCTTGGTGGGCTGGCAAGATAGGTGAACATATCGGATCGGAGTACCTCAATATATACGATGACCCTACTTTACCTGGGACATGTGGCTATTTCCCCTACGACGATGAGGGAGTGAAAGCCAAGACCAAGGTATTGGCTAAGGAGGGCATTCTCATCGACCATATGCATAGCAGAGAGACGGCGTCAATCTTCAACGTGGAACCAAATGCAGGGATGAGGGCAATGACCTTCGAGTATGTGCCCCTCATCAGAATGAGCAACACGTTCATCGGTGGAGGTGACTGGAAGCCAGAGGAGATCATCGAGGATACCAAGAAAGGAGTCTATGTCTCAACTCGGAAGGATAACTCCATCGACGACATGCGATACAACTGGACTATCTCGGCTCAGGAGGGCTGGATGATCGAGGACGGCGAGCTAACTACTCATCTCAAGGACGTGACAGTCAACGGTATAGCGCCCAAGCTTTTCACAAGCATTGACGCCGTGGGGAATGATCTAAGTATCAAGCCCCTCATAGGCTGTGGTAAGGGTATGCAGATGCTATACACTGGAAACGGTGGGCCCACAATGAGGGGTGTAGCGGATATAGTGGGAGGTTAAAAAGGTGAACACAATGAGAAACATGATCGATAAAGTCCTCAGCAAAGGTGAGAGGCTCGGTATGGATGACATCGAGGTATATTGTGCTAAAAACTTGACAACCAAGATTAGGATAGGAAGCAACGCCGTGACCTCGGCTTTCACCATCGTGGACGAGGGCATCGGTGTAAGAGTGATCAAGGACGGTGGGTTGGGGTTCGCAGCTGTCTCACTCACCTCGGAAGATGAGCTCGATAAGGTTTTAGACGACGCTGTAACTGCAGCCAAGGCAAGGAAACTTGGGTTCAGCTACGAGTTTCCTTCACTCGAGAAATCAACCGAGGTACTAGGAACATACGACAGTAAGCTAGTATCGCTCCCAGAGGAGGATAAGGTGGGTTTGGCGAATAGAATGCTTGAGTCCTCTATCGCTTTTGACCCGCGGGTAGTTGACAATGCGGGAGATGTGACCTTTATCGAATATGAGACAGTTATTGCCAACGCCAGCGGCCAGCAGGTCTCAGATCGTGGAACAAAACTATCGGCAGCTTTGACAGCGACAGCCAAAGCAGATGGAGTTACAGGAGAGGATGCCGGGAGGCGTCAGTGTCGTTCACTCAACGGGTTCAACCCAGAGGCGGTTGGGAGGGAAGCAGCTGAATCAGCCGTAGAGCGGTTAAAGGCCAGAAAACTTGAGGCTGGCACATATGATTTGATAGTTGATCCCCCGACTGTAACAGAAATGTTTTACTGGCTCTTACGTTACGCCAACCCCGCATACGCAGACACCTACTATCCTACGTTAAAGAATAAGGTTGGAACCAAGATACTTAACGAGACAGTAACAATATACGATGACCCTACTTACCCTGGTGGCTATGATTCTGCCTCAATCGACGATGAAGGCGTCAAGGCGTCTAGAACAACCATATTCGAGAATGGGATCTTTAAAAATATGATCTATGACTCAGTCTCGGCTGCACGCAAGTGCGTCAACGGGACAGGAAACGCCTTGAGGACTGGTCTATGGTTCGTCATCAACTTCTCATTATTCCCGGGGAAGAACTACAACTATGAGCCTTATCCTGAATTCAGCAACATGGTCATGAAGCTGGGTGACTGGAGCAGGGATGAGATCATTGAGGACACCAAGAAAGGAGTCATCTCTCAGTGTTTCCACTACTCGAGGGTATCCCAGCACATCAGAGGAGACTTTACATCAATCCTTGGCAGGTGGAAGCTTTACACCGTTGAAAACGGAGAGGTTACTGGGACTACAGTAAAGTGCAGGCTTAATGATAATATCTTCAGGATGTTCCAAGGAGTAGACGCTGTCGGTAATAACCCTCTTGTTGATTTTGGTGTGACCCCAACTGTGCGGGTGAAAGACGCGAACATAACCGCGTTCTAAACCTTAACTTCTTTTTCTCCAGTACTGTACAACCTTGTAGAGTGTAAAGATGACCCAATAAACCATGGTGTATAGACATAGTAGCATCTCGAACTCGAATATCCAGAGCGGGCTCTGACCCCTGAAAACTATCTTGTTGACATATACAACGTTATAGATTATTCTGAATAGCTCGTAACCAGTGTAGATGCTTCCCATGATGGCAGTCAAGTGTAGAACTGCGCTTAGGGTTTTGAATCGATCATCCTTCTCGATGGTTGCGTCTACCTTGTGAGGTGGCTCCTTAAGGGCCGTCATCAGCGACATCAATATGGGGGTCACCGTCAGAATGAAGGCGAGACCGAACCATGATGGTAGCTCACGCTTAGTGATCTCCACGGCTCTCTCACCGGGCTCAGTCTTATAGATCATACTTGTGCTGTAATCCAGAGACCAGAGGCTTCCATTGTCCCAAGCGAGGTCGCTGGGATAGTAACCAGAGCTGTAATAATATGAAATAACCGAACCGTTCAATGGGTTCAGTTTGAACACATAGGAGGCGCTGATATCCGCGACCCATATGTTTTCACCATCCCAAGCAACTCCTGAGGGGTTATACCCTGGTGAAGGCATGCTGAACTGTCTAACAACAGCGCCACTCACAGGGTCAAGGTAGAATACCGCATGTGCATCAAAGTCGCAGAGTACAAGGTTCTTGCCGTCCCACGCGAGTCCAGTAGGGGAAATGCCGGGTACTTTAACTCTTGAGACAATCTCATTGGTTTCAGTGTCAATCCGGTAGATGTACCGGGTATCGAAATCTGTGACCCATAGATATTCTCCATCCCATGTCATCCCCCACGGATCATCTATATCCAGATCAAGGCTTCTGAGGGGCATACCAGTCGAAGACTCGATCATAAGGACTGCACCTTCGTTAGCCGAGGAAACCCAAAGAGATGCGCCGTCAATGGCTAACCCAGTGGGCTTGCTAACCGGTGATGTATACTGTGTCGTGACAGGCATGACGAGATGGGACATCTCCCTGCTGGTCTCAAAATCCCCGTACTCGAAGGCAAGATAGACTCCAATATAGATCAGGATAACCACTAGCAGGATCAGACTCCTTCTCCTGAAGGCTCCCCACCCGTGGAAAAACCAGCGCATCACTAAATCCAACACTACATTCTTACATCTAAAGCATCACGTAGACCATCGCCGAGCAGGTTGAAGCCAAGAGTCGTAAACAGTATTGCTATACCGGGAAAAGTGGCGATCCACCAAGCCCTCCTGATGACAAGATGCCCTCTACTAAGCATAGTACCCCATGTAATAGCCGTGGGGTCGCCGAGACCGAGGAAACTGAGGCTAGACTCCGTTATTATGGCTCCGGCCAGCCTGAGTGTCATCATGACGGTTATGGGTGCCATGATGTTAGGCAGGATCTCCCTGAAGAGTATGTCGAAGCTGCTCGCGCCCATGGAATTTGCTGCCTCTATGTAGTTTCGCTCCTTGATGGATAGAACTTCGCTACGTACAACTCTGGCCATCTGAGGCCAGCTGATGAGCCCAATGGTCACCATTATAATGGGCAACCCTCTCACCTTGAAGATCGAAACCATAACAATGAGTAGGAATAAGCTAGGCACAGTCATCACGATCTCAGTGATTCTCATCAATATGTTATCGATGGGTCCACCGGCGTAACCCGAGATAGCGCCTACTGTGATCCCTATCACTGTGAGTATGAGCACTGAAACGCATCCAACTTGCAGGCTCGACCTTGACCCATAGATTATCCTGCTTAACATGTCTCTACCCAACTCATCTGTGCCAAGCAGATGGTCTGAGTTCGGTGGCATATAGACATCGCCATAGTTCATCTTTTTCGGGTCGTATGGCGAAATGAAGGGAGCGAAAATTGCTGTAAATATTATGATTAATACAATTGACGCCCCGAATATTACTGTGGGGTTTCTTTTGAATCTCTTCCACGCTTTCATCGTGAAGCTAACGCCTTTCCTCGGTGCTACAGTGGTTTTTTCAGTCAAGCTTCATATCTCCTATTCGAACCTGATCCTCGGATCGAGGAACCCATAAGTCAGGTCGGTGATTAGATTGGTCACCACAACCATCAAGGCCACCATCATAGTGACAGCCATGATAGCCGGGTAGTCTCGGTTGAAGGTACTCTGTACTACAAATCGACCCATACCAGGCCAAGCGAAGACTGTCTCTGTGACTGTCGCCCCAGCGAGCAGGAATCCCATTGACATTCCAACTACGGTAACGACTGGTAGTAACGCGTTTCTCAACGCGTGTTTGTAGACTACTATGTTCTCCTTGAGCCCCTTGGCTCTGGCGGTCGTTATATAGTCTTGATTCAACACTTCTAGCATGCTTGAACGTACGAGCCGCGTTATGAGTGCGGCGCTCGATAATCCCAGAACTGTCACAGGTAGGATCATGTGCATGAACTCATCCAAAATCGCCGCCATTGAATAATCATAAACAGCGCCTATAGTTCTAGCGCCGAACACTGGTAAGAGATCTAATTTCACCGAGAAAAGGAACATCAACATGAGTCCCGTCCAGAATGATGGCATTGAGACCCCAAAAAGTGAAGCAAAACGAGCTGTATTATCGATGAGAGTATCCTGTTTCACGGCAGAGATTATACCTAAGGGCACAGCGATTAACACAGCAAGTATCTGGGCACTGAACATGAGCTTGAGTGTGTTACCAGCATAGATCTGTAACAAGTCTATTATCGGGACCTCTTTAATGTATGATGTTCCTAGGTCACCTGTAATTATGTTCTTCAGCCAGATGAGATACTGTTCCCAGATGGGTTTGTCAAGCCCGAGTCTTTTCTCCATCTCAAGAAGATACTCGGGTGAGATGTCTCCTCGCAATGCGAGGCTAAATTTCAGTGGCCCTCCTGGGGCTAGATGAATTATCGTGAATGTTAGGATAGATATTCCAATTAACGTTGGGATTGAACTTATGACTCTTCGAATAATATAATTTCTTAAACCGCCCATTTAGATCAACTTACTCAAAGAAGTAATATAATAATTTAACTTTTACTTGATAGAAAGATAAAAAAAGTTGGGTATTTAGATGTTTTAAGGTTTTTTCAGGAATGATATAGCTAAAGCACCTATTATCAGACCAATAACTGCTCCGCCTACGGCGGGAAGCAAGTTACTAGACACAGGTATCGTCGGCTCTGGCTCAAGATACTCGTATTTGAATCCAGCTAGTTCCATGTAGGCTTTCGCCTGCTCAAGGTCATACGATGGCACGTTGGCAGTCGAGTCGTATGCCCAAGTCAGCGGGTGAATGAAGCTTGTACACTCATCACCAAGACCGGCGAGAGTGTTTGCCACGATATCCGCTCTGGGAATCGTAGCAGAGATAGCTTTACGCACATACTTGTTACCTAGCATCGGGTGGTTCAGGTTGAACATCAGGTGGACTGCTCCAGGGTTGATACGAAGCACATACTTCAAGTCCTCGTTTGCTTCGATCTGAGGCACCTCGTTTCCGAGAGAGTAGTATGTATCCAGCACATGGACATCTCCTTTCTCAAGTGCCGCCATAGCCGTCGCTGCGTCAGGGATGTTGACGAAGTACAAGGTATCTAGAGGAGCCCTACCACGGTAATACTCAGTGTTCACCTCTAGTTTCACATATTCCTCGGGCTGCCACTCAACCATCTTGAATGGTCCAGTTCCTATACATAGCTGTGTGTTCAATGGGTGTGACTTCCAGTCCATGTGTGGTACATCAGCCATGATGTGGTCTGGCCAGATCTCTTGTGTGAATATCTTGGACCATGCAGCTGCAGAGGGGATCTTCAATATTACCTCAAAGGTCTTATCATCGATCGCTCTGTAGCTATCCACAAGTTCATCGAAGTCATAGTATGAGGACATTGCTGTATCGATGTCCATAATGGCATCGAAGGTCGTTATGATGTCCTGTGTAGTAAATGGTTCATTATCATGCCAGAGAACTCCGTCATGTAGAGTGAATGTCCAGACTAGACCATCATCCGAAACTGTCCAAGACTCAGCTAACTCTCCAACAGGGTTGAAGTTACTATCGCTGTCCATCAAAGCCTCCCAGACTGTATGGCCTACGGCTCTTAGAGTTGTTCCAGCACCCGCGAATGTTGGATTCAGACTTGGTAGGCTACCTGGCTGAGCATATTGAACGGTTCCTCCCTCCTGATCGCTTAAGCTCCAGGTGTAAGCACCTAGACCATAACATCCCAAAACAGTGTCGAAGCCCTCCACGTCAGATCTCATGACCCAAGGGTCCTTTAGATATGCTATAGTTGCTGAGGGAACTTCTTCAGCGAGAATGTGCAATGCATCACTATATAGAGTTTTTCTATCTTCCATATCAGATAGCACTGCCGCCTCGTCAAGAATAGCGTCGAACTGTCCATTGTAGAATGCACCCTTGTTCCATCCTGGGTGCTGGTTCTTAGAGTGGAACAGCGTTCCCATGTTGTCAGGGTCTAGCTCACCTGAGTCACCGAACTGAACCAGCCAAGTGTCGAAGCCATCATCAACCGCTAAGGCTTGATCTGAGCCGGCTTTGTTCAGCCGATCCATGAAAACACCGAAGCCTACTTGCTCTATGCTGGCTTTTATTCCAATCTGTCCCAGTTCGTTCTGTATCATTTCCGCCATCATACGGTGAGACTCAAATCCCGAGATGACTAGAATAGAGAATTCAAAGAAATATTTCTCATCCTCAGCCCCAGCGATAGGTACCGCCAGCATGCTTGTTAGTATTATCGAGATCATTAGTATAGTTATCAATGTTAGTTTTTTTTGTGACATAATTATCACTATATTGTTATCATCTGATTTAGTATATATTAATTAGCATTTGATTTTAGAATGATCGTTCTTTATTTAAATAGGTACAAGGAGTATATTCATCTCGTACTAACATAATGAGCGTGACTAAAGATATCTGATACCTTAGTTAATATCAAGGGACTTAAAACATACTTCAACACAGAGGAGGGCGTAGTTCAGGCAGTAGATGACATCAACCTCGAAATCAAGAAAGGAGAGGTTCTTGGGCTGGTTGGTGAATCTGGTTGCGGAAAAAGCACCGTTGCGCTCTCACTCCTGAGGCTCATTCGAAACCCCGGTGAGATTGCCGGGGGGGAAATACTCTTCGATGGAACAGACATCCTGACACTAAACGATGATGAGATCAGGAAAATCCGGGGCGCGAAGATAGCCATGATTTTTCAGGACCCAATGTCCTCTTTGAACCCAGTCTTTTCTATCGGGTTCCAGATAGAAGAGGCGGTTCTTCTTCATCAAAAGATCAAGGACGATGAGAAAGCTATGGCGAAAGTTATTGATATTCTAGGCAAAGTTAGGATACCGGATCCAACTAAAAGACTTGATCACTTCCCACATGAATACAGCGGCGGCATGAGGCAAAGGGTAATGATTGCCATGGCGCTCTCATGTAACCCACGGTTGCTTATTGCGGATGAACCTACGACCTCACTTGATGTTACGATCCAAGCACAAATATTGGACCTAATGAAGGATCTACAGGAGGAAACTGGCAGTTCAATCCTCTTGATCACGCATGACCTCGGTATAGTAGCTGAGATGTCAGATAGAGTAGCTGTTATGTATGCAGGTAAGATCGTGGAGTGTGCTGAGGTAACGACTGTGTTCAAGAAACCCGTGCACCCTTACACCAAGCTGCTAATCGGGGCTGTGCCTCGATTGGACATCAAACAAGACTCGCTTGAAACCATTCCAGGGGAAGTCCCATCTCTAATCAATCTAGCTGATCAATGCCGTTTCGCCCCAAGGTGTAGCTACGCAGATAAGATATGTCACACGATGGATCCACCCGAAGTTGAGGTAGACTCTGGGCACGTGGTTCAGTGTCATTTCGCTGAAAAATTCAGGAGGGAGCTTGATGCCTGAAATAATATTGAAGATAGAGAATCTAAAAAAATACTTCCCACTCCGTGGAGGTATATTCTCCAAACAGATTGCCTCAGTTCGAGCAGTAGATGATGTTTCATTCGACGTCAAGGAGGGAGAAACATTCGGGTTAGTAGGGGAGAGTGGATGTGGTAAAACCACTCTAGGTCGCTGTGTCCTGTTGCTAACCCAGCCTACAGACGGTAAGATCTTTTTTGAGGGTAGAGATCTCATAAAGATGAAGAAAAAGGAACTCAGGACGCTCAGGCAGAGGACATCAATGATCTTCCAAGATCCCTACTCTTCGCTGAACCCGAGGATGACAGTTGGAGATATAATCGGGAAGCCCCTTGAGATTCATAAGCTCGCAAAGGGGGAGGAGAAAACACGTAAGGTCATCGAACTCATGAAAATGGTCGGGCTCTCTGAGGAGCATATCTACAGATATCCCCACGAGTTCAGTGGGGGTCAAAAGCAGCGCATTGGTATCGCCAGAGCGCTAGCAGTGAACCCTAAACTTATTGTGGCTGACGAGGCGGTCGCTGCTCTCGATGTATCAGTTCGTGCGGGAATTCTTAATCTGATGAAGGAATTGCAAAAGGAGCTAGGGCTCACTTATATCTTCATCTCACATGACCTCAGCGTAGTCAAACATATCTGTGACAAGGTGGCTGTTATGTATCTCGGCGAGATAGTCGAGATAGCTGAATCAGAGGAGATCTTTAATCACCCGCTTCACCCATACACGAAAGCGTTGATCTCTGCGATCCCCATTCCTGACCCCACGGTGAAGAAGAAGCGGATAATACTGGAAGGAGACCCTGGTACACCCATCGATCCACCGCCAGGGTGTAGATTCCATGAGAGGTGCAGCTTTGCGAATGAGCGATGCAAGACCGAGAAACCACCCCTCCAAGAGATGAAGACTGGTCATTGGGTAGCATGTCACGAACTGCGACATAGCAGCATCATAGACCAATAAAAACTATCACTATTTTCTTAACCATTTTACCACAGTCTGAACGCCTGCGGAGACTACGAGTAACAGAATACTTGACACCGTAGCGTTGATAGCATCAGAGTATGCGCCACAATCAATGAACCGTAGCACATCTACCAGAGTTGAGTACCCTAAAATAACGATGAGAGTGAGACCTATTGGTAGGCTGAGAACCGCAAACGCGATCAACATCAACGCCAGTATCTTTTCTCTGTCACTCAAACAATTCACCTATTGGAGGTTAAGGAAAAGATGACTGGGAGTTAAATAAACGTTGATCAAAAAGAAAATTAGGAAGGCGTTTAAGCCTCATATTCGACCTTACCGTCGATGATGACTGTCTCGGTCTTGATCATGATGTCCAAGGGGTCACAGTCAAGGATACGGATATCAGCGTCTTTACCAACCTCAAGGCTACCCACTCTATCATCAACCCCCAGTATCTCCGCTGGGGTAATAGTGATAGCCTTGATTGCATCATCCTTCGGTACACCCTGCTTTACAGTCAAGGCAGCGCAGATGGGAAGGAATGAGATAGACTGCCCAAGGGCGTCTGTCTGGATCGCGAACTTGACACAAGCCTCGAATAGAGCCTTGGGGGTGTCGAAGCTTAGCTCCCTCATCTCCCACTTGACCTTGCCCATGAGGCTAGGCCCCCAGATGGCAGGGACTCCCTTCTCGGCTATCCACTTTGCTTTCCTGTGACCCTCCGTGGCGTGCTCCCAGGTCACCTTGACTCCAAACTCCTCTGCTACCCTGATCGCTATCGCGATATCGTCTGCCCTGTGACTGTGAACCTTCAAGGGTATCAGTCACCATCAGACTTCCCCCAATGAAGGCTACACCGACTACCGCGAAGAATAACTACGCCCTTGCATCGTGATGGTACTCGATATTCAGCACCGCTACGTGTAGAACTCCGATTAATGTGAATGTAGCTGTTCCGGTGGGTAATCCAACGATCTGCATCATCCTCGCCTCGATCACGATCAATGCTATTGTGAGAAATAGATTCCCTTGCTACGAATCCAATACACCTAAAAAAAAAGGAAAACCGAGGCAGGACTAATGCTTTTATTTCTGAGCTATCTGATTCTTCAATCCAGTCTCGATCTGTGTGACGCTGAAAATTCGTACTACCGCTGAGGCCACGTCGTCAGCAAAGATCTCAAGAAGTCTTAGGTCTTTCTCTGAGAAGGCGTATGTCTCCTCGCTCTCGATGTCAATAACTCCTATTGTTTTTCCTTCTATGATTAAGGGGATGCCTAGCATCGATCTGAATGGTTTAGGGTTTTGGTTAACGGTGGGCTGAATAAAGTCAGGGTCTTTGTAAGTATCTTTTACTAGCTGGCTTTCTCCTGTGTTAACTGCTCGCACTCCCACACCTGGACCGTTCAGGGGCATTGGATTCGGGGGCATCAGTGGTCCTTCGCCCCAGTTATACATATACTCTAAATACTTCCCGTTCACAAAAGCAAGAGCTCCTCTTTTGAACCCTATCACTCCTCTTAATACTTGGAACAGATTATCTGCAACATCATCTAAGGATATCGCCTGAGCGAGTCTGGTACTGTGAACGTGAAGAGCCCCGATGCACTTGTCTCGATGACGAAGCTCTCTCTCCATCAACACGGAGTCACTAATATCATGAGAGGCATGGACAACCTCGACTATCCTCCCAGAGCTGTCCTTGATTGGGCTTGCATACTTCGACCCAGAAAGGTTTGTTAGATGAATCATAATGGGTGTGTATCTTCTTTACCGAATCCCCTGTCTCAAGCAACTCAAATATCGGGCATGAACAGTCCTCGTCTTCACAAGGTTTTTCCTTGCCATGAGTCACGCTGTAACAATGTTTGCCGATTAGCTCGTTTTCCTTCAGATTAAATCGCTGTAATGACGTTCTGTTCGCTGCTTTGATCTCAAAGGTAAATGGATCAATGAGAAAAACTTCATCCAAAAGAGCATCAAATAAGGTCTTATAGAGATACGCGTTTTTCTCGACGCTGTTTATAGCCCATTTTCTCTCAACGGCTGACCTGATTCTTTTCGCTAACACTTGGAAATGGCTCGCTGAAACTTCTTTTCTTACGTAATCATTCACGCCTACCTTGAATGCTTCCTCGGCGACCTCCTCGCTTCCCTGCCCTGTGTACAGTATGAAAGGGATATCCGATTTTTCTCGAATCCTCTTTGCTAACTCGATTCCATTGAGTTTTGGCATTACGAAATCTGATACGATGCAGTCAAAGTTTCCCGTTCTTAGCCGCGTCTCAACTTCAAGTGGATCCTGTATGGTTTCAACATGCATACCTGAATCAATTTTTTCTAGAACCCTCTTGGCGAACAAGAGAGTATCTGCATCGTCATCTATGTGTAAAATTCGTATCTGTTGCTCTGAGTACATGTGATGAGTGGCCACGCCCCCTCACCACATCATTTAGCTATTTATATAAAATTTACCTTAACTATAATCTAATTTTATTACTTTTAATTATATAAAAAAGTTATTCGATGCGATGGCGAGTAAAGATTAATCAGAATATCTGACGCATCGAAGATCAGCCTAAAAAAGAGACACGCATAGACTAACACGTGTTCAATAGATGGAGAAGAAAATAGGGTTAATCACCATACTTACAAACGACATAGCACCAATGAGACACTTTTACAGCAAGGTCCTTGGATTCAACATCATTGAGGACCTGGGCAACTATGTTGAGTTCAAGAATGAAGGCGTGCGGTTCGCAATCTGCACCAGAGAAGTAATGCATGAACACACGAGTCATCATAGCTACACTGAGACGCGTTCAGGGCAATCCTTCGAGCTTGCTTTCCCCGTAGGTTCGCCTCACGAAGTAGACCGGGCTTACAGCTTGGTTGTGGAGATGGGCGCAACACCAATCAAGGCTCCCGAGATGATGCCTTGGGGAAGGAAGACCGCGTTCATAGCTGACCCTGAAGGAAACATACATGAGATCTACTCTGAGAAAATAGAGAACTAGATAGGTGAAGACTTCCTCAGCGGGCTCCAAAAAAGTTTCTTCACAGGAAGCATTCTGTTTAATATCTCCTATACGGGATTTGAGTTTTCCTAGACTAGAGGACTCCGAGTTTCTTAGAGCAATCTAGATGAATCAATTCAGTATTGACTTGTGTCTCGATGCTAGGGGAAAAGTTGTTTTTCCAGTTTCCTTTTCTCTTCGCTCAGCTTATCAATTCGTGTCGAGTATTTCTCCAGCTTAACCTTGTATCTGGAGATAACGTCCTTCATGCCTTCACTGTTTCTCCTTACCTCGATAACGGTGTTCATGTCCTCTGGAGATCCAATGCTGACCTGTCGGCTACCCGTGCTCGTGGACTGTAAAATATTTAAATTTTTCTTCATCTGACGATACTTTTTATCAGACTGAATATGATTGAGTTTTCCCTCGATCTCAAGTATCTTTAACAGAATGGATTTACGACTAGAACTCACATAATACCATACGTTTCCCCTACTAATATAGTCGATTGGTACTAACTATTCCCTTAAAGGAATATTTCATAGGTGCATTGCCCTTATTTTCTGGCTCTTCACGTTTTTATTGTCACTCACCCAGTAATCTCTGTTCGATTTGCCTGAGTTCGATATCGTAATCAAGAACGCCAAGATCGTGGATGGCCTCAAGAAGACGCACGTGAGGTCCCTCGGCGTCAAAGGCAGCCGCATCCTGACCCGTGAACAAACTACATTAAGAGTAAGAATATCCAGAGAAGGACATCGCCAAACATCACGGACATGACGTAGCCTATAGTCATTACCACAAGGTAGGGCAGGGTTGACGAGACCCATGTCCGCTTAACTCCTCTACTTTTCAACGTGTTGAACGACTTTATGGCCTCATCGTCGTCCCAAATATCAGGTCTCAACGATACAGTGCCATCCACCGGGTTCTCCAAAGGGTACTCAAAAGGCGGGCCCTTGACGTCATCTAGGTTGACGTTTGCCGCTGTGAACGCTAACCCTATTTTTCTTAATAGGGAAGCATCGCGTTGTCTCTCAAATATATCTGCGCCCCCTGTCTTGGTCCTGATATTCCTAAATAACGTGATGAAGGGGGAGACTATCCCTGCTATGGCTATGTTGGAGAGAAGGGTGAACGCGAAGAAGGGTGGCGTCCAGCCCCAGTTCATTGCTAGGTACACCGGTGCTTTTGGATGAATGAAGGCAAGGGCTATGAATGCGAGTAGGTCGGCTCCACCGAAGAGCTTGAAGAACCCAAGTATCAATCCAAGGATCACCATGAACCCGACTGAGTAGATTAACTGCCGTAAACTTAGTGTGCCGAGAAACATCTCGTAGACGTCGAATATCAAGCCGGTAGCTGCTGGTATTATCCAGGCTAGGTCATGTATCTTTCTGGTTTTGAGGTCCTTGTAGGACCCATACGTCAGCATCAGTAGCGCCAGTGCTGTTCGTAGAAAATCCAGGTAGAGGAGGTGTAGGTTCACACCGTGAAAATGGTTTTGCTGTTTTTAACTTTTCATTATCACTGTTTCATGTCTCGATGACCATATATGGGTCCCTTACGGTCTATCAGTGAAGTTCTATGCAGTATCATATGAGGCGAAGCGACAAGGAGTTCAAGGAACCCGGGCTCATCAAGAAGGTGCTCAAGGAAACCGAGTACGTCACCTTAGCCATGGTGAAGGACGGAGAGCCCTATCTGGTAAGCCTGAGTCATGGTTATGACGAGGAGAATGACTGCATCTATGTGCACAGCGCAGGTGACGGTAAGAAGCTGGACTACCTCAGGGCAAACCCAAACGTCTGGGGACAGGCAATAATGGATCACGGCTACCATAAGGAAGAGTGTAGCCATTTGTACGCCACGGTGATGTTCAAGGGCAAGGTGAAATGGGTTGAGGACGTGGAGGAGAAGCGTCACGCATTCAAGGTGATGATGATGCAACTTGAACCAGAGAACAAGCCTCTCCAAGAAAGGCTGTTAAAATCCGATGGCATTCCCACCACGGTTGTCGCGAGGATCGAGTTCGAGTACCTCTCTGGGAAGAAGACGCCTGAGATCAATCTCTAACCCCTTCTTCTCTGGATTTAATTCGGTAGCAATTCTGAACAACTCTTAATAAATGAAAAACAGGGGATAATATCTAACAGGACCGAGAACAAGAGGAACAGCGATGCTTTACTGTGAACGATGCGGAGCCGAGGTCGAGGAAGACGCAGTCTACTGCCCCAAATGCGGCCACCTAGTGGGTGAGCAGGGCGAGGGGTACATCGAGCTAGCCACATGGATGCAGCGGTTCATCGCCCTCGTCATCGACGGCATAATTCTGGGGATAATCTATAACTTCCTGAACATCCCCGGGTTCAGCGTCTTAAGGGGAGTAAACCTCCATTTCGGCGTCCAGAACGTGTTCCAGTTCCTCTACTTCATGTTCATGGACCATTACTACGGTCAGACCATCGGGAAGAAAGTCATGAACCTGAGGATTACCAAGGACGGTGGTGCTCCTCTTGAGCTCATGGACGCGGGCATCGAGGCGTTTGGCAAGGTATTCCTGCTTCCCCTCGACTTCCTCATAGGGTACTTTATGTACCGTGAGAAGAACCAGCGACTCTTCAACTACCTCTCTGACACCGTCGTAATAAGGGAAGAATAAGCTACAGGTTGTATCTCCACTCAACGAGTTTGTCTACTTTTTTTTCATATAGTTCCCCTAAGGAGTGAAGGCTTTGGGATGCTTGGTGTGCCACTGTGTACCTCCTTGGTACGCCACTGCTGCAGAGATTATGAGGTTCTCATCGTAAGCCCTGCCCATGAACTGGATACTGGTTGGCAGTCCTTCCTCGTTGAAGCCGTTGGGAACCGAGATACTGGGTAACCCAGCCCCATTGCCTATCGCACCCATGATGTCCTTGGAGGTGCCTGAGCTTATCTTCCTGAACTCCATGTCTATCGGTGGAGCAACTCTGGTCCTGCCCGGCGCAACGATGGCGTCATATGGCTCCATTGCTTTATCCGCTTTCTTCGCCATCACTGCTCTTAGCCTCAGCGCCTTCAGGTAGTCCTTGGCGAGAATGATGGTTCTCGCGTATGGACCATAGTGATCCTCGGGAGCTGTCAGCCCTCTAGCGGTTCCAGCCTCGGTGAACTCATCGAAAGCACTAGCCGCCTCAGCGTTCAGTATGGCTCTCGTTATTGCCTCGTATGGGTATTCAGGGTACTCCATCTCCTCGACGGTGCCGATGTTCTCCAGCTCCTTGAGTGACTCGTTGAAGTTCTCGGTGACGGCTTCCTGGGCGTTATTTGTTGTTCCCTTGAGTACTCCGAACCTGAACTCCCGTGTCTCGGCTTCATACTTGTAGAGTTTCCTTGTTGTTGTCTGGTCTTTCTTGTCGTATCCAGCCATTGCTTCTAGAACTAGGCCGCAGTCGTCTGCTGTCAGGCAGAGTGGTCCAAGCTTGTCGAGGGTCCAGCTTAACGCCATTGCTCCGTGTCTGCTCACCCTGCCATAGGTTGGTCTGAGTCCCGCTACGCCGCAGTTGCCTGCTGGGCTTAGTATGCTGCCCCATGTCTCGCTGCCGATAGTGAAAGGGACGAGTCCCGCGGCTACCGCTGATCCTGAGCCGCTGCTGCTTCCGCCTGCCCAGTGACCGAGGCTCCAAGGGGTTGAGCAGGGGCCTGTGAAGCTGGCGTTAGGCTGCCTATAACCCATCCCACCTGCTAACTCTATCATGGCTAGCTTTGCGCCGAGGACTGATCCTGCTTTTCCCAGCTTCTTCACTACTGTGGCGTCGTGGTCGAACACCTGATCTTTGAAGGGGGCTGCGCCCCAGGAGGCTGGGATGCCCTTTGTGGCGAGGAGGTCCTTGCCTCCATACGGGATGCCGTGGAGGGGACCAAGGTACTTTCCAGCCTTGATGGCTTTCTCAGCTTTTTTCGCCTCCTTTAACGCTCTCTCACGTGTCACAGTGACCACGGCGTTTAGGGTAGGGCCATGCTCCTCCAGCCTAGCTAGGAAGGTCTCGGTTAACTCGACTGGGGATACCTCCCTGTTCTTGATTTTCTCTGATAACTCCCTGATGGAGGTGAATACTGGTGTTACTCCTCGTCCCCCCTGTATGGCTTGAATATGGAGAAGGGCTCGTCGCCGTTCTCCAGTTTTACCTTTCTTAGCTCCATGGAGGCCTCGACGATGCGTTCGACGCCTTTCTTTACCTCTTCTAGCTCCTCCTCTGTGAGCTTGTCGCCGTACTTCTGCTCCACAAGCTTGAACAGCGTCTCGGCTTCTGTGTTAGAATCCTTCATGAAGTAGAAATGGCGTCTTGGGCATTAAGATTTTCATGAGCTTCATGGATGAACCCTCTATAATTCTCAAATAATCAGTGTCTTGGATTCAATTAGTTTGACAGCAGTCGATGAACACAGCAGGGTTAGGGTACTCCATATCGACGATGAGGAGGAGCAGTTAATATTCGCCAAGCTTTTCCTAGAGGAAGCTGACCCTGGGTTCGAGATCGTTTCAGTCGCAACGCCACGTGAGTTATTCGATGAGCTAGACGCATCGGTGGACTGTGTTGTAGCGGATTATATCATGCCTGAGATGGACGGCGTCGAGCTCTGCTGGAGGGTTAAACAGAAAGCCTCTGTTCCAGTCATCATCTATACGGGTCGTGGTAGCGAGGTCGTCGCTGAGGCAGCGTTCAAGTCGGGCGTAGACGACTATGTTCGTAAAGAGATTGACCCGATTCACTATCAGGTTCTTGCGAAGAGAATCAGAAGCCACTCTGAGACATACAAGCGTCTTCGTGAACAGACCACGTATCAGGAGCGTCTTGAGAACCTGCGAAGCAACCTGCATATCCTCACTGAGGCGAGGAACATCAAGGATGTAGCGGACACGACCTTCCATCTGCTTGAATGGGTCTTCGGGTACCGTGACGGGTCTTTCTGGGTGTTTAAGGACCTGATGCCTGTGCTGGTTCATTCTTATGGCTCAGATATTCAAGGATTCACATTCCAAGACATTGACACTGGGGTCATCCAGGAGGTGCAAGACGATGAAAATCTGAGAGTGGTAGTGCCGTTGAGGGATAACGAGCTTGTGGGGGCTTTCGTCATCGACAACCCTGATAACTACTCTACGTATGATACCAGACTGCTGGAGTTTCTGGGTCTCCTTGTAGCTCAGTCGATCCATCGTATCGATCAGATGGAGCAGATTCAGGCCTCCGAGGAGCAGTTCAGGAGCATCGTCGAGAACGTGCAAGATGTCATCGTGTTGACGAGACCTGAGGGAGTCATCAGTTACATCAGTCCAAGCTGCCTCGATATCTTCGGGTATAACCCTGATACATTGGTCTCGAAGCAGTGGTCTGATCTTGTGCACGATGATGATCTACCGAAGCTGGAGGAGTTCTATAACAGGGCCCAGTCAGGTGAGAGAGGCAGTATAAACGAATACAGGATCTTGACCAATCTGGGTGACATTCGGTGGGTGCAGCATAGCTGGACTCCCCTCATGAGCGGCGGCGAGGTGAAACTTGTCGTCAACGCTGTGAATGACATCACGTGGAGGAAGAACACAGAGACCGCCCTGCAGACGAGTCTTGAGGAGCTAGAGCAGACAAACAGGGACCTGAACGACTTCACTCACATCGTGAGCCATGACCTGAAGGCTCCTCTCATGACCATCGAAAGCTTCAGCAGCTTCCTCCTAGAGGACTATGGTAAGGCTCTCGACGAGACAGGTAGAGACTTCCTCAACAAGGTGATCGAGGGGTCTGACCGTATGGTGGACCTCATAGATAACCTCCTGACGCTTTCTAGGATAGGCCGAAAGTTCACTGATTATAACGAGGTTGACCTAAACCAGCTGGTTAAGACGGTGCTGGAGGACCTTCAGGGGTTAATCAACGAGACTGGCGCAGTGGTAAGCGTCGGCTCTCTTCCATCAATAATTGGGCAAGAAGTGTGGCTCAACCAGTTGTTCCTTAACCTCATCGGTAACGGTATCAAGTTTAATGAGTCGAAGCCTCCACGTGTCGAGGTAGGGTACACTGAACTCGATGAGATGCATCATTTCACTGTCAAGGACAACGGTATAGGTATCCCTGAGGATCAGACACATCTTCTTTTCAGGGTCTTCCAGAGGCTGGCTACCGAGAAACCGTACCCGGGCACCGGTGCGGGACTCAGTATCTGTAAGAAGATCGTAGAGTCCATGGGAGGAAATATTGGTGTAGAGAGTACAAAGGGCTTCGGAACCACCTTCTACTTCACGATACCGAAAGATCTACCGGTTTCCCGGCTGGTGACCAATGTTCCCGAGGAGCTCACAGCGGAGAAGCTCAGCGAGTTCCTGTGATTATGTAGGGGTAATGCGGAACGGTGTTACGTATCCGGGGCTGATAATGCTTTTTATTCGAAACTACTGCATCCAACCAATTATGAACCGATGCGGAGGGCACCACTAGGTGAGTGATAGAATTTACAGAGTGCTTTTGGTAGAGGATAACCCGAATCACTACCAGATACTGCAGAGGTTCATCGATAAATCAGGGTTACCAATCCAAGTTGACCACGTGTTGACGGCTCAGGAGTGCTTCAACATCTTCCTCAAGAAGAACTATGACCTGCTGATGCTGGATCATAACCTGGAGAACTATACGGGAACCGAGATCCTTCGTAAGCTCAAGGAGTTCAACATCCTTGTTCCCATCATCATGGTGACTCAGCAGAAGGATCCTCAGGTGGCTATAGACGCCATGAAGCTTGGCGCCGTGGATTTTATCATCAAGAACAAGGAGAACTTCAAGAGTCTCCCCGAGAAGATAAAGTCCTATGTGGAGGAGTTTGAATACAAGCTGGCCAATGATCAGGTGTTCAAGGTTCAGCGTCGTAGCATCCTGAAGAGCCCTGATGTCAGGGAGCTGATGAAGCTCATTATGACGGGGGAGGGCAACGCGTTGCGGCCTAAGGCTGCTACGGTTCATAGCTATGAGCCTGACCACACTGAGCTCTTGGATATGACTCAAGAGAACTTGGACCGGTTGATGCAGCTTCTCACCATCAACAAGGTGTTGATCAAGAAGCCTATCGGTGTCAAGGTGAGTTGCCCGCGGTGTGAGGCAGATGACGTTACTACGGTGCCTTCATGCCCCTCGTGTGGCGGTAAGTTGTTTGTGAAAAACACCAGTACATCTGTGGATGAGGTAAAGTCTTTCAAGTGTCTCGACGGGTGTAACAAGACATTCGATGAGGTCAAAGTCACTTACAAGTGTAACAAGTGTACCAAGGTGTTTGATCAGAAGGAGTCACGGTACAAGCATACCTTCGAGTTCAGTATTAACACGCGTATCTTGGGTGAGCTGCGTGACGAGATGGATACTCATGAAGAGTTGGCGCAGTGGGAGCTTCAAAGCCAGCAGGTGTCAGAGCAACTTGTGGCTACGAAAGAGATACATAAAGAGATAAAATCCCAGTTGAAGGATCTTATCAAGTCTCAGATGAAAAATAGGTAGCTAGGCTTCAGCCTCGTAGAGCCCTGTGGCATTCACTGCCTCGGCGAGGGTGTTTTTGTCCACCGTGGCGCCTTCCTTCAGGGTGACGTATGCTTTGCCTGCCTTGTGGTCTGCCTTGGAGCCAGCGACGCCTTCCACTTTCTCGAGTGCCTTCTTTACCCGCATCTCGCAGTGGCCACAGGTCATTCCTTTTACTTTGATCTCTAGCTCTGTCATTATATTCGGGTACCGGTGATGAACCGCGGTAATTAAATTTAGAGTTTCAGGTGTAGTTTTTAAACCGCCATATCTGAGCGTTCAACGTGAAAGAATCCCATACAGAGACACAGTCAAACGAGAACACTGACATCAAGACCATGATTATCCCTGTGAAGGGAATGACCTGCGCCACATGTGCACAGGTTATCACCAAGTCTCTCTATATGCGTGACGGCGTCTCCAAGGCAGACGTGAACTATGCTACGGAGAAGGCTATCGTGGAGTATGATCCATCGAAGGTCAGTCTGGATGAGATAGGTGACGCCATACGTGAGGTAGCGTATGAGCCGGTTATGCCCAGCGAGACGGAGACTCGCAGAGAGATCAATCTCAGGATAGTGGGCATGACGTGCGCTGCTTGCGTAGCTGCAGTGGAGAAGGTGTTGAAACGATTGGACGGCGTTTACGACGCCGTCGTGAACCTCGCTACCGAGAAGGCTTTCGTCACATATAACCCCCAAAAGGTTAGCATTGTCGATCTTCGGCAGGCGGTGCGTGATCAGGGTTACGATGTCTCTGATGAGGAAGAGGTGGATGTTTATCAGCAGGAGCTGGAGAAGGCGAAGCGTCGCATGCTGCTTAGCTGGGCGTTCACTGGACCTATCGTTCTTTGGATGATACCTCACATGTTGTATGGGATCGCGTGGCCGAGTCACTTCATCTTCAATCTAGGTATGACGGTGTTGTCTGCGCCTGTGATCTTCTGGGTAGGGTGGCCCACGATTAGGTCGGCTTACGCCGCTGTGACTCATGGTTCGGCTAACATGGATTTGTTGATCGCGATGGGTACCATCATCGCGTGGCTTACTGGTCCAGCTAGCTTCGTGTCTCCTCTCTTTAACTACGCTGGGAGCAGCACAATGATACTGAGCTTCCATCTTACAGGGAAGTATTATGAGGCTCTCGCTAAGGGGCAGAGCAGTCAGGCCATCAGGAAGCTGCTGAAGATGGAAGCCAAGTCAGCTTCTATTCTGGTGGACGGCGAGGAACAGGAGATCCCCATCGAGCAGGTTAAGGTCGGTGACGTGATGGTGGTGCGTCCCGGGGAGAAGATGCCCACAGATGGCGTCGTGGTGTTCGGGGAAAGCAGCGTGGATGAGTCTATGGCCACCGGTGAGTCGATGCCTGTCTCTAAGGCGGTTGGCGCCGAGATTATCGGTGCCACTGTGAACCAGGAGGGGCTGCTCCACGTTGAGGCTACAAGGATCGGTAAGGATACTTTCCTTGCTCAGATAATCAAGATGGTTGAGGAGGCGCAGGGGACCAAGGTGCCGATCCAAAAGTTCGCTGATGACGTGATCGCTATCTTTGTGCCTATTGTTATCGGTGTGGCGTTCCTGACTCTGGTGGCTTGGGTGGTTCTTCCGGGTCCCTTTAACAACGTGTTAGCTTGGGGTGACAGGTTTATCCCTTGGATCGATGTGAGCCTGCCGCAGGTGATGCTTGCTATCTCGGCTATGATCTCGGTGCTGGTGATAGCGTGTCCGTGTAGCCTCGGTTTAGCTACGCCCACGGCGCTGATGGTGGGTACGGGTATGGGTGCAAGCAACGGGATTCTCATCAGGCGAGGTGAGGCCATCCAGACGATGAAGGAGGTCAAGGCCGTCATCCTAGATAAGACAGGCACCATCACCAAGGGACAGCCCGAGGTCACAGACATTAAAGCGACAGGTGATCTATCTGAGGATCAGGTGTTGATGTTCGCTGCCAGCCTTGAGCAAGGGTCAGAACATCCGTTAGCTAGGGCAATCATCAAGAAAGCTAACGAGATGGGGCTTGAGTTATCACAGCCCGAGGGCTTCCAAGCGCTGAAAGGTCAGGGAGTTAAGGGTACCATCGGAGAAAAGGCTGTAAAGGTGGGTAAGCCTAGCCTCATTAACAAAGGGTTCGATGAGGCGGTTGAGGCCGAGTTCAGCATGCTTCAGTCTGAGGCCAAGACGGTGATGGCTGTCGGTGTTGATGATGATATCGTTGGCATCATCGCGGTCGCCGATACGTTGAAGGAGGATTCCGTTGACGCCATCAGGGAGCTGGAGTCGATGGGCCTCAAGACCATCATGCTTACAGGCGACAACAGGCAGACAGCGGACGCCATCGCTGCTCAGGTGGGTATCAGTGAGGTCTACGCTGAGGTGATGCCTGACCAGAAGGTGGAGGTGGTGATGGATGCGCAGGAGAAATATGGTATGGTGGCGATGGTGGGTGACGGTATCAACGATGCGCCTGCGTTGGCGCAGGCTAACGTGGGTGTAGCTATCGGCACGGGCACTGATATCGCGATTGAGAGCGGTGACATTATCCTCATAAGGGGTGACCTGACGGGGCTGGTGACCGCGATTAACCTGAGTAACGCCACGTTTGAAAAGATCCGTCAGAACCTGTTCTGGGCGTTCTTCTATAACGTGGTCAGTATTCCGTTGGCGGTGATGGGTTTCATGCATCCGGTGGTCGCTGAGTCTGCGATGGCTTTGAGCAGCATCACCGTTGTGGCTAACGCGAACCTGCTGAGGGGCAGGAAGATCAAGCCAGGGTACGCCGAGTAGTCTCTTTGGGATTTTGTTTTTAAACAATGATCAAAGAGTCTGTATGAGATGTTCGACAACAAGACGGCTTCGATTTCATTGGTTGTGGGGTTGCTCATAGGGTCTTCCGGGATGTACGCCGTGAGTCTCGGTAATGATAAATCTGATTTGGTTGCTGAGCTATCGGAGGAGAACCTTGGCTTAGAGAACGTAGTCCAAGAGTTGAGTGCTCAAGTCTCGTCTTTGGAGGAGATGGTTTCTGTGTACGAGGAGGCTGTCTCGGGGTTGGAGGCGAGGGTGTGTACGCTTGAGGCGGAGGCTAGGCTTTCCTATGCGCGTGTAGTGGAGGCGAAGAAGGTTATCGTGTATCTCTCGGACGGTTACATGAATTATAGCTACGTGGTGGAGTATCGTTTCCCTAACCGGACTGAGGCGGTTTTCTCTGTCAGGAGTTTCCCTGAGCTGGAGGTCATCGAGTCTCAGTCATTGTGGCTTGAGGGCCAGAGCACTATAGGTGTGAGTTTCACGGTTCCTCTTCCAGACGAAATGGGGAAGTGGTCTATAGCTCCGTCGGTCTGCTACGTGGTTGATGGCGAGGAGGTCTACTCTGAGGATTTGTGGTACCAGCAGGTTTACGTTGATGTCATTGAGGGTGTGGAGGATCACAGGATAGGGACTTGCGGTGACACGTCATCGGCGTGCCATTCCTCTGTCACAGGGTAGCACGTTATGGATTTGCCCCTTCTCGTTTTATGTTATGCGTTCAACATCTGGTAATTTATCAAAGTCTCTGTCGAAGCTGATTATCTGGGTTATCTGATTTTCCTGCATTGTGAGGTACGCTATGGTATCGTTGAAGCCTAATGTGAGTGCTTGAGCTAGGATGGCTGCGGCTTTTACGTGGGTCCCTGTTACAGGGTGGATTGTTAAATATTGTAAGTTGGTGATTGATTGGATAACTGTGATCGCGGTTTCATGGGTTGTATTTGCTTCCATGATGTTGGCGATCTCTGAGATGTGAACCGTCGATGTTGCTACCAGTTCTCCTTTTTCGACTCTTTTGAGTGTCTCTCTGGCCTTCTGTTTGATTTTTTTCTCGCGTGGCTCTAGTTTTCTTGTTGGCTTGAGGATGGCGTGGAGGAAGACGTTGCTGTCAATAAAACTTGTTATGGGGCTTCACCTGTGAGGAGTTCTTTTTTTACTTTTTTCCAGTCGCTTAGGTCTGATTGAATATTAACTGGTATCGAGTCGAAGAGTTCTGATATTTGCTTTGTATTCACTGGGACTATTATGATCTCATTTCCTTTTTGGGTGACTGTTACTTTTCCGTTGGATGTTAGATGCTTCTTTCTCCATTCAGCGGGCAGACTAACTCTCCCTTGGGTATCGACTGTTCTCTCCTCCACAATCATGGTGTTTCCCCATTATTCATCTGCTTCCCCACAAATATAAACAATCCCCACTCTTTTGTAATAAGTGGGGGAATAAGGGGACGGCGTATTTGACACGTTTAGCAATGGGCCGTATCCAGAGAGGTAGATTGAGCATTAATGCCTAGGTTGCAGTCCATCATGCATGCGCCGCAGTGCCAGCACTTGTCCGGGTATGCTACGTGTGGCTTGCCTTCGCCTTCCCTCAGGACGTCACCTGGACATATCTCGACGCACTTGAAGCACACGGTGCATTTCTCGTTAAAGACAGGCGGTATCAGGACGCCTCCTTTGGCGGGTACTTTACCTTAATCGATGTGGCTCTTCTCCATTATCGCCACCTTTGCGCTGTGGTCGCTGGCGTTTATGGCCGTCATACAGCCGCTGAGGCCTCTGCCGATTATGAGTACATCGGTTTTGATTGTTTTTGTCATGATAACCACTGATAATGCTACGCTTACGCCTCATCAAAGGAATAAAAGGGAAATGGGTATGTGGGGTTGCCCATGCACTTTTCAATACAACTACTATTTTATAGTGATATAGCAAAAAATTTGAAGAATAGGAGAACACATAGATGCAATTTTCCGATAAAAAAATTAGACAAACGATATATGGGTTCTATTTAGCTCTCACAATTGCACTCCTTATTGGAGCAGTTACATCGAGTAGAAAACATCAGGTTAATCTCCTATTCATTTTCATCTTTGTTTCTGCTGTCGGATTCCTAATTGCGAGAAAATTCATTAGCCTTGATGATTTTAGAGACGATCTGCCTCCGATATTGAATAAACGAAAGAGACTGGAACGCAAAATAATTCGATTAACAGAGAAAAGAGAAAGTTTACTTTTTACAATTGAAGAAAAATCTAAAAAACTAGAAAAAATTCAAAATCTTGTCTCATCAAAGTTTGAGAAAAAGAAAGAACATATCATTCAATCAGTTATCGAATTTGATAATCTGATGAATCAGGATGATTATTTCTCAAAATACGATTATCAAAAATGGCTAGAAAAATGGGGTAATCTAGAGGAGATTGCCAGATTATTTTTCTCACTCAGAGACATCGAGATTAGTTTTAAGAGCCACATGTCTCGATTATTTGATGCTTTCAGTTATGGTTTCACACTAAGAGAAAATAAAAATGAAGAATATATTCAAAAAGAAATTTTGGAGTATCAAGATTTTTTCAATTCTGTAGAAAAATATGGTTTCACTCAAAAACAATTAGAAGCCATTATCATAAATGAGTACAGAAATCTTGTTGTTGCTGGTGCTGGAACAGGAAAAACCAGTACAATTATCGGTAAAACTGGATATCTTCTTAGAAAAGGAAAAGTAGCCTCTGATGAAATTTTACTTCTATCTTTTGGTCGTGACCCAAAAAAAGAGATGACCAAACGCATACAAGATCGATTCAGATTGTCCCTTGACGTAAACACTTTTCATGGTCAAGGTATGAAAATTATCGCTGAAGCACATGAAAAGAAACCAAACATATCCGAACTTTCAACAGACCAGATAAAACTCCAAAATTTCATTGGTAAAATACTGAACGATAAACTGCAGGATACCAATTTTGTCAGGAATCTGAACAAGTTCTTTCTAAACCAAATTGAGTACAAAAGTCTCTGGGAATTCAAAACATTAGACGAATATCACTCACATCTACGAAAAAACAACATACGCAGTCTAAAAGGGGATCTAGTAAAAAGTTATGAAGAACTCGAAATCGCCAACTACCTTTACATAAACGGAGTGAACTATGAGTACGAACCCAAATACGAATACGAGACAACCAGTAAACTCTACGGTCAATACACGCCCGACTTTTTCATACCTGATTATGATATCTACATCGAACACTTCGGAATAGACCGCAACAACAACACGGCATCATGTGTACCCAAGGAAAGATACCTCAAAGAAATGGAATGGAAAAGAAAAACCCATAACGCTTATGCAACCAAACTTATCGAAACGTACAGCTACGAACGCATGGAAAACAAACTTCTGGAGAACCTCGAATCAAAACTAAAATCGGAAAAAGTATCCTTCAATCCTATTCAAGACCAACAAATATTCAATCAACTAAACGCACTCGGGTATGTACAACCCATAACAGGCTTAATTGCTACCTTCATCAACTTATTCAAATCAAGCAACAAAGATATTCAAAACCTAAAATATGCCGCTGAGGAAGCAGTGAATTCTGAAAGATGTAAAGCCTTCATAGAGATATTTGAGCCAATTATTCAAGAATACGAAGTGTATCTAACCACAAACAACGAAATCGATTTCAACGACATGATCAACAAAGCCACAGAATACATCCAAGCTGGAAAAGTGAAAACAAATTACCAATACATCCTAGTAGACGAGTTCCAAGACATATCTCAGAGCCGAAGCAGACTGCTAAAAGCACTATTAGACCAAAACCCAAAATGCAAGCTTTTTTGCGTTGGAGACGACTGGCAAAGCATCTATAGATTCGCAGGTAGCGACCTCAATATCATGACCAACTTCGAGAAATACTACGGCACAACAGAAATCATGTTTCTAGATGAAACATTTCGGTTCAATAATCAAATCTGTGACTTCTCAACCAAATTCATACTCAAGAACCCAAAGCAGATAATAAAGCAACTCAAAACCCATGAAAAAGTTGAGGATCCATCGGTGACAGTCATTCACACCGAGGATTCACTTTACGAGCTACGGAGTATACTTAACAATCTAGACGAAACCGGTGGAACGGTTTTCATTCTCGGCAGATACAGGAATCAAAAACCAAATATTGAGCTAAAATATCCCAATCTCACAATCAAATTCCTCACAGGTCATAGCTCAAAAGGCACACAAGCCGACTATGTAATAATAATTGGATTAAAGTCAGGAAAAATGGGGTTCCCATGTGAAATCACAGACGATCCAATACTGAATCTAGTTTTATCCAAAGAAGACACATATCCACATTCAGAAGAACGAAGACTCTTCTACGTCGCTGTAACCCGTGCGAAAAAACATGTGTACCTTATTGCCGATCAATTACGTCCCTCGGTATTCATCAAAGAGATCACTTCAGAAGATTACGCCGTCAACCACGATGAAAATGAGACAGAGTATTATGGGAATTGCCCCAGATGTGATGGAAGTATTCGATTCTTAAAGGGAAATTACGGAGATTTCTACTCCTGCTGTAACTATCCTTATTGCTCTTATCGCCCGCCAAGATGCCCAAAGTGTAAAACAGGGTATTTACGAAATCATGGTAACCAATACGAGTGTAATAAATGCAACCATAAAACAACACCTTGTCCAGAATGTGAAGAAGGAATTCAGGTGCTCAGAGATGGAATGTATGGAAGTTTCTTCGGATGTAGCAATTATCCTGAGTGTACCTACACGAGAAACATACGGTACTAATCTTTTACATCTCTTCATAGATGCATATCCATGAAAAATGGTACCATTATGAAACTCCATTAACTGGGAAAAATCTTGATTCACTCTTCTCTCTGAACCTTTAACCTGAGTCTGAGTTATCAAGAAGGCTTTCTAGGGTTTCATATGGGAAGGAAGAAACAGGTGATTGATCCTTACCTTAAGATGACGACTCTGGATAGATGGTGCGAAGTAAAAGAGAATCCACTGGTGAAGAATACCAGCTTCGATGAGGCAGTCAGAAAGATAAGAGAACGAATCGGGCAGACAGAAGGAGTGAACCTTGAATGAAATATTTCATACTTCACTCAGATGATGTGTTTCTGGATTTGAACAGCGGGATTAGTTCTCTTTTTGCCCTGTTATAAGCCCAGTTCAGGGTTACTACTGTTACAATGCTGATTATGGCTGAGACTCCAAGTAGTACAGTAATGGTTTCTGTTGTAAGTTTTGGTACAAATAGCTTCCATGTGTAAGGGTTCCATTGGTTATCATAGTCTGTTATCGTTGCTTGCCTAAGGTAACCATCGCCAGATTGACGTTAAGGAAATGTGTACTATTATAATCCACATAAACGAGGCAGATGTACCTACCATATGGACCTGTACCATACACATCATCAACATCGATATAGACGGTCTCCCCATCAATCATTTGAGTTAGGGCGTATGTAGCTTCGGAGCCTCCATACTCGTAGGTCTCAGGACAGGATACGTCAGCAAGTCGAATCGCAGGACTGTTAGGTATCTCAAAAGTGTCACCGTCCCTGATATAGGAAGGCTGAGAGACGATCTCATACTCGATTCTAACCGATGGATACACCTGAACATATATCTCGGCAGTAAAGAGCAGAAACAATAGAATCAGGACGCCAAACCTAGTTTTGCTCATTAGATCAAAACCAGATGAACTTAATAATAACACTAACCATCGAAAGAAAGAATTGACAAATATAGGGTTCGAACTCAATCCTAGGCTGCAATGTATGGGGTATTTGATCTGAACCCCGTGAAGTGAGGATATAATTTTGGATTATATGTTGGATTATCAATTTAGTGGATCGAAATATCTCATACTGGTTGCATCATGCACTCAATGTAGTGCTGTTCTTACTATCACTGATTACTCGAACAGCAGTTTTCCATCCTCTACGTACTTTTTATCATCAACGTAGAGGGTCGGTGTGAATGAGACCACGTCGATGTGTAGCTTTGCCACTATGCTTGTTTCACCTTCCTCTAATATGCGTCCCCCAGAGTCTCCTAGAGCGGTGTGTATTGTTCCCTCAGATTGCTTGATCTCATGGAAGGGTGGGACCGTCATGACGAGGTTGGGTGCCCCGAGGCTTGTCAGTCCCTTTCTCGTGTAAGGATTCATCCCGATAGCAAGCTCCGCAAACTTGTACATGTTGGGGTCATCAAGAGTTTTCAATGCCTTCCAGAACATCTTTCCGTTCTCCCCCTCGGCTTTCACGAGAACACCATCCTTGAAGGTGAACCGCGCCTTCTCCCCCGGCATAACCTCGCTAAGAGTGCCTATCCAGTCAACGTTCTGGACACCATTAACATCGCTGAAATCCCCGACAGACATTGTCTCGTTCTGGGTCCAGCTTGCTTTCCCTGTGCCCGGTCCCCATCCCTCAAACCTTTTCGTGGTTCCAGTCAGCTCCTCGCTGTCTGTGATTAGCCTGAATTCTTTGCCTTTATGCTTGTTGAGCATTTTCGCCCATCTCTGAGCCTTCTCCGCCATGGCCACCCGGTCGATATCCCTGATGTGCCATGTTGCCTCCTTGGTTGACTGCTGCCACCCGAAGAGGAACTGCGCCCCAGCGGCGCGAGCATCCCTGATCTCTTGGAGAAACGCTGGGTCCCAGTCCGCGAACCAGTAGATGTAGTCGGTTGCCTTGAGCGCCGTTGCCAGTGTTCTGGGGAGCTTCACTCCTCTCCCGAGGCTCCATAATCCCACTGCCTCCGAGGGCGTGTTCACCACCAGCACGTGCGGGATAGCGTCTATGGCTTTAAGATGGGTCACGAGGGCGCTGTATCTGGTTGTATCGGTGTCTGGGCTAACGCAGATGAGCACCTCGTCTCCGGCTTTCACGTTCTTAAACTCGATCGACCATTTGGCGAGTTCACTGAACATTGTCTCTCTTAGCATTCACATCAAATTACAATGAGTTAGGGATAGGAAAAGATTTTGTAAAGAATCGCGGATAATCCTAGCATCCTATCAGGGCATCGATGGCTTTTTCGAGTTTCTCCTCTGCCTCCTTCAACCCCTTGAGCATGGCATTGACTTTTTCCCTGTTTTTCTCTAAGAGTTTGCGGCTTCTCTGAATCTCCTCTTTTACTCTTACCGGCGCTGGTCCACCTATCAGGGTTCTACGTGTAACCATTTCTCTTGGATCCATAGCCTCCTGTATCAACTCATCTGATAGGCCAAGGGGGTTCCCATAATCCGGGTACTCCACGGCTGCTCTATCTAGAAACTCTGATGTGACGTCCTTGGGTGTCTTTTTCTCGTCTATCGCTAATCTAACGAGAGTGGAGACTATCTGATGAGCTGTCCTCCATGGTAACCCTTTTTCCCGCATTATGGCGGCGGCTAGGTCAGATGCCCCGCTCCAGAACTCCCCCGCAAGCTCTAGATTCCTCTCCTCGTTTACCCTCACGGTCTCGAAGAAGCCCGGTATCATCCTGAGCCCGTTGATTATATCTGTCCAAGATTCTTGCATGCCCTCCTCGTTTCTCGCCTCCAGTAGCCGGGCTTTGACGTTGACCGTGATATCAGACATCCATCTGAGGGCCATCGGATTCTTTTTCTGAGGCATGATGCTGCTTGTGCCACAGTACCTGTCAGCTGGCTCTATCAAGTTGAACTCATGTGTGCTGTAGATCAATAAATCGAAGAACAGTCCACTGATAATGTTGCTCAAGGTTAACAGGACCGCGTAGGAGTCCAACGCGTATCCCTCATGCTTCTCGGCGTCAAAACAGTTCCTGTAAAGATCGGTGAATCCCTGTAACTCCATGGTTCTCGTGCGGCTGAAGTTGGGTACATCTGTCCCGGTTCCAATCGCTGAGCCAGCCGGGCTTATCTGCATGAGTCCATAGGCTGCCTCCAGTTTGGTAAACTCCCTCTCCAGCTGGTTCACATAACCCATGAGGCAGTATCCCCAAGTCATCACCTGAGCGTGCTGTAGAAGATTGATGGACCCGTAGACCGTTAGCCCAGCCGAGTACATGGGAGTGATGGTATCGACGTGTTTCTCCGAGAAGATTATCATGGCGTTGATAGAGTTTAACAGAGCCTTCATGGCCTCAAGGATATAGTTTCTCTGTACGATATGCATCGAGGTTGTCCTCAGGTCCCCGGTGCTCCTGCCTACGTGAATCCTTCCCCCGACGCCCCATCCAAGCTCCATGATGAGGTAGGCCTCACCCGAGTGGTCCTCACCTCCCACCCTGGTTCTCGCCGCCTCTACGCCTTCAAGCTCCATCCGTCTGAATGCCTTCAGAATCTCGACACCGTCCTCCTTCGGGATTATGCCCTGCTCAGTTAGCATCACGACATGGGCTTTATCGAACATATGATATGCTAGGGACGGGGATTTTCCATCCCATCCGTTTAACGCTGCCTCGTACTCGGGGGCCATTCCCTCCATTAAACGGCCGATGCCTGGTCTTTTGGCGAACCAGAGATGTCCTCGATACTTGTAATCATCAGATGATTTTCCTGACAAAATAACTCATCCTCTGACAAGAAGTCGTTTTACTTCTATTTAATATTCAAATAGGTTCGCTTGTTTCCTTTGTGAGTATAAAATGTAGATTAGGGCTGTCTGTAAATATGATTGAGCTACGGTGAATTATGGATAAATATTCGATAGAAAAAGAGGATTGAATCATACCATTTTTCTTCCACTAGAATTGGGTTTGGATTCTCTTTTTGTATGCACAGCTCTTTTAGGTCTGTGGAGAGTTTTTCTAGAAAAATGGATTCTTGGGGATTACGACCTATTAATCAGGGATTAGCGGGAATCAGAATCATCATTTTTCGCCTCATGGGGTATAATGACCCAATCCTATACCCTCATAGTGTTTATAGAGATTTTTTACTCAGGTTCATGCATTTAAGCTAATTATTAGTGATTCTTAGTTAATATTCATCGGATGAGTAATCTTAAACGTTCTCGGTAACCTATAGCATCACTAACCGGATTCACGAGAATTTGTCTTTAAAATACAAACTTGGCTTTGATGCTTTTACCAACAAGTATTGGCTTTCGCCCCCGCGCATTAAATGACGGAAAACCGTACTTTTGGAAAATAATGAATCTTAGAATGAGTTTATGTTTGTTTTTAGTTCAAGAAATACTTACTATTATTCCGAGTCGTGGATTCATGAAACGACAACATTTACTAGTATTCTTTCGCTGAAAAAACAAGAAACACTGTCTTTTTCTGCGAATTACGCAACTGGTAATAATGCTGTCAATTCATTTCTTTTTGTAATGTTTTTAATTGTATTATTTACAAATTGTTAACATAAAGTGAAAAAAATCTTATATATTTAATCGAAATTTATCACCCAGATTACAATGAGTGAAAAGAACACACTTTACTTAGCTATTATAGCAATAGTTATCTCAGTACTAGCAATTGGATTAACGTACACTTCTGAAGCCCCGGCAGGACTAACAGGTCCTGAAGGACCACAAGGCGTAACTGGGCCAGCCGGTCCCGCGGGTCCTGCTGGACCACCAGGAGCCTCGGTTACACTTGCTGCTGAACCAGAGTCTTGTGCAACTTGCCATGAAGGAGCTGGCGCCGAACATCAGGCGTCCTATGACGAATTGAATCAGGACTCCATTACCGTTACAGATATGGCTTACGAGTATACTGCTCCGAATACACACACCGTAACCTTCACAATGCTCAAAGACGGTGAACCTTTTGATCCCGCCGACGCAGACAGAGTGCGGATGTACTATGTCCCGTGGACAGGCACGGCTTTCCAGTATGAGCCTGCCGCTTCAAGACTGGCCCTGACTGGGACCATGACATTTGATAGCGTTACAGGTGGAGTCACGAGTACACTGACCGATGACGACCCCAGGTATGCAAGCAGTTTCGACGATATGGATGGCGCCATCATGCTGTATGGCTATGATGGGGGTGTCGCTAGAATGCCTAATTCTCGCGTCCAGCAAGCCAAATATCCAATTGGAGGCCTGCTTGAGACTGGAGACGGCATTGATGACGTTTCTGCGGCCAACGTTGAAGGCTGCGAGAGATGCCACTCGGTGCCATACCTAAAGCACGGCTACTACATTACCCAGTTTAACGATGATCCCACAACCGATTTCATCCTCTGCAAAGCCTGCCACATGGAGAACACCGACGGCGGCCACTACGAATGGCAGCTTTTGGTCGATGATCCTGTAAAGGCTGTTGAATGGCTGGAATCGGACGAGGACACGTCCATATTCACAGTTGAGCAGCTAGCCCAGTTAGAATACGCACCTACGCTGATGAACGACGTGCACATGTCGCACGCCATGGAGTTCCCATACCCGCAGTCCATGTCAAACTGTATTGTCTGTCACGAGGACAAACTCGATGTCATATTGACGGAAGACAACTTCAACATGGAGACCTGCAAGAGCTGTCACGCCGTGACCGGCTCCGAGGAATATGGGACCGACGAGTTCGCACTGACAAACCTACTGCCCTCACCAATTCATGACGCAATGGATCTAGAAACAACTGATTGCTCAGGCTGCCACAGTGATGGAAGCGCTATGGGTGACTTCGAAGATATCCACCCAGGCTACGACACTCTGATCTATGCCTCTTTAGACCTGAAATACTCAGATGCCATCGTCATCACGATTGATGACGCATCTGTGGCCAACGACCTAGTCACAGTCCAGTTCAGCGCGACCGAGGTCACTGACCTCGCAGGGTTCGATGTCGAGGACATTGTGCCCACCGTGATGGTCGGAATGTATGGCTGGGACACGAAGGACTTCATCATCGGCCCACATGAGAGACTTGTAGACGACAATAACGACGGTGAGATCTCTAGGAGCAGCGGCGATAATAGAGCACTGGAATACGAGGCAGGTGATGAAGATCACCCGCGTGGTACGACGGTGTTGGCCGCAGGCGGCAGCTGGGAAGTCGTCCTAGACATGTCGACCTGGGGTGACCTGATCGACGACGGTACTGTAAGTAGATTGGAGATTGCCGTAATGCCGGAACTGGAAGATGCTGATGGGGATGTCATTACACTCGATGCCCCCTCCAGAACCTTCGACCTTGCTACAGACGATTTCGATGATGACTACTACAGCCCCATTGTGGACATTGAAGGATGTTACAACTGCCACGATGCGATTGGAGAACCCTACCACGGAGGTGATAGAGCCGGGAGTATCGTTGTCTGCAGGCTGTGTCACATCACGAAGGCTGATGGTTCTCATATAGAGATGCAGTCGAGGTCGCTAGACTCCTACGTCCATGCGATTCACTCAATGCAGCCGTTCGACATCGGCGACATTGATTTCACCGACGCTGTAGAAGAATTGCACTATGAGCATCACATCGGGTTCCCGTATCCCACACATGGAATTACAAACTGTGAGTCATGCCACGTTGAAGGTACATATGAGGTGCCCGATCAGACAAAGTCGCTACCTGGGCTGATATCAGCGTCTGATTCACTTGAAGGCTGGGACAGAGACATCGAAGAAGTGCCAGAATATGCCACTGGTCCTGCTGCAAGAGCATGTGGTGGATGCCACAGAGCTGAGCTGATAAACGAGGATGATGCCAGTGGGCTTGCATCCTTCTACCAGCATATGAAGGCAGGCGGTTATCTTATCGAGGTAGTGGACGACGAGATCGCCACTATCATGGAAGTGATCGACGAAATCATGGCCTACTTCAAGTAAGGAACAATGCGAGCGGAAACCCCGCTCGCGAACCCTTTTTTTAAGCATCTCTCTCGTTCTGCGCGCGTGCAATAGTTTTATGTTTATCCAAAGTTTTTTTAATTATGGTTTCTTGTCCGTTGATCATTGTTTCAATCGTGATATCACTCAAGGAACCTTTTTCTCACTAAATATTGAGACATTTACTGAATCTTTCGGATGAAAAATCTTCTTCCAGAAGAAATACCTGAGCGCGCTATTCTCCTGTAATTTCTGTTATTACACACACGTACGATCACATGGTATCCTGCCTCTAAAGAACTCCATAATCAAAAAAACGATAACGAAAACCAAAAATAACAAAGCCTTATAGAGTCCGAGGGCGGCTGTGCCCTATACGACAAAGAGGAATGGGTAAAGTAGCTAGTCTCCGACTCGTAGCTACCAGTTGATGAAGATGGGGCTGGTCCAAGCCATCGTCCCATCGGCCTGCACGATTCTGACCCAGTAGGCGTTCAACCCATTCATTGTGGAGTTAGCCTTGTAAGAGAACTCCAGTGTATCAGGCAACTCATCCCTGATGGTGGAGACCTTCACCCTCTGATTCAACCCACCCGCCTCAATCACCTTTGCCTCATATTGGATGTCCTTGGGCTTGAAGGTGAACGTGGTTGGACCTGTATCGAAGGTAACCTCTGTTTCATCGTTACCCTCCAGCCTCAGCAGCACTCCATCAGGGTCTCCCCCAGTGGTGGACCTCCATCTGAGCTCCGAGTCCGAGACCTTTTCCACTCCCTGGTACGGGTAATCGAAGGCAAACTCAGTGTGATCGGTGATTCTGCCGTTCTTTACTTTCAAACCGCCGTCCCATGTCACTACCTTGGGCCTGCTCCGGACCCTCGCGCCGCTCCACTCGATCTTGATGAGCTTCTCGGAGTCGTCCTTGGGCTCCGCGAATGGATGCCTGTAGATGAGTTCATCCCAGTTATAGATCTCGACCTCGTGAAGGGGAGCCGTGCCGACGATCTTCACTTTGATCTCTGGAGTCTTATCCGTCGAGTATTCCTCTCCCATGAGGTGCCCATCGGACATCACATGAACGATGATGCGTTCGCCAGTGGTGCCATATGTTCTTCTAGCCCAGAACGCCTCCCATAACCCCTCCCGAGTTAACTCCTTGGCGTAGACCCCGGTGTACCCACCCCTAGTAGTCATTCCTCCGGAAGGATATGTAAGCCCAGGCCTGGACGAATGATCATCGCTTGCAGCGATGAACCCTACCTTCATCCGTCTCCTCATGGCCTCCAGCAGGAACCACTCGAAGGTGCCGTGGTTGCTGTGCACCTCGATGACAGGGATAAACTCAGGATCATAGAAATCAAGGTTAGCGTGACGACCGCCAACGTGAGGAATAGCCAAGACATCTTTCCTTCCCCTGAATGTTTCCCACAGCTCACTGATGGGGTACCTGTCTGTATCCTCATCCACCTTGTCCTCGATGAGCCAGTGATCACTCCTGTAAAGCTGCTCGTCATCCCCGAGGAAGTAGATGTTATGGTCTCCTCCACCAGGAGTTAGTCCAGACCACTCGTACCCGAGGAACGTAACGAATTTTCCCGGATCATGGTACCGTCTTATCTGTTCCTTCACGTGTTCCCAGAGGGGGATGGTTATCTGGAAATCGTTTCCCTGCCACGCGGTAAAATCCAGCGCCGCTACATCCCTGACGAAAGAGAGGTACTCGGGCACAGAGCCTGTGCCCACTGTCTCCTTGGTCTGCCCGTGAGCGTCTCCCCAGTACAGCTTCAACTCTGGCTCCCTCTCCAGAACCTGAATCGGGTTGGAGACTGCATGCAACCCATCATCATCCCTGACGGTGATACGCTGCAAACCAGGCTTTTTCAACGTAACGTTGGGGAACCTGTGTGCGCCAGCGTCTTTCCCAATGAATTCGTATGACTCGGGTAGTCCTGCGTTGGAATCCTTGGTCTCGAAAGATACCTTCCCTCCATACGAGTCTGAGCGGTTCCCGTAAATATCCAGGGCTCTGACCGTGACGTCGAAGGGAGACCCCGCGACTACATGAGATGGACCAACCACCTGAATCTGGCTAACCATTTCACCGATAATAGTGATGCTAGGTGAACCCTCAACCGGCTTGTATAAGCCTGTGCCGAAGGGATCAACGAATACCTTGAAGAGGTACTCTGCCTCCCGTGAGGTCTTCAATTGAATTCCGGGGCTACCCCGGCTAGTATCACCGAAGGTGAAAACTAGTTGGTCTCCCTCGTAGAGGGAGCCGTCCTTGACGTCAACCTGGAATGCTGACCAGAATGGGCGAATGTGACTGGCTCTCAATGTGCTCCTTGCTGAGCCAAACAGCTCGATTTCCTTGCTCAATGTTCGTGTAATGGGGATAGAGTCCGCGATGAGTCTAACATCACGACTACAGGTGACAGTGGTGTACCCGGGAGCCTTCGGGTCATCGACTTGTGGTCTCATACCGCCTCGTCTGGCGACACGTATGCTACCTCCATCATCGATGCCGTACTTACCTACGGTGTAAACGATCTTGAAGGTTCCATAACTGCCGACGATATAAGAGCCGCCAGGCCCTTCCGCTGAGCCTAACCAAGAATTATCAGTGCGCATACACCTAAGTAAATGCTGAATATAATAAAATCACGCAAACGAGTTTCTTACCTCTCCTAATAAAGAGATGAGATTAGATTAGCACCTGACCTGTTATCTAACCTCGTCTAGTGCCTTCACCATAGAGCTTGTGATCGAGTAGAGCAACGAGACATCGCCTCCGGCAACCAGCACCCGTGCGCCGTCATCGACTGCCTTCTTCACAGACTCACTGAACGGCGGGTACAGGAACCTGGCGAGGGGCACATTATACTTCTCACAAAGCTCCTGTGTGTGCTTGATTGCCCGCTGAGTTTCAGGGTTCTGAACCGTGTTGTATCCGGCTTTCATCGAGTAGTCTCTGCCGCCGAAGAAAGCAAAATCCACCCCCTCCACTTGAACGATCTTCTCGATGTTCTCCACAGCGGTCTTGCTCTCCACGAGGGGAATCACCATTATGTTCTCGTTTGCCTTCTCCCAGTAGTCACCTGTGAAACCCGCGGAGTACTTTGCGGCGCGTGTCAGGTAACACGCCCCCCTGTTACCCGCAGGTGGATACCTGCAGTCCTTAACTATCTCCTCCACCTCCTCGGCGGTCTCCACCATGGGGACAACCACACCCATGGCGCCGAGGTCAAGCACCTTCTGGGTCATGATCCTTGAACGCTCAGGAATCCTCACGAGAGGCACCACACCCGCCGACTCGGCGGCCCGGATCAGGTGCCCAAACTTCTGTGTGTCAACGGTGCCTGTGGGGCCATGCTCCGTATCGATAATAACAAAGTCAAGCCCCGCGTGGTCAAGTATCTCCATGACCACAGGGCTCGAAGAGAACAGGAAGGTACCCACAATGACCTTGCCGTCACTGAGCTTCTGTTTCAAAGGGTTAGGCTTCAACAATTTTCACCTACAGTAGCTCAGCCTTGGTTACTTGGCAGAGCCAGTCGATGATAACCTTGTACACCTTCTCCCCTGTCTCTGCGGTCGCTATCGATGGGTCACCCATGACTCCGAAGGCAGTCATCTCCTTCATGCCCCACCCGCTACGTGCGATGGTCACGGAGCCAGTGTACGGCTTCTTCGCGTATGGATCCAACTCCTCCGGTACATAGAATGGCTCACCCCTGTTCTTGGATACCAGCTTGGGAGTCGAATACACCATCCTAGCGGTCTCACCCTCCCCTGAGTGATGCTCATGCCTCGGTCTTGAAGATGTTAACACCTCCGGGTACTTGGCGCCCATCACTGGAAGCCAGTCAGGCACAATGATCTTCGAGTCCTTCATGATGAGTGCCAGCTCGTTCGCCACTAACCTGAGTGTAGGCAGGTTACCGCCGTGCCCCAGCAACAACATGAACTTCCTGAAACCATGCAGATGAAGACTCCTGCAGACATCAGTGATTACCCGCATCAACGTCTCGCTGCTCACCGTGATAGTACCAGGAAACTTGAGGTGTGCGTGACTCACCCCAAAAGGAATCGTCGGTGCCGCGCAGATCGTCAAACCCTCGTCCGCGAGTTGCTTGATCACCATCTTGGCCATGTCCGTGGCCTGCATGGTGTCAGAGCCTAACGGCAGATGGGTGCCATGCTGCTCCACTGAGCCCACAGGCACGATGACTACATCGGTCTTCGCCAATGCCTCCTCTACCTCGGGCCAACTCATCTCAAAGAGAGTTTTGGGGCCCTTAACCTCGTATAACGTGTCTTCTAACAACGTGCTCACGTGGTCTACGTTCGTGAATCCGTATTTCTATTTATTCAGTCCTTCAATCATTTTTTATTCCAAGGCTCGCAGATAGCCCCATGACCTTCAAAATACATGGAAAAAAGGTTCCACGGGGGAGCCGGGACTATTTCAGCATCAAAGTCGCCCCAATGCTCAACGGCAGCGACCTATCAATCCCCGTACACGTAGTGCACGGAGAGAAGGAAGGACCCGTAATGGGCTTATTCGCCAACATTCATGGCTCAGAGTACTACCAGAATAGAGTCCTACGAAGACTCGTAGAGGACATAGAACCATCTGAATTGAAGGGCACCATTGTGGCGGTGCCTGTCGCTAACCCTTACGCCTTCCAGCACATGTCTAGGCAGACCCCGAATCCACCGGAGGAAACCGTGGATTTTGCCAACATGAACAGGGTTTTCCCCGGGAAACGGAATACTCCCCTCTTCGGCAGCATGGTGAGCACCGATATCAGCCTCACCATGAGGATGGCTGCTCTGCTCTCCGATGAGGTGATACCGCTGTGCACCCACATCATGGATTATCACGGCCAGATGAGGGGAATGGCTCTCAAGAAGATGCTCTTCAATCTGGACGAGAAATCCAAGGTGATGGCTAAAGTGTTCGGCCTCGGAGTACTGCATGATCCACCTGGCAGCATAAGCGCCGGCTCCTTCATGCCTATGACTAGATACGCTGGGAAGCTGGGGATACCATCCATCGTACCAGAGATCGGGGGCGGAGGCCACGGTGAGCCTTTCGAGAAGGAATGCGAGAACATGGCCGTCAAAGGCAGCATCAACGTCATGAAGCACCTAGATATGCTGGAAGGTGAGCCTGATGTACCCGAGAAACAGTTCTACTTCGTGAAAGCACCTCACGTGAGGTCAACGGTGGGAGGATACTTCGTAACCGACATGGTAGCCGGTGACGTTGGGGTAGGCAAGGAGCCCCGCGAGGTAACTGAAGGCGAGGTCCTGGGCACGGTCAACAGCCCCTACTCCTTCAAGGAGCTTGAGCAGATCAAGGCGCCATGCGACGGACTCATCTACGCTTGCAGAGTCTCGGGACTCGTGGAGGCTCAGAGCGAGGTCCTCGCCGTAGCCGACTACGACGGGTCCAAGTGGATCTAGCCCAACTCTTTTAACACCCCATCCACTTTTTCAGTGAAATGAACCACATCAAGGGCGTGTTCTTCGACCTCCACGGCACCCTTCTACTCTCAGACGACGTGGACAAGGCGTGGGACGAGTGGTCACAAGCATTTCACGAAGCCATGAAAAACAGAGGAGCACAGCTGGACCTTATAGAGTTCAGGAAGGTTCTCAGCCAACTCTTTGACAGCCCTGAACCAGAGTACAGTGCCCCCGGTTTATCCCTCTTCGAGAGACGAGTGATGCAGCTATGCGGTAACCTAGGGTTACCCATGCCTCGGGACGAATTACGTCCCTTCGTGGACAGAATAATACGTGTATGGCACCGTGACATGTACCTGGACCCAGAGACCGAGGAAGTGTTGAGCGCAATAAAGAAACAATACAAAGTAGGGCTCATCACCAACTGGGAGCACACCCCCAGAATCACAGAGCTACTTGAAGAGCTAAAGATGGGTCACCTCTTCGACACCGTGGTCGTATCAGATGATGTAGGTGTAGCTAAGCCTCTGCCTGAGATCTTTGATGTGGCTTTCAGGCAGACAGGCATCCTCTCCTCTGAGGCGGTGTATGTCGGTGACATGGATGTCGATGTTCAAGGCTCAATCAACGCGGGGGTTCACCCCGTCTTAATCCAGAGACCCGAGGACAACGGCAGATGGGGCCAGTACACCAGCGAAAACCACAGTGACTACGACCCCGAGAAAGTCACATACATCTCAGCCCTTAACGAGCTTTTAACCATCTTTGGGCTCAAGTAAGAAACTTATTATCCCCTGATCTCCCTTCCTTCTTGACTTGGCACCGGATAGACTCAGGGTAAGCGTAGGAACAGCGTCAGTGCTGGGGCTCCTCAAGTACAGGCTCGCAGTGCCACCCACCACAGCGTACATCATGAGTTACACAGAGGGCAGCTGCACCGCTAACTGCGCCTTCTGTGCTCAGGCGCGGGATCACACCGCGGACAAGGAACACCTGAGCCGCGTTGTATGGCCGGACTTCACCCTTGAATCTGTGTTAGAAGGCTTCAGGAACCCAGCCATGAACGTGCTTGAACGCATCTGCGTCCAAGTTATCATCTACCCCGGATTCCTTCAGGACACATTGAGCCTAGTGAAGCTGTTCAGACGGGAGACAGAGCTACCCGTGTCCGTTGACATCTGCCCCGTGTCCCCCGAGGCACTACAGGAGCTGAAGGACGCAGGGGCTGACCGCATCGGGATACCCCTCGACGGCTCCACACCAGAGATATTCGACAAGGTGAAAGGCAAAGGCGTTAAAGCATCCTACCGATGGAAGAACCACTTCAAGGCACTACAAACAGCGGTGGAGATATTCGGTGAGACCCATGTTGGTAGCAACATCATCGTTGGACTTGGGGAGACTGAGCGTGATGTCGTCGAGCTGATTCAACGACTCCACAACCTGAAGATTATGCCGGTGTTGTTCGCGTTCACGCCACTGAAGGGCACACGGCTAGAGCATCTACCGCAGCCACCGGTGGACAGCTACAGACGTCTCCAGGCTGCTCGTTACCTCATAGTTCACCGTAAGGCGCGGTTATCAGACATCCAGTTCAGTGATGAAGGCAGGATAACCGGTTACGGTGACGTTGATCTAGCCGAGGCGTTGAGTGACGGGGAGGCATTCAGGACAACTGGGTGCCCAGGATGCAACAGGCCTTTCTACAATGAGCGACCCAGTGGCCCTTTCTATAATTACCCGAGGCCACTCAGCGGCGAAGAAGTAAAAACAGAGTTAAGATTAATCGGAGTTGAACAAGATGACTGAGACTTGGAGACTCATAGACATGCGCATCGAGGACGCGCCCACACAGATGGCCATAGACGAGGCGATAGCCATGGCCCGCATCAAGGAAGGCACCCCCAACACCATCAGGCTCTACAGGTGGAACCCAAGCGCGGTAAGCATCGGATACTTCCAGAGCATAACGAAAGAGGTGAACCTAGACGCCTGCAAGGAGTACGGAGTGGACGTCATCAGGCGTATCACGGGCGGTGGAGCAGTCTACCATGACTACAACGGCGAGATCACCTACAGCCTCGTAGCCCCCACTAACCACCCAAAGATGCCGAGAGATATCTTAGCCAGCTATGAACTCATCTGTGGCGCCATAGTTAACGGTTTGAAGGAGCTGGGTGTGGAATCGGAGTTCAAGCCTGTTAATGATATTGTTGCCGGTGGTAAGAAGATCAGTGGTAACGCACAGACGCGGCGCCACGGCGTGATCCTACAGCATGGCACCATCCTCGTGGACAGTGATATCAGGCGAATGTTCCAAGTGCTCAGGGTCAGCGACGTCAAGATCAGTGACAAGCTCATCCAGGCAGTGGAGGAGCGTGTAACCAACCTCCGCAGATACTTGGAGAGAGACATCAGCTTCGACGAGAGCAGAGAGGCTTTGATTCACGGGTTCGAGAACACCCTCGAAATCAAGCTAGAGGCAGGGGAGTTGACGAGCGGCGAGAAGAAACTTGTGAATGAACTCCATGAGAAGTACAGCAGCAAGGAGTGGGTGTTCCAGAGATGAGGACAGCAGAGTACAAGGTTCCAGGCGGCAAACTGCTTACCGCTGAGGTGGAGGAAAAGAACGGCGTACTGGTTCACGTGAAGATAAGCGGTGACTTTTTTATGCATCCCGAGGCCGCGATAATTGACCTTGAGGCCGCTCTCTGTAACTCACCGACAGATGAGATTGAGGACAGAGTCGAGCGGTTCTTTTACGTGAATAAAGTCTCGCTTTTCGGTGTTTCTCCTGAGGACTTTGTTAAAGTAATCAAATTAACTATTATACAATAAATTTACCATTAAAAATTATAATATAATATATATTATAATATTTATAACCGTTTTCTATAATATTACTTTTTTTCTTATACTTCAACAAGCTTGATGATATTTACACGAATTCACTGGATAGGAGGCTTCCGAATCAGCCTATCCTCAAGGCTTCTAGGGGTGGCGCAGCAGCCGTCGATACGTTTAACCTTGTAGCCTTGTTTCTCTGCCCATCTCTCAGTAGATCTTGAGGCTAACGCGATTCTATCAACGCCTGCCTTGATTGCCTGTTGCTCTAGCTGAGTCTTGTATCCTCTGCTTCTCATGCAGCCGAGGGCGATGTCACTGCCTGGGCTCACCTTTTTCGCTTCCTTGATTAGAGCAACAATGTCATCGATTGCAGGTGCGTTGACGTCCGCCATGGGTGTATCGGGTGTGGGTATCAGGCTGATGAACTCGATGACCTCTGGCTCGATGCTTGCGGCTACTTCAAGTGCCTTGTACTCGCCTCGTACTTCACCGTAGTGTAGTCCAACGCAGATGTGTGGGGCAACTTGGAGTACGCCTGCCTCCTTCAGGTTCCTGAGTGTCTCACCGTACTCCTCGACGGAAGCATCCAACCCGTACACCTGCTTCAATGTCTCACTGTCTCCGACGAGGTCCACTGACGCGATATCGATCCCTGTTGAAGCGATGTCCTCTGCGTCAGTCTTCGAAAGCATTCCGGTGTGGAGGTTCACTATGAGGTCTGTGTTGTCCTTGACCCATCTTAGAGTTGATATGAAGGGCTTCAAGGGTACCTGTCCCTCCTTGGTTGAGCCTCCGCTCACGAGTAACCCGACGCCTCCTCTCTGTTCAAGTTTGACGCAGAACTCTTTGAGCTTCTCGGGGTCGCTGACGTCAGGCATGTGCTGCAGATAGTGACCCATACAGTGGTTGCATTTGAGGTCGCAGCTGGCTCCCGTTACGGATACACTAGGGAATTTTGGTACCGGGTAGTAGAATCGAAGCTCTCTCTGCATCTCTTGGTCTCAGAACCCCATGTGAAGTGACCGATAAATAGTTTATCACAGCTGGATAGAATGTACTTTTTTATACAAGTATAATAACTACGACGCGTTTTTGCTTTTGAATAATGAGCATCCACGGATTGACTGTACAACAGGAACCCACGTTTCCAATGTGGCCAATGGATCAGATGCATATCCAATCTAACCAAACACTGTACCTCGTTATCATAGTGATTCTCCTAGCGGTGATCATAGTGCTTTACCTCCGGCAAACCCGGGTTAAGCCCCAGAGCATTAAGCAAGAGGTAGAGAAGGCTAGAGAGGAGGCAGATCACGTCGATGGACCGCTTGAAGTGGCGATGCGGCTCCTCGACGAGAACGAGAAACTAGTAGTGGAGACGCTCGTAGCTGAGGGAGGAACCATGCTACAGAAGGATATCTCATACAAGCTTGACTTCACCCGCGTCAAAACACATAGAACGATTCAGAGCCTAGAGAAACGAGACATAGTGACCACAGTTGATCATTTTAACACGAAACAGGTTACCCTCGCTGACTGGCTGAAGTAAGCCCCCGGTTTAGCTGGTGGTAGGTGTTTTCCAGTAAACTGCTTTTAATTCCATGAATTTCTCCGGTTGATACACATAAAGATCCGGTGTGTAACTAATGTATGAGTAGGGTTATTCCCCCTATTTTTAGTAATCACTTATGCTTTGGAGGTGTTTTAAGAGAAGTAGGGAGTGTTGCCAGCCCTGGAGCAAGGGTATGAAAACCCCGGGAGCAGGATGCCCGACTGGTCGAGCGGAAGTTAGAGCCGTTTCCAGCCCCTCCCTGCAACGATATCCCCAATATCTAGGATCTGATGGCTCCATTAGGCCCCTAGCCCTCCCCACCGAGCAATGGTAGGTATATCCGTTTAAAATTTATGAGCGCGTGTTGGGGTGTGTGTGGCGCAAGTGCATCACCGATTAAAGCTTACGATATCGTTCTCATCCTACCAAAGAAACATAGCTTCCGTTACTGTTTACGCACACATCTGCGACCAAGATGCCGCGTATATACAGCAACTAGGCATCACCGTTTACGACTTACGATTGTGCGGGCCAGGGACGATTCTACCCTCTGGAACCGGATATGCAGCTGAAGCGCCAGGCTCCTTAATGGTTCCATCTTCAAGGATGCTAATTATAAAAGAACCAGAAAGCACCTCATTCCACACAAATATTCCTTTCACCTCCCAATGTGAGAATTCATCATCCTCTTTGTGAATTTTTTCTATCGATTCGACTTTAGCATTTTTAACATATTTCCAATCATTAACATCCTCTAGTGCTATCATCTTGGCCTGTTCTCTGCTTATCATTCCTGAAAACGCCTTCACCATTGAATGGTGCTAGTCACCGCTTAAGTGTTACGTGTGTGTAACACAAATGCATCACCTCGTATAGAATGGCTAATTTCGTAGAGGTATGATAAAATAAAGGCGGTATTGAGGGTTTTCTTAGGCCTAGTAAACTCGTATTGCTGAAAATCATTCATTTTTTATTTAAGGTCAAACTAATTTAAAGAATGAAAAGTTTACAAAAATACCTATTTTCATCACAGGAATTAATTGAAGGTGTAAGATTCAATCATTTAGTATATAGTCTTTACAATCAATATGAGGGCAATCTTATATGGTTAAACTTTAAAATATGTTTTTTATTATATATAGGTAGAATAATTACTGTTCCATATAACTCATTAACGTTAATATATTTCAATAATAACTGGGTTAATATATATTTTCTGGCTTTATTTTTAGGGTTTAATATTGAAGCTTGGTTTGTAATAAATTACCCCGAAGTTCTTAAAAGGATTAAAAAAATAACAACGTTAGATAACAGAGAATTTGATAGTATACTACGCACTTGGACTAATATTATTCTTAACCCTTATATGCTATCTTTTGTCGCCATTATTTGTTTCATAATATTACAGTTATTGTTTAATATGGTCTATAATAAAGTGTCACTAATCATTATGTTATATGCTTATTTTGTATTTGGTTTTACTATAATATTTATTTCTTTTGGCATTCTTGGATTTCTTTCACATCTATATCTGTCATATGAGTTCTTTAAACATGAAATAGATGTTAGATATATGCTGTTTAATACAAAACAGGATATACTACATATAGCTAAGTTTTATATTAATCTAGCAACAATTATATTAACATTTACGGGGCTTTTATACGTCGCGTTTATTAAATTATATAATGTCCTCATTCTTTTTACCGTTGTAGCTTACATCATTGTGTTAATGATTTCATATATATTACCGCAATATATGTTAACATCATCAATTAGGAGATCAAAACGGGCAGAAATAGAGAAACTAAATATATTATATCAGAAAAATTATGAAAAATTAACTAACCAAAAAATGACCAACAAACAATTATTAAATTTACTTTCAATAATGACTGTTATAAAAGAAATCGAGAACATGCCTGAATGGATTATAGACTTTAGAGAGATGATACAATTGGGATTATCAATGATAGTTCCTTTGCTCACAATAACACTCAATATTGATTGGCAAAATATGGTTCAAAAGTTGTATCAACTACTCTAGAAACCTCATATTCTTGTTTGCTAAAGGATGAGCACGTCAATAGTTCACCTACTAGACACAATTAGGTCTCTAGTACTGGAATTTCTACACTACACAACATGGGGCACTCTAACATTTACAGTTAAACTCCACCTAGAAGAAGTGGCAGGACTGGCCCACGTGGGCCACTATTCGATGCCTATGTTTCTTTGATACTGCTTTTTCCAGACCGGCGAGAAAACTCCTATTAAACTCAGATCCTCAGGAAGATACTCCTCCCGTGTCCACCTTTGTTGGCCTGATACTATTGTACTCCACGTGGACCTCAACGTAATCGACCCAGTGGACATGCCCGGCCACAACACGCCTGTTGACTGTGGATGTAGAGAAAATGAACTCGGAATGGTGGTGGAGACCATTCCCTTATTCGTTTTTTATTAGGGATCTATGTATCCCTTGATTAATCCAAGGGGCAGTGGCGCAGGCTTTTCAACGCTACTTTCCAGTACTAATGTTTTCTCTGTATCGGCTGCGGTATGGAAAGCATGCATAGCCTCAAGCACGTGGTAGGTTAGGTCGCCGTTTGCTCTGTGGGGACGCCCTGATCTTACCGCGTTAGCCATGTCAGCGACTCCTATGCCCCTGCTGTTGAAGGTGTAGCCATGACTAATGGGCACGTCCCGCCACTCCTTGTACTCGGGCAGGTAGACCTTGACGGGGCCACCGAAGGTGTTAGGGTCTGGTACGCTGAGGCTTCCGAGGGTTCCATAGATCTCAATACGTGGCAGCTGGGCTCCCCACACGTCGAAGCTTGTGAGAATGGAGCCTGTGGCGTTGTTATGGAAGTCCATGATGCCAACGATATGAGTCGGTACATCCACCTTGATCTTTGAGCCATACTTGGGTTCACTGGTGATGGTTCTCTCAGGGAAAGTTACCCTCGTGGACGCTTTTACCTGCTTTATCGGCCCCATGAGGTTAACCAACGCTGTCAGGTAATATGGACCCATATCGAACATGGGTCCGCCTCCTTTCTTGTAGTAGAACTCGGGGTCTGGGTGCCAGCTCTCGTGGCCGTGGTTGGTGAGGAAGCTATTCACTGCGATGGGTTCACCGATCCATCCGTCGTCGATGAGTTTTCTGCAGGTCTGTATTCCTCCTCCGAGGAAGGTGTCAGGTGCACCGCCTACTAATACGCCTGCTTTCTTTGCTGTGTCCACTAATCTTTTTCCATCTGTGAGTTCGATGGCGAGGGGTTTCTCGTTGTAAACTGATTTACCTGCTTCTATCGCCTGTTTGGCTACCTCATAGTGTCCGTCAGGTGTAGTGAGGTTTAGCACAATCTCGATCTCAGGGTCCGCCATGATCTCTTCAGTGCTGCACGCCTTCGGGATGCCGTACTCCTCGGCTCTCCCCTCGGCGCGCTCCATGATGAGGTCGGCGCATGCCACGATGTCGAAGCTGTTGAAGATCTTGCTGTTCTCTAGGTAGATGCCGCTGATGAAGCCGCTGCCTACTAATCCTACTTTTACGGGTTTCATCTCATTCTCCTATAGTGACGCCCAGAGCATTCCTCTCTGAACGATTATCTTGACCTCAGGTACATCAAACTCCTTGGCGACGTGCCCGAGAGATGAGTAAAACACTCTGCCTTTACCGTACATAGTCTTCCATACTACAGGCATGACGGTTCCCTCGATCCATGGTGCATACTCACCGCCAAAGGTCGTGGTAGCTAGCACTTCGACTTTGGGGTCTACGTGCATATAGTACTGCTCGCTGTGCATCTTGAAGTCCTTGATGCCCTCCATAACGGGGTCATCATGCTTCACTACGTTGACCATGTAGTCGATGATGTTTCCTGGGTGAGCCACCCATTGGCCACCCACCATGAACTGGTATTCGACGCTCCACCTGAAGCTGTCACCCATGCCTCCATGCCAACCCGCGATACCAACGCCGCCCTTTACAGCGTCCAGTAACCCTTTTTCCTGTTCTCTAGTTATCTCGCCCTGAGTGTAGACCGGAATAATCAGACTTAGTTTACTCATTTTCTCCTCGTCAAGGAACACATCTAGTGATTCAGTGATCTCGACGCTGTATCCTTGTTCCTCAAGCCATGGAGCGAAGATGTCCACGCATTGCTTAGGTTCATGGCCGGGCCATCCACCCCACACCATTAAAGCCGACTTCATGGATACCATGTCGTTGACTCTATTATTAAAAAGCGCCACAAAAAACAGGGAAACCCTAGATGCTTAACCCACCGAGGAGGGTCTCCTGTATCTCGATGGTGTATCCCTCAGGGTCCTTGAGCATGAAGACCCTAACCTTGAGGCGCTCCGACTCACGGGGCAACTCCTCCATCTCCAAACCGTTATCTTTCAGCTTCCGGTGCCACGCGTCAGCGTCAAGGACATTCAGGCACAGGATCACTGGCTTGATGTTGTTAGCCTTATGATATCCGTGGGCACCATCGACCAAGCCCACGTATGCGCCGTCTCTGATCTTATAGATCTTGCTCCAGCCCTGATCCACCTCCATATTGAAACCCATCACTTTCTCGTAGAACTTCATTGCGCGAGGCAGGTCCCTGTAGTAGAGCCACGTGATGACTCCTTTAACGTCGTCACTCATACAGTATCAAAATCATATCAAGCTAAACACGGATTTAACGTGTAGGTGACGTAAGTAAGGATAACATGAACTAACAGAGCAACAATGATGGATTAACTGGAAAAAAATGTTCGATAAGTTACTGTGGTTGTACCTGATTAACTCGGTTTTCCTCATAGTCCACGAGATCGACTCCGCTTACTGAACGGATGGGAGTTATTCGGGTTACCCGGAGGCGAACCCGGGTTCATTCTACTACATATACCCCTAGTCACGATGATCCTAATCGGTTTACTTCAGATCATTGAGGGAACCTCTACAGGTTACATCCTTTCCTTGGTTCACGGTGCTGGAGGAATATTTGCTTTCACGATACACACCTACTTCATCCGTAAGGGACACCCCGAGTTCATGTCCGCCGTCTTACAAGGTTTGTTATACTCGATTTTTCTTGTATCGCTGGTCCAGTTATGGCTAACCACTCAAGCAATTATCTAAAATAATGGACTGGGAGGAATTCACCGTTTTACCCTAGAGCGTTCTTAATTACCCATTTGAGGCGTTTGTATGATTCATTATCCATGTAAGTGAGTTGTCCTGAGATATGAGTTGTAGTTAAATTATCTCCGATTTTGGTGAAATAGCATCCCTTTTCATCGTCCCAATGAATTTTATTTTTGTATAATGATTTGAACCTAGAGGCTGCATGAGCATTTGCCACAAGGATAAGCTTTGGTTTTAAATCTTCAACAATCTGCTTGGTGAGTTTTAGCTGGGCACAGTCAAATTGAGTGTAATCTTTGATTTTTTCTAGGAATTTATCTTGTTTGGTTGCTCGTAGAAAATATAGGTCAATATGACTCCAATTCATGCCCACAAGGTTGGTTATTTCTTTGAAACGGTTATAGTAAGAGTATTTGGCTCTTGCTAGTTTTTCGTAATTTATCCAGGATGGAAGATTATTTTTTCTGCTTGTAAAGCTGTAATATTTCCAAAAAACTGGTTCAGGGTTTGAATCCATTATTTTTTCTAGTTCTTCTTTTGAATGTTTTTTTAATAGTTTCTTTATTCCAACTTCTGAGAAAGAGGGGTTGATTCCAATGGTTAGAAGTGAGTTCTTTGATAGCTCAGGGTAGAGCATCGGTGCTAGGATAGCACTTTCACCGTACCATCTAGCTAGTTCATCAATGTAGTCTTCCCAAAGTTTGATAATCTGTCTATTAAAATTCATTTTAATTACCGCTCTAAATAAAATAATTATATTTGCACTGATTTTTTCCTTTATAATATTTTATCAAAGTTTCTTCAAGAACAAGAGCTTCAATGTGATCATTTGTGAAACATATCTTCAAGTATATATTTGGAGCATAAATAACATCATTAAATAACGAAATTTGTTGTTTCTTTTCCTCATCACTCATGTCATTATATTCTTTTTCTAAAATGTTGTTTTCTTTCTTTATTACTCCCAGAAATAATCTTGTGTATCGTCGTATACCAGTTTCTCTATTTTTTGAACCGATAAGTTGCTGTCTTAATCTTTTCGCAATGTTTTTGCTCTTTCCAACATACAAAGCCTCGTTCCTGGTTGAATTATAGATGCAATACACGCCGTAATTATCTTCTCTCCCCATGACTACTTGTTTCAACCAGTTGACTACGGTTTCGGGGTCAGAAAGTGCAACATTATCTTTTGATCTGAAAAACGATTCAACCAACAAAGCCTTATCAATAAATCTATTTTTCCCATAGAATGCTTCTAGATTCTCAATTAGCAACATAACGATCACTGATTAGATGAAACTGCTTTATTTGTTATATAAATATAAACAATTGATTGGAGCGTGTCACTAGATTGTCCTTGCCTATTCATGTTGAAGTCTGGATAGTATCCAAATCATTATCCCAAGAATCGGAAAGTTTCAGTAAAGTAGAACTGACTGACCTGATAAAAGATCTTTTTAATGACAAGAGAAGCGGAGTGTCTACCCATATTAGCACTTACTGTGTTGCGAGTACGAAAAAAAATCCAGAGGCATACAGATATCTTACAAAAGTTGGATGGGGCAAATATCGTGTATTCAAGGTTGGGGATGAAGTTCATGAAACAAAATTGGAGGCTCCTTTGAGCCCAGATAAAGATGACATTCCCTCGGAATACAGGTACTTATTAGACATATCCGAGACAAATGTCAAAGTCAAAACAAAAAAGGAAAAATTCGTTCTAAAATAAAAGATGACTGAGAAAGAAATCAGAGATTACTTCATGAAAGTCCTCGACATTCGCTTCGGTCAACAACCAGAACTTGATGGAAAGATTAGCTCTTTCAGGTTTGACGAGAAAAATGGTGATTATATATGTGTCGCTGAAGGAACTCTTGACTATGATCTCCCAAATGGTACCATATTATCTCACAGGAACGATATACTAGTCTCAGGACCTGACCGTTCGATTGCGATTGAGATCAAACACAGATCAGCTGTAACAGACCAATTCAAAACTAGGTCATATGACGCACTTCACATTAAGAAATCAAATCCAACCACAGTTCAGATCATGCTCTATGTCAGAGATCGACTTGGAATCTCTCCTAGTCACGCAGAATCCATCTGCTACCCATTTGACCATTTCATCCACATAGACTTCAAAGACATTGAAAACCCAAACAAAATTGACTCTCTGCTTACTAACATTGAAAATGCTCTACTTGATGAACAATGATGTTTTTTTATCCGATTATCACACACAATAAGATACCTTCTGCGAAGCCCTCAGGTTTCTAATTTAATGAGGTATTCTTTATTATGTCAGAATGATTTGATACTTCATGCCAATATCATCAGGTGCGCCATTGACCTTAATTAAAAAAGTAATGATGTTTGTCGATGGTGGATATCTAAGAACTCAAATGGAAAAAAATCTAGCTGGAATGAAGTTTCTTGGAGATGAAAAGATGTCTTTGTACGAAGCTAATCTTCAAACTATTTTCGGTAAAGCCTGTGAACGTTTCTTATCGAGCATTAGAGCCGACTTGATTAGAATCTATTATTATGATGGTGAATCTGATGATCCCAAACATAGCTTGATTCGTAGCTACCACGACAAGTTACGAATGATGAGAGATGTTCAGGTGAAAACAATCCCCATGATAAAAAGTTCAAAACAAGGTGGTTACAAACAGAAAGGAATCGATACACTGATCGCCATAGATATGTTATCAAAAGCCTATGAGAATCACTACGATGTAGCATATCTGCTTACAGGTGATTCTGACTTGATTCCAGTCATCAATGCCGTCAAAGATGATGCAGGTAAAAAGGTACATGGGATATATTTTGAGAGTTCGTTTTCTGAACCTCTGACAATAGCTTTTGATAGTGTATATTCCATAAAAAGGGATGAAGCCTTTGATCTATTACTCTAAATAACGGATTATCGAATCATTGTTTTTTATTCAATAACCCTGACTCTTCGCACCTACGAAGCTCATAGATTTCTTCATGCAATACGGATTAGATTGAAATTTGTGGTGGACTGGGAGGGAATTGAACCCCCGACCTCTTGATTGCCAACCAAGCATTCATACCCCTGAACTACCAGCCCGGCACTTCCAATCAAGGCACTACATGTTTCTTAAATGTTTTCCCCGATGAAACAACGCCTCAGAAACAATCGCCGCGCATCGAGACGATGCTATAACCAGCGAGACGTTACCGGCACAGCTGTAATGGTTCAAGAATACGCTCTCCATACTATCGGATGAGAATAGGAAAACTATATAATTCGTAGAAAAACCTATGCGGTGGAATGAAGGTCAGCGTCGTAATCCCAGCATTGAACGAGGAAGGGATGATCGAGGAATGCCTAAAGAGCATACGACGCCAAGACCAACAAGTAGAGCTAATTCTCATAGACAACGGCAGCGTAGACCGCACCCCAGAGATAGCACGTGAACACTGCGACAAAGTCTACGTGAAACCCGGCTACAGCCTAGCCGAGATGAGGGACTTCGGTGTCCACGAGGCCACGGGGGACATCATAGTAACCACTGACGCCGACTGCGTCGCTCCCCATCACTGGATCACTGAGCTAATCAAGCCCTTCGAGGACCCCAACGTAGTCGCGGTAGGTGGAGCCTTCAGGCCCATCAACAGGAACCAGCTTAGCAGGTTCTACTGCTGGATAAGCAGCCTCACTCAAGGCTTCCTCGGGTTATACCAGGGTGCCAACATGGCGTACCGGAAGGACGTTTACCTCAAGTCACCGGGCTACGCCGGCGCTAAGCGAGCCGAGGACTGGAACCTCTCATGGTACCTGCAGCGGTACGGGAAGACCAAGTTCATGCGACGAGCCTACACACTCACCGAGATACCCGTCAACAGACAGATAGAGTACCCTGGAGGCATACTCAGCGCCGCACTGGCACTTCTGGGTGGCGCACTGGGTTGGCTGAACCTGGTGGGCTTCGGGGTCGGCTTTATTGCGAGCGAGATAAGCACATTCGTGTACAGGCACAGGAGTAACCTCAGACGCAGCCACATTGCAGCCCTCGCCTTAGCGGTCGTGTACTTCTTCAAACGAGCCATCCCAGTCGCAAACTTCATGTTTATCGTGGGCACCTTGGCGGGTGTCTTCACGTACCACTTCATCTCAGAGGACATCCGGTTCGCCATCGAGGACCTGAAGCTATACAAGCTACGGAAGGAGCCTGACCCCAGCCTCACGGGCATAATAAAAAAGGGACTCATCAGGATAATGGGGCTCTAACGGTGGACCATGTATGAAGCAGTCATTCAGCTTCAAGGCACGTGGTCACAGCAACGTCAAAGCCACCCATAAAACCACAGTCATGACCACCACGGAGACACACCTCACACCGAGAGGAAACTGTATTGTAGCAATAGCCGCCGAGAAAGGGATAATTGACCTACCTCCCGAGTTCAAAAAAGCAGCAAGGAGCCACGACGCCGAGATAACCATGACACTGGAGACCGGTGGACACGTGTTCAAGGTCACAGGGAAAGGACATCCGGGACTCACATTTGAACACCCAAAGGATATAGTGACACGAAAGAGTAACTACATCTGCGAACGAACTCTCATGGTGGGCGCCGACAAGGCTGCATGTGACATAGATACGGACTTCGTTGCTGTTTTAGCCGAGGATAAGGAGATAACTATAACTATCACTGCATTGCTGTGACACAGAGCGCACTATCACAGCTTTATACACCCATTTTTAAGGCTTAGATTGAGTTTTCAGTGACACAGGGAGGTCACAGACCAAGTAAAACGTTAAATACTGGTTCGCAGCGGTCATAACCGTTGATTGATTTGAGTGAAGACAAAGGCCTAGTGAGGGCACCGGGACGCATCACCCAGAAACAGTACAAGTTTCTAGAGGAACTCGTTGCCCAGGGACGCTTCAGCTCCGTTAGTGAGGCCGTGAGAGCCAGCATAGAAAACTTTAGCTACAAGACAACCGCGCCGGGAGGTGCTTTCTACATCGGCGAGGCGCTGGTGGGAACCGGCAACGAGGTAGCCCACGTGGACCTTCTCATAGGAGACAAGCAGGGCAAGGTTGGTGACGCCTTCACCAGAGCCTTGAGCAACCTTTCAATGGGTCACACACCGCTCCTCGCGGTCATAAGACCCAACCTACCCCCGAAGCCACATGCCGTCATCATCCCCAAGGTCACCGTCAAGAACATGACTGACGCCAGTAAGATATTCGGTCCAGCTCAGGCCGCAGTCGCCAAAGCCGTGGCGGATAGCGTCGAGGAAGGCATCATACCGATGCACCTGATCGATGACTGGGTGGTCGTAGCAAGCGTGTTCATTCACCCCGAGGCTGAGGACGAGCGACGCATATACCAGTACAACTACAGCGCAACCAAACTCTGCATCAGCCGTGCACTCCAGAACTACCCCCCATGGGAGAAAATCCTGTACGACAAAGACAGGGCGAAACACCCCATGATGACCTTCAGGCCACCACGACTATGGAGACCACCATACCTACAGATCGCACTTGACCTGCCTGGAATCGAGGCAGTCAAAAAGGTGGTAAGCATGCTCCCAAAGAGTGACAACCTGTTACTGGAAGCGGGCACACCTTTGATCAAGAAGAGCGGCGTAGGCGTCATCCGTGAGATGCGTGAGTTCGCGCCTGATGCCTTCATCATCGCCGACCTGAAGACCATGGACGTGGGAAAAGTCGAGGTGGATATGGCTTTCGAGGAAACAGCGGACGCGGTTTGCTGCGCAGGTGCAGCATCCACGGCCACCATTGATGACTTCGTCTACGAGGCAAGGCGCCTGGGCATCTACAGCTTCCTTGACATGATGCAGGTGGAAGACCCCGTAGAGAAGCTCAAGGGCTTGAAGTCGCTGCCCGACGGAGTGATACTGCACAGAGCGATAGACACAGAGAAGACCAGTGAGCCAAGATGGGGCTACATCCCTGAGATAAGGAAGGCTTTCGAGGGCAAGAAGCTGCTCATCGCAGTCGCTGGAGGCATAAGACCGCACACCGCAGAGATTGCGTTAAAGAATGGCGCAGACATCCTCATAGTGGGCAGGTACATCACCCAGTCCAAGGACGTGAGGAAAGCCGTGGAGAACTTCATGCCTTACCTACAGGGCGACATCGACCTGTTCAGGGTCCACACGGAGTAAAAAACTCCCCTTTTTTATTCAGGATTTAAAGAGTTAAGGAATGAGCTGATTGCATCCAAGAACAGTTTCTCCTTGTTGTCTTGGATTCCTAGCCAGTGGTCAACCTCACTCATGTAGACATGTCTGACCTTCGGGTTCAGTGACAGAGCCCATTTAACATCCTTATCTGGTATCATCCCTCGTTCAGGGTTCGCCTGAACTATGAGGACGGGGCACTTTGCCTCTCTCAGTGAATTCTCCATGGATACTCCATCGAAGTATCTGTCGAGTCTTCCCTCCACCCAGTCGCTGTATATCTTGGGGTCGCACTGGCTGAAGGTCACTGCCCTCATCTCTATGTAACTCATCTCCCGCTCAGGGTACCTCTCCTTGAGGACCCTAGTTAGCTCCTCCACGGGTCTCCCAGCCCAGTCTTGGAACCATTTGTTTCCCTCTTTCTCCTCCTCGGTCTTCCCGCTCTCGATGAGCGCAGGGAGGTTTACTGATGCATCTCCGATGATGACCGCTTTGAGATATTCAGGAGTTTTTTTCAAGCAGCCCATGGCTGCCCATCCCCCATTAGAGTGCCCGAAGAGGATACACGGCTCCCCTATAACCTCCCTGAGAAACGCTGCTGTGTCCTCGACTTGGGGTAATAGCTGGTACCTATCTGGGACTCGACCCGATTTTCCCCGTCCACGAGCGTCCAGTCCGTAAAGGTGATATCCCTGCTTCAAATGACTGATTATCGAGATGTAGCTCTGCCACCTGTTATCGAAAGCAGGTAGGATCACGAGGGATGGACCGTTGTCCGGTCCCTCCACGTAGTTCAGCGTCACCTCGCCGGTGTTGAAGGTCTTCTCAGTTAGCATCACTCATTGATGAATTCAACGTTGATTTAACGATTACAGTGAACGCTCACCAAGCAACTATTCCTTATACCTCCACTCCGGAAATATACGTGAAATGGCTGACCCTTACGAGAAACATGGACTGAAACGCGTCATCAACGCAGCGGCGTGCCTCACACGTCTCGGCGGCTCAAAGCCTGATCCACGAGTATTCAAGGCGATGGAGGAGGCAAGCAGAGCCTTCATCCAGATACCCGTACTCCAGAAGTGGGCTGGAGAACGGATAGCTGAGGCAACCGGCGCAGAGGCAGGGCTTCCCACTGCTGGAGCTGTCAACTCACTGGTACTTGCAGCAGCTGCATGCATGATGAAGGGAACTGAACTGGGGAACTATGACCCACTTGGGGGAGAAAAGTGGAGTCACATCAACAAAAAGCTGCCATTGGATACCGAAGGATTACGCACCGAGTTCATTGTCCAGAAGCCCAACAGGAACAGCTACGACTACGCCGTATCCATAGCGGGGGGCAGGATGAGGGAGATCGAGCCAACACGAGAAGCACTGGATATGGCATATGACTCCGAGAATACCGCGGCATACTACCATACCGTGAGAGGAGGCAGAGGCATGCCTCTTGAAACTGTGATAGAGGTTGCTCACAGCCACGGCGTACCAGTCATCGTTGACGCAGCCCCGGACCTCAGACCCAAAAGCATGCTCAAATACTACACCGGGATGGGCGCTGACCTCGTGGTTTTCAGCGGCGGAAAACATCTGGGTGGCCCCAACAACTCAGGGATACTTGCCGGGAAAGCAGACTTAATCAAGCTTGCTCATCTACAGGCTTATCCTTTTGACGGTATCGGTCGGGCTGCCAAGGTGAGCCGTGAGACCATCATGGGCCTAGTGGAGGCGCTCAGAATCTACGTTGAGAGAGACGACGACGCGGCTTTCAAGCAGTGGGAGGACCAATGCAAGGTCATCGTAGAGAAACTTGAAGCCATACCCGGTGTTGAGGCAGGCTTAGTCTACGAGACCACCATCGACGAAGGGTTACCAATGACGCCCTTCGCTTACATCACGGTGGATGAATCCGAAACCGGTGTATCGCTCAGAGAGCTGCACTCAAGGCTAAAGGAGGGTGATATCATCATCGAGACTCTGTATGAGCCGGGGTTCCTGATAAAAGACTACAAGAACAAGATCACCATCAACCCCGAGTATCTATTGGAGGGTGACGACGAGATCATCGTCACGCGGGTGAAGGAGATTCTTGGCTGATAGGGAACCTAATTAAGGCTCGCTGACCCCTTTTTTCTGATTCCCGTTGAAGACTGGAGGCGCACTCATTCTATTCATGCTGCTTTTAGCTGTGCCCCCCGTCAATGCACAGCAACAGGTCAGATACAGTTACACGTTAACATACGTGTTCGAGAACAGGGGAACCGAGGACATCGAGGTGCAACCCGAGGATACGGTGATC